>NZ_REBW01000230.1 GCF_007692535.1 Thioalkalivibrio sp. | reverse complement strand
TCATGGTCTCGATCGCCCTGGCGAGCGCAACGGTCACTCGCGTCATGGTTTCGTAGTCCAGCCGGTCCGGGGTGTCGCCCGGCCCGTGATAGTGCGGATTTCGGAAGTTGGCGGTATCGGTCAGCATGATGGCCGGGTAACCCATTTGCTGGAATGCCCAGTGATCCGAGCGCAGGACGTCGCGCAGCAGTTCGGGCGCGGCCAGGCCCTCGGAGGGAACATCCGCGTGTTCCCGGAAGGCCTCGATGGTCTGGCGAACGAGCGGCCGTGCGCTCAGGCTGCCGACGACGGCGATGAAATCGCCTCGCTCCGGGTAGAAATGGCCGAGCAACGGTGGGTACGACTGGCTGCCGGGTTCGTCGCTGTAATAGCCCAGCATCTCCAGCGAGATCATGCCGACGATGTCGTCGCCCCGTTCCCGGGCCGCCTGGGCATAGCGCAGACTGCCCATGGCGGCGGTGCCGAAAAACGGCTCCTCCTCGTTCACGAAGGCGACCAGGTGCAGGGATTGGTCCAGCTCTGCATCGCGTAACAGGCGGGCCAGTTCGAGCAGAACGGCGACACCCGAGGCGTTGTCGTCGGCGCCGGGACTTCCGCGCACCGTGTCGTAGTGCGCGCCGATCACGAAGATCTGGTTGGGCAGAGTGTTACCCGGCAGTCGCGCCTCGATGTTGTGGAACTCTTGGTCCCGCGTCGGAACAGGATGGCGGACCGGCTCGTGGCCGGCGTCCCGGAGGGTTTGGTCGATATAGTCGGCGGCCGCTCGCAGGGCTTCGGGCTGCCAGTAATGACGCTCGCCAATTTCCTCCGCCAGCATCCGGACGTGTTCTTGCAGGCGGTCGCGCAGCGCCCGCCCTTCGGCATCCAGGGGCGCTGGCGTTCCCTGGTAAGACGCTCCCGGCATATGCAGCATCATCCAGTAGGCCGCTCCCGCTGAGGTGAGGGCAAGCAGCAGAAGCAGCCCCAACGCGGCAATGACTGCGCGGGGCAACATCGAGCGTCCCGGATCGCCTGATCGATTGCCGGGATCCGGCCGCGATGCGCGCGGCTCGCTGACCAAGAGCGGCGAAGCTACATGCCGACCAGTTCGGCATGGACCCCGGTATCGGTGACCGTGTCCAGGATCTTGCGGCTGTCGATCAGGTCCGGGTTGTACTCCACGATCATGAGATGGGGAGTATGGTCGTGGCTGGCTGCAGCCATCACCCCGTCCAGACTGCGCAGCTTCTTCTGAATGCCCTCACGCTCCTCTGCGGCTACCTGCTCGTCGATATGAATCGTCACGTCCACCATTTTGTCGGTCATCGGAGTCTCCTCGATGTTGTCTGTCCCTGGTGTGGTTCATCGACAATGGGGCGCCACACGCTATCGCACGGCGCCTCAAAGACTCGGACCGACCCGAGCCCGGACCGTTCACGAAACGGCAGAGCGCCCGCATGTTGCCCGGCTACATTGGAAGATCTCCGTGCGTCATGCCGCGAGCAGTGCCGCCGACGCGTCTGGCGGGCTGGATGAAGTCCCTCGAACGCCGGGAGGTGGCGGATTTCCTGGCCACGGGGGGAACCCGGGCTGCCAAGAGCGTTAGGGCTTTGCTTCGCGTGAAGCCGGCTCAAGGCAATGCGGCAGGCTCTCCTCAAGGGAGCGCGGCGTGATGTCGAGGTCCGCGAAGGTGCCCACTTCGTCACCGACGACGTTATCCGGCTGCATCAGTAGCACTTGGTCCCGTGTCAGGGGCGGGTTGGGCAGAGGCCTCGCCAACGCCGCCAGTGCACGCCAAAGGAAAAAGGGCACCGGAATCAGCGGCCGGCGGCGTCCCAGGTGGGCAAGCACCTGTTTCACGATCTCGCGATAGGTGTACACCTGCGCGCCGCCCAGTTCGAACAGCGGTGATGCGGGATCGGCCGACCCGGTCAGGTGTGCTACGGCCTTGGCCACGTCATCGACGAGGACGGGCTGCAGGCGGGTATCGCCGCGACCGAACAGGGGGATCACCGGGAGTTGCGAGAGACGGGCCAGGTTCGACAGGAAGGCATCCTGCGGACCGAACAACACGCTGGGGCGCACGATGATGGCATCCGGGAAACCCGCCCGCACGCTTTGCTCGCCATGGGCACGCGCGCGAACGTAGGAAGAAGGCGAGGCCGTGTCAGCGCCGATGCCCGAAATCAGCACGAGCCGCCGGACACCAGCGTCCTGCGCCAGGCGCGCCACCCGTCCGGCGCCCTCGACATGAACGGCGTGGAAGGTATCGTTGCCGCCGGATTCGGTATAGAGGCTCACCGCATTCACTGCGGCGACGGTCCCCTCGAGAGCCCTGGCAACGCTGGCCTCATCACGAACATCCGCAGTGGCCAGTTCGATGGCAGCGTCGTCTCCCGCCCAGGCTGGCCGCGCCGGATGGCGGGCTGCGATGCGCACCGGTCTTCCCGAGGCCACGATCTGTTGCACGATGGCGCTGCCCAGAAATCCGGTTCCGCCGAAGACTGTCGTGGTGTTGCCCATGGAGGCCCTCCTGCTCCGTAACTCGTCTTATGGTTCAAAGGCGTGGAGTCTGATCTTCCGACAGGAAAAAAGGTGGCCCTGATCGCCGGCCGTGTCATCGAGCCCTCCCACATCTTCCTGCCCGGACGGATAATGGCGAGCGCATCTGCGCAGTGCTTCCTGAAGGTCGAAGGATCGCAAGGCCAGTGTATGCAATCGGGCGGGGCTATCCTCCTTAGGGCGGCGTTTTTTGTAGCGAAAATGGCCGTTTAAGGCTCGTAAGCAGGCATTGTATTGGGTGTTTTTTCAGTAATTACAATGGCATGGCTTGGTCCGACCCCGGGATGGTTTGTTCAGGTGCGGGGCGGGGGGCTACCATCGGGGTGCCCGTTGTTATGCGCTGTCGGAACAGGGAGTGCCTATGTCGCAAGTGAACACAGCCCTTCGAACATTGATCGATCACGCCGTGGACCCGCTGAGGACGGAAGCGGGTCTGCATGGCTTTCTGACCGCCTGTTTGCTCGCGCCGGAGGAAATGCCCGTGGCAGGGTGCCTCGAGGCGGGATTTGGCGTGTCGTCGTCGGAGGATCTGGCGCCGGATGCCCATGCCGCGTTGCAGCGTGTCCTCGAGGAGATCAACGATACCCTCCGGGCCGGCAATTTCCGCTTCGACCCACCCCTGTCGGTGACGGAGGCCGAGCGATGGTGCAAGGGCTACGTGGCCGGTATCGCGGTCGCGGATCGAGCCTGGTCGGCATGGAACGACGACAACATCGATGCGGCCAAGGCGATGCTCGCGATCCAGGCGATCGCCAACCCGGAACTGCGCGGGCTGTTTGTTCCCTCGGCGGCCGGCCCCGGCGGTGCTGCGACGAGCAAAGAGCTGGCAAGGGTCCTCGCCCCGGCGGTGCGCAAAATCGCGATCTTCCGGTTTGCCGACGAGCAGACCTGGGAATATCTGCACGATGAGGATCCCTTCTACGAGCTGTGGCCGGATGCCGACCTCATTGAAATGGACGACGAGGAGCTGGTGGCCAAGCTCCTGGAATGGGAGGATCAGGTCCCGCGTATCCTCATCGACGAATGCATTCGCCGGGGCGAGACCCTCCTTCCACGCCTGCATGCACTGTTGTCGGACGACGCCATGTGGAAGCACGAGGCCGATGACGAAGCGGGGTCCTGGTGGGTCCTGGTTCACGCCATGCACATCCTTGGGGCGCTACGCGGCGAGGCGGCCGGCAATGCAATGGCCGCGGCGCTGGGGCGCCTGGGCACGAATCCCGACGATGCGATCTGGGAGTGGCTGAGTCCATCCTGGGACCAGCTCTGCCGGGGCAAGGAAGCCTTCCTCCGGCCGGTATTGCTGGCGGTCGCGGAGGATCGGTCCGTAAACCCCTTCGGGCGCGGCCTTGCCATGGAGTGGCTATCGGATTCGCATCGCGATGGTGTTGACGATGGTCTGGAAGCGCTGCTGGACTGGGTGGCTTCCAGAATCGCCGATCCCTCGGAAGACGCGATGTTCCGCGAGTTGGGGGGGCAAGTGCTGTTGGATCATCCCAGGGAACGCTTCCGCCCGCTGCTGATGGAGCAGGCCCGTTCTTTCGAAGCGGCACAGACCTTCGGCATTCCGTACGGAGTGGGCGACGTGGAGCGTGGCTTCAGCGGTAAGAATCGTCCGCTCCGGCCGCGCGCCCATTTCCTGTCCTTCTACAATCCCAATGAGATCCGCCTGCGCCAGTTACGCTGGAGGGAGGAGGATGGCTGGATTCCGGGAGACGAGGACGACGCTGCGTGGCTGGACGATCTGTCCATTGCGCAGGAGCACGGCGGCGACCCGGCATGGCTGGACGACCGGTCGATGCCGGAGGAGCAGAGCGACTACCCCTGGTCTCGCGAGCGGCCCATGCAGCAGGAAATGCCGTACGTTCGCGAAACCCCCAAGGTGGGCCGCAATGACCCCTGTCCCTGCGGCAGCGGCAAGAAGTACAAGAAGTGCTGCATGCGGGCCATGGAATGACCCGCAGGGGATCGAATGCGCCGGAATCGAGGCGGTAGTAGTGGATGGTCTTCCGGCTCGCGAGGCCCGCCGGGCATTCGGCCAGCACGCGCAGGCGCAGCACCCAGCAGGTCTTCACGACGATGACGGCTGTGTCGACGCACCGGCGCGGGTACAGGAGCCATCCTTGCTGTCCAAAGACACGCATTTCAGGCACACGGACACCCTTCCGGTTCCGGGCATCCCGGAGCCATAGCGGTGGCGGACGGCAACGGACCGGCAACAACGCCAAAGGGCTCGCCCGGTATGCCGGATCGCCGGCTCCGTCCCGGCTCGCGGTATCACCTGGTCGCCTGGCTGGGGGCCGGACTGGCGATCCTGGTCATCGCTTGGCTGGTGGGCAGCTACTGGCTTCTCAACAGCCATTGGCTGCCACAGCGGCTGTCCCAGCTGGAGGGTGTCGAAATCCGTTGGGAGAGTGGTCGCAGCCGACACCCCGGCCGATGGGAGGTCCAGGGATTCCATCTGGCACGTGAAGACGACGAACTCGCGCTGTCCGTCGACGCCGAGCGCGCTACGCTGGATCTCTCCCTGTTCGGGCTGTTGCGTGGCCAACTGCACATCCGTTCACTGGATGCCCACGGCATCCGGCGCCTGACGCTGAACGACCTCGCCCTCGAGGGTGACGGTTCCCTGCGTCTCGAGGACACCCTGTTCACGGCCCGGCAGCTGGAAATCTCTCATCTGGCGCTGCGCCTGGACCGCGGCCTGCTGCAGCGCCAGGCCGACGGTGCCGTGCTGGTGCGCGACATCGCGCTCACCGGCGAGGCGTCGCTGACGCGTGTCGCCCCGATGGAGGTCGGTGCGGACCTTCTCGAGGCATTGTCCGGTCACCTGCGCCTGGACGCTCATGCCGACGCCTGGGATGTCTTCACGCCGTATCTGGACGCCCTGCCTTGGCTTGCCCTCTCCGGCTACGGCCGGTTGCAGGGAGACCTGACGCTGGCGCGGGGGCTGCTGGCGCCGGGCAGTACCCTGCGCCTGGACTCGCCCGCACTGCGGGTGGAAGTGGACGAGCCCCGATGGCGCCAGGTCACCTGGCCCGATCGCGAGCCGGTCACGCTCGAGGCCGCAGGCACCACCCACAGTGCCGACGGCGAGGGCGAAGTGGTCGTGCGTGTTCCCGACGACCACCCCGAGCAGCTCCTCTTCACCACGCGGCTGCGCGACGTGTCGCTCGCGGACACCACCCCTTACGCCAGCCAGGCTGCACTGACGCTTGCCGCCGAACTGGACAACCGTCGTCTGGACCAGCTCGAACCTCCCACCCGGGCCCGGCTCGCGCTCAGTGGCGACGTGATTCGCCTGGACATGCTGGATCCGTACCTGCAGCACGCGCTGGATGGCCGGGGAGTCCGGCTGCGCGGCGCGGGTCAGCTCGAGGCGGAGTTCGAGATGCGGGATGCCCGACCGGCGCATGCCCGCGTGGAGGTCCGGGCCCCGCAACTGCAGGTCAGCGCCCTCGGTTACGAGGCGAGCGGCGCAGGTTCGCTGCGCGCCGGGCTGGACGACGGTGACCGTGTCACGGTCGATGCCGTGCTGGCGGGGGCGACCCTGCATCACCAGGCGCGCCAGCTGCTCGCCGATGCCGAACTGCGGCTGACCGCGACCAGTCCGTTCGACCCGAAGCAGGCCAGGGAAGGCGCCCGCGCGGAGATCGTGTGGCGCGACGCGCGCTTGCCCGATATCCGTGTGCTGCAGCCCTATCTGACCCCGTTTCTCTCCGACCCCGCGCCCCTGCTGCTGCTCGGCGGCGGTGCGCAGAGCCAGGGGCAGTTGGAGGTGACGGCAAACCACCTGCGCGGCGCGCTCTCGATTTCCGGCGACAAGCTGCGTACCCAGCTCCAGGAGCACATCCTCGAGAGCGACATGCACCTGACGCTCGTCCTCAACGAGGTGGCGCTGGACGGGGAACGGCTGGATATCGGCGGCAGCCGGTTGCGCTGGCAGGCAATAGGCGAGGGGCGGGATGCCGAGCGTCTGGAGAGCGATCTGCTGCTGCGCGAAGGACGCCTGCAGCGCCGCGACGGCATTCCCACGGGGCAGTTCGTTCTGGAAGGCACGCTGCAGCGGCTCGGTTTTCTCAACGCCTTCCTGCCCGATGCCCACGGCCTGGCGGTGCAGGGCAACGGTCAGCTGCACCTGCAGGGGGCTTTCGAGGAGCAGCGAATCCTGGCCGGTACCCACCTGCGGGTCGAGGCGGATCAATTGCAGGTGCGTTTTCTCGACCATCAGGCGGCAGGCCGCGGTGAACTGACCGCGCAGTGGGATACGCCGGAGCAGGTCCGGCTTGCGCTCGGAATACCGCAGTATTCGCTGCAGCGCCAGGATGACGACCGGCCGCACCTGGAGGGGCGTGATCTGGTCGTGACCACCCGAACCGAGCGCTTCTCCGAGGTACTGGTGTCGCCAGAACCCCGGCACTTCACGACGCATATCTCCCTGCCCATGACGGAGGTCCCGGATTTCACCCGGTACAACGACTATCTGCCCAAGAACGCCGGGGTCACGCTGCTCGGCGGCCGGGCGCGCCTGTCCAGTGAGTTCACCCTGGTGGGTCTCGATGCCCATGGCGCCCTGGCGCTGCATGCCTCCGATGCCGAACTGGCGTTGCTCGACCAGCACCTGCGCGGGGATCTGCATCTTGCCTTGCAGCTCACGGACGGTGATCTGGCCACCCGACGTTTCAACGCGGATCACTCCTCCCTGCGGCTGGACCGCGTGCAACGCCAGGATGGCGAGCGCCGGGGCGACGCCGACTGGTGGGTGCAGCTGGATTTCGACGATGCGCGACTGCGCTGGACCGAGCAGATCACGCTGGTGAGTCGGGTGGGCCTGGCGATGCGCGATACCGGGTTGCTGGCCCGGCTGTTTCTCAGCCGTGCGCGGGACAGCGACTGGCTGGGACGGCTGTTGGACGTGCGTGACATCGAAGGTACCGCGCAGCTCGATTTGAACGACACCCGGATCCGGCTCAGCAATGTCGACCTCCGCGGTGAGAACCTGACACTGCTCGCCGATCTGGCACTGGCAGAAGGTGTCTCCAACGGCGCGCTGTATGCCCGGCTGGGTGCGCTCGCGCTCGGTGTCGAACTCAGCGACAGCGAGCCCACCCTGCGCATCGTGCGGCCCCGCCGCTGGTTCGACGCCTGGCGCGCTGCCCGGGAGGCTCCCCGCTGAGGCCGCGCGCCGAAACGCGCAACGCGCCAGCCGTCCCTGTCGCTCTGCTGGCGGATGACG
>NZ_REBW01000107.1 GCF_007692535.1 Thioalkalivibrio sp. | reverse complement strand
AGTCCATGACAGTTAGCGCGAAAGAACACGCCTTGCGTCCCGGGCGACCTGTACGGCGCAGAATAGGTCCTGTTGCGCATTAGATTCAGGCACTTGTCTTGGTCCGGCCCGGCGAGTCGGCGCGTGTCAGCTTGCTTATCCTTCCGATAAGCGGCGATGACAACAACCACTGAAGCTGGTAGAACAGGGTCGCATCGCAGTTCCGGGTCGACATCTTCGGCGCGGCGCCGCCTCCCGGTCCAGCGGTCCACCTCAGGAGCTCAGCAGTGATCCGACTTCCGCACAACGGCGCCCGTCTTGCTCTTGCCGCGCTCATACTCATCGTCGTCGGCGGCTGCGCCGGCCTCGACCCGGCGCGAATTCCGCCCATCGATACCGCCGATACGCAGCCCATACCGGGCAAGATCGTCTGGCACGACCTGCTGACCGAGGATCCCACGGCCGCGCGGCGCTTCTATGCGGGACTGTTCGGCTGGACCTTCCGCGACGTGGGTCTCGGCCGCGGGCAGAGCTATAAGGTCATCGAGCACGATGGTCGCATCATCGGCGGACTTGTTGACGCCCGCCGCATCGGTGGCGATGTCAACGTGTCACGCTGGATTCCCGTGCTGTCCGTTGCGGACATGGCCGCGGCGGTGGCCGCGGTACGCGCTGCCGGCGGCACCGTCTACCAGGCCCCGTTGGATATCCCACAACGGGGCCTTGTGGCCGTGGTCGCTGATCCGCAAGGCGCCGTGCTGACGTTGCTCGAGCCCCGCGGCGGCGATCCGGCGGATCGCCCCGCCGAGCCTGGCGACTGGCTGTGGAATGAGATATGGAGCTCGGATCCGGACGCGACGCTGGCCTTCTACAAGTCTCTCGTGCCGGATTACGAGGTTAACCGCATGGGCGACGCCTACAGCAACTATCGCTACCTCAGCGCAGGCGGTGTACCGCGGGTCGGCGTCATGCTGAAGCCGGTGGATCGCATCCCGGACACCTGGGTGGCTTACGTGAAGGTCTCGGATCCGGCAGCCACGGCCGCGGCCGCCGAGCGCCTCGGCGGCGAGGTCCTGCTGCCGCCTCGGAAGAACCCGCGCGGCGGCGAGGTCGCCATCCTGAACGATCCCACCGGTGCGGGTTTCCTGGTCCAGCGCTGGGAGCCCGTTCCCGAGCACCAGGCTGCCCGCTGAAACCATGAAGCCATGGAGAAAAAGCACATGCAACCCGTCCCGGTTCTGACCAGCCTTTCCCGCATCAAATCCAGCGCTTGGCGGCGTACACTCCTCGCCGCCGGCTCCCTGTCGGTCTGTCTTCTGCTCACCGGCTGCTCCGGCGGTGGCATCTACGCCAATATCGGCATCTCCGGGCCAAGCGTCGATCTCGGCCCCGTGTCGGTGCGCACAGGCGTGAGCCTCGGACGCTGGCTCTGAGCGTCCGGCCGGCCGCGCATGTATCGGCCAAGGATCATGCCGATTGCAGATTGGGGTCGGTCCAGAACAAGCGATTGTTTTTAAACACAAATCTCGATCACTTTACCCGGATTCCACACCGTGGACGGGCTATTTTGGGGCCTAAAAGGCCCGCCCAGGCACAAAACCCGCGACTGCTGAAACCGGGCCACCGCGTACGATTTTCTTAGGCCGTCGCTTTTGGCCCCAAAATGGGGCCTCCAAGGCCGAAAAAACCCCGAAAAAAGGTCCTGTTTCCTATTCGATTCAGGTACTTGCCTTGGTCCGACCCCGGGAGCGGGTGTTCAGCTCTTCTGCTGAGTGTCGAGTCGGGTCTTGCTGGGCGATTCGCCAAAAAGCCTGGCGTAGTCAATCGCAAATTGACCGGAGTGCCAGAACCCGAGGTCAAACCCGATTTGCTGCACGCAGCGTTCGTTTCTCCTGGCGAGAATGCGGCGCCGCGCAGCGTGCAGCCGGAGCACCTTGGCGTGTGCGTACGGCGAACGTCCCAGCAGCTCCCTGAACGCGTAGAAGAGCAGGCGCCGGCTCGCGTGCGTTGCTTCGCAGAGTTCGATCACGCTCGGCGGGTTGTCGAGTCGACTACGTATCAACGCCTCGGCCCGACCGACGATGCGCCGGCGCTGGGCCAGGCTGGAGGGGGCATGTCGGACCTGTCGAGCTTCCTGGACCAGTGCGATGATCTTCCCCGCCAGATCGACGCTGGCTCTCGTTCTGGCATGGCCCGCGCTTGACTCGGAGAGAAGCATCTGTGCAATCCGGGCCACGTGGGCCGTGATGCGCGGATCCGACCTGACGCACCAGCGCTTCCACACGTCTTCTGCGGAGGTCTGATGCTCGGCCTGCAAGATCCGCTCGGCGAGCGCCACGGGAATCGAGACGGCGTCCTGGCGATGACCCGCGGCCACCTGCTGGTACACATCCCCACCCGGATTCAGCAGAAGAATCTCTCCCTCATCCAGCTGCTGACCGCGATACCGGCTTCCGGTCCCGCTATGGGTGATGGGCGAAATCGTCCAAAAATCGTCGGAGCGCTGCCCCGAACACAACAGGGTCCGGTTGGCGCTGCCGCCGTACACGAGACAGTCGCCGACACAGGTGGCCGACAGTACGATTTCGATCGGGCCGGGATCGGACTGGGTCACCTCCACGTTCCAGATGTGTCCGAGCGCTTCCCGGAACTGCTCTACCGACTGGTAGTGGATTCGGTTCACTCCATCCAACAAGTACTCTCCCATCGGAATCTTCCGTCCGCGCGATCAGCAGGTTACGTAGACCATAACAAAGCTCCCATGCCTGCGCACCGCATTCAGGGAATGACTGCCGCCCGGCGCCCCTCCCGCCGTGCACTTTTCAGATTGTTTTGCCAAAAATCCCTTTCTATACTTTGGGGGTTTAGGTGAAGGCATCCTTTTTAGATCGGGGCCAAGCCGATCGACGCAGGATCGCCTGGAGCGTCTCCCCTGCCGGCCCTCGCACTGCGCACGGGGAACCCTTTTCCTGCCAGGCGTTGTGCCACCGCTGCCGCACTCGATCCATCGGTGGCGTAAGGTGGCAGGGTCGGATCCCGCGCTTCTTTCCTCGTCCATGCATGGAGTAGTCGGACGTTATGTATCGCTGGCTGTGTGTACTGATGCTGACCACCTTGACGGGCGTGATATCCGCACAGGAGCCCGCAGGAAATGGCAGCGGGATGACGCCGCGGGTGGTCGAGCTCGAGGAGCGGATTGAACACCTCAGCGAGATGCAGTCGGTTGCGGGCGACCTGAAGGAATGGGATCGCGACGGATTCCATTTCCGCCTGGATCAATTGATGCTGGAGGCGCTCGCGAGGGTGGAGCCGGCGTGGCTCGAAATGCCGGCGCTGGAGACGATCCCGACTGTCCGAGGGCGTCTCGGAGACGCCACAGACTGGCTGCTCGAAGCGTCCCTCTCCCGTCTCGAGGGGGTCTACGCCAGAGCGAGCGAGGAGCGTCTGAAACACGACGAGTTTGAAAGCGGTTTACAGGCGAGCGTGTCCCGGGCCTTCATCCAGGATCTGGAGACCCTCGGCTTGGAATACATGAGCGGACTAGGCTCCTTGCTCCGAGTGCGCGAGCGGCTGGGCCTGAGCGTCGAAAACGAATGGAATGCATTCGAGGAATTCGTCACGCGGAACGTCGAGCGCCTCCACGGTCAGATTCGGCTGGATGCCCAGACGCTGACCGAGCTGCGGCGGTGGCTCAGTACAGACCCCTCGAACGCAGACATCGAGTCGGCACTGCGCGCAGTCAACCAGAAGCAGACTCGGAACCTGACGAACATGGCTGCCTGGCTCGGTGTCCTTCAGGGTCTCGACATCGACACGGCCGGCCACCGTGCGTTGCTGATCCAGCAGCAGGGTCGGATCGGAACCGAAATCCTGCAACGTGAAGTCTTCGCGAACATCTGGCGCGAACAGACCCAAAGGCTGTGGCGCAATGCGGCCCGCAACGGTCCGAATCTCCTTCTCCGAGTGTTCACGTTCCTGGCTGTCCTGCTGTTGGCCTGGTTTGTCGCACATGCAATCCGCCGCCTGCTCAAGGCGATCATGGACACCCGGTTTGTTCGACTCAGCCAGTTGATGGAGGAGCGGCTGCTGACTCTGTCATTCGGATTCACGTTTCTTGCCGGAGTGATCGTGGCGCTGGCGACCATGGGGTGGTCCGTGATGCCCATGCTTGCGGGATTGGGGGTCGCCGGAATCGTGATCGGATTTGCGTTGCAGGACTCTTTGAAAAGTTTCGTCGCGGGCTGGATGATCCTTCTCTACCACGCCTACGACGTGGGCGATTACGTTCAGGTGTCGGGCGCTGAAGGCAGGGTCCGGCAGATGACGCTCAACAGCACCAGGATCGCCACCCCGAACAACACGATCAAGCTGGTGCCCAACCGGAAGATCTGGGATGACACGATCGTCAACCTGACGGCGAGCAGGGCCCGCCGGGTGGAACTCGAGATCGCCTGTGGTCCCGATAACGACATGGACCGGGTGGAGAGCAGCATCCGCGAGCTGCTTTCGGAGCACCCGAAGGTTCTGAACAAACCGACGCCCGAGGTTCACCTTGCCCGTATCGGCCCCTCGGAGATGGTCTTCGCGGTCCAGCCCTGGGTGCGAACCGAAAATTACTGGCAGATGCAAAGGTCTCTGCTGAAGGAACTGAGGCAACAGTTCGCGCGCGACGGAATAACCTGAACCTGGGACAGCGGCCACGCGATCCGGCCCGTCAAGGCGAGAGCGGGGTAGCCGAAACCGAACCCTATCCCGTCCGACGCGCCTGGTGGCAGAAATCAGTACCTCGCCGGACCATCGCATTCCAAAATTGGAGGGGGCGCCGTGAAAGTTTTGCAGGATGTCTTTGCGAGCTATCGCGCCTCGCTGCAGTTTCTCGCACCGTTCACCCTGATTCACCTGTCGATCCGCCTGCTGGCGGCGGCGGTCATCGTGCCGGTGTCGGGACTTGTACTGGCCGCCGCCCTCGCGGCGTCCGGCCAAAACGTGGTCACCGACCAGGACATCGCGTGGTTCCTGCTGACGCCGGTCGGATTTGCCGGGGCGCTGGCGCTGATCAGCCTGTCGATCGTGGCCAGCGTCCTCGATGTCGCCGTGATGACCGATACCCTGCGCCGACAAGAGCACAGGGTTCCCCGGGCGTTGCTCTCGGGGCTGGGGCTCTTTCTCGGGCGGTTCGCCGGGCTGTTCGCCTTCGCGTTGCAGCTCGTCCTGCGTGTTCTGCTGATCGCGGCGCCATTCCTTCTGGTCGGCGCGGCGATCGCGTGGCTGGCGCTCGGCCGCTACGACATCAACTATTACCTGACCTACCGGCCGCCGGCCTTCCTTGCTGCCGCAGGGATCGGCGCCGTGCTGCTGGCGGGGCTCGCCGTCGTCCTGGTGGCGCGGTTGTCGAGCTGGGCCATCGCCCTGCACCTGTTCCTGTTCGGAAGAGTGCCGCCGCGACGGAGTTTTGCCGAAAGCGCGCGCCGGCTGCAGGGACAACGAATGCAGGTCGTTTGGCGGATCGTGGTGTGGGCCCTTCTGCGCAGCCTGCTGTTCGCGCTGGTCGCCAGTATCGCCGCGCTGCTGGTCAGCGGGGCACAACAGCTCTTCGGGGCGAACCTTCGCGTGCTGGCGTTTTCGATCGTCGCGCTGCTGCTTCTCTGGGGGCTTGCGAACGCCGTGGTATCCGCCTTTGCCAACGGCGCGCTCGCATCGCTGCTCGAACGGCTCTACCGCGAGGCGACGGGGGATGTACCGGAGAGCACTCGGGTCGTCGCCGGACGTCCCCTGGCGGTCGGGGCGCTTCCGGTTTTGCTTCTGCTCGGCGGCGCTGCGGTCGCGCTGGGCGGGGGCCTCTACCTGGGTGGCAGCCTGGCCGAACGCGTCAGCGCCGAACGCGAGGTCGAGATCATCGCCCATCGTGGCGCGTCCGTGGCGCGGCCCGAGAACACCATGGCCGCCTTCGAGCAGGCCTTGGTGGAAGGCGCAGACTGGATCGAACTCGACGTGCAGGAGACCGCCGATGGCGAGGTCGTGGTCGCCCACGACAGCGATTTCATGAAGATGGCCGGCGTCGATCTGAAGGTGTGGGACGCCACGATGGCGGATCTGGCAGAGATGGACATCGGCAGCTGGTTCGACTCGGCGTATTCCGGTGAGCGCACGCCGACCCTGCGCGAGGTCCTGCTCGCCACCAAGGGCCGCGGCAAGGTCCTGATCGAGCTGAAATACTACGGTCGCGACATCGCGCTCGAACCCCGTGTCGTGGAAATCGTCGAGGAAACGGGGATGTCGGCGGATATCGCCGTCATGTCGCTCAAGATCGAGGGCGTGCGCAAGATGCAGGCGCTGCGGCCCGACTGGACCCACGGGGTCCTGGCAGCCACCGCGGTTGGCGATCTTTCCGCCCTCGATGCCGATTTCCTGGCGGTCAACACCGGACAGGTCTCTGTGGACCTGATCCGGCGCACCCACGCGCAGGGCAGGAAGCTGTACGTCTGGACGGTCAACGACCCGGTCACGATGGTGCGCCTGATCTCGATGGGTGTCGACGGACTGATCACCGATGAGCCGGCACTGGCTCGCCAGGTCATGGAGGCGCGCAACCAATTGTCAGCACCGGAACGCCTGCTCCTCTGGGTAAGCGACCGGTTCCGGCTGAAGAGCTTCGATCTCGTGGCCGAGGAAGCCGATGCCTGAGTATCGGGAAAAGGCCTTCGCTCTGTTGCTGGGGCTTTGCATCGCCGCCATCGCCCCGGCAAGCGCGACCGCAGAGCCGGAACCCGGGGAATCCTTCGCAATGCGCCTTTCCATCGAGATGGCGGCACATCGCCGTCTTGTCGAGGTCATGGACAGGACCGGGCATGCCCCCGCCGCCTTCGTCACCGATGGCTGCAGCGGCGGGCTGTCGATGGCCTGGGACCTGATCGCGGATCTCCTGCCGGCCTTCGCCGAAACCCACGAGAAACACCCGCCCTGGGAAGCCTGCTGCGTAACCCATGACCGGGCGTATCACGCCGCGGGCGGTGCACGCGCAGCCGAAGAGAGCTACCGCACGCGGTTCACGGCCGACCAGGCTCTGCGGGAGTGCGTACTCGACACCGGCGCACGCCGAACACAATACCTGTCCGAAAGCTATGGCCTGACCGAACGGCAGATCGCCAGTGCCTACCGATTGATCGCCGATGCCATGTTCGATGCGGTGCGGCTGGGCGGCGGACCCTGCAGCGGCATGCCATGGCGCTGGGGTTACGGCTATCCGGGTTGCCTGCTCGGCAGGTGAGCGATCCCTCGGGGCCTCCGCCTCCGGATCGCCTACAGCCCCTACGGCGCAGTAGGCGCCACCTAAGCCCAACAGCCTCCTAGGACACCAGCCTCTCGATCTGGGCCGTCATGACGAGCGCAGCGCCACGGGAGGTGGCAATGCATCCAGCGGGAGGTAGGTGATGGATGCGCCACCGCAAGGGTCGCAGCGCCAACCGGTGCGACCCTTGCCCTGCTCCGTGCACTTTTCAGACTGTTCTGCCTGGAACGCCTCTCTATAGTGGGGCCCCAGCACGACCTACGGTGCTGACGGGCCCGAGCGCGACCTGCAGTGCTAACGGAACAGGGCCGCCGGCACAGATCATGGCACGGCGCCGGCGCACTGATGCTGGGCGGGCCGATCCACTTGATGGGCCCGCTGGATTTCATTGCAAGGGCAGATATCGTCCCTGCACTCTCAAAAATTGCAATTGGAGTAAAGAGAAATGGATCGCAGAGTTCTGCTTAAACTGCTTGCCTCGGGCACTGCGCTTACGGCCGCACCGGCCACCCTTTTGGCGCAGATGAAGGGCGAAAAGCCGT
>NZ_REBW01000225.1 GCF_007692535.1 Thioalkalivibrio sp. | reverse complement strand
CTACCCTTTTCGGCTTTTCCGGGCTTTTCCGGGCGGGCTTTTCGGCTTGTCCGGGGTCGGACCAAGCCAAGCCCATGATATTAATAAAAACCCACTTCATTTCGACCCCCGAAAAATGCCTTGGAGGGCCCATTCTCCGTACAGAATGGGCCCTCCAGGCAGGTGACGTTACGGGATCGCAGCGGCCACGGATCAACTGCTGAGACCAGGCACTTGCCTTGGACCAGCATTTTTGCGGCGAAAAGCGGGCATTCAAGGCCCAAATCTGGGCGAAAAAACGAGGTGTTATCTCATTGCATCAATGCGTTAGCTTGGTCTGACCCCCGCGGCCCTAGGGCCCCCGCGGCCCTAGGTTTATGGCCGGGTCAAGGCCTCGTCGGGGGGGCTCCGGGCCCATCATGCGGGCCAGGCCGATCCATGTCCTCCGGCTGCGGCATATCCATGCCGCGCTCCGGCGGCGGCGGTGTGTCCATACCACCTTCTCGCGGCGGCATACCCATGCCGCGCTCCGGTTGCGGCGGTGTGTCCATACCACCCTCCCGGGGCGGCATACCCATGCCCCGCTCCGGCGGCGGCGCACCCATCCCGCGCTCCGGCGGCGGCGCACCTATCCCGCGCTCCGGCGGCGGCGCATCCATGCCGCGCTCCGGCGGCGGCGTGCCCATGCCGGCCTCCGGCGATGCATTACCGCCATCTTCGTCGAAGCCTTGCGCAGCAACCGGACTCGCGACCGTAACCAGAGACGCGATGGCCAAAGCCAAGGCGGTTTTGCGTCGTATCATCATTTCCTCCCGTTCGCTTGGTGAAATCGCTGCCTTCCCTTCGCATGCGACATGCCAAGTGGCTTTTCGGCTTTAGAATGTTTTCTCGGACAACAACTTATGCACCGAATCTCGAAACGCCCGAGGCCGTTGGGGGTTGGAGTGGCCGTATAACGGCGACACACTGGGTCACCCTGACAGTGTCAGAACGACACTGTCGGACCCCCGTCGAGGCTCGCTACAGACATTTGCCGGTGAACTTGATACCTTCGCTTATCCGGGCGTTCTAGGTGCCGGAAAGGACAGGATTAGGGAGCAACCCGCCCAGTTCGGAATCTTTTTCATTTTTCTCACCACAACTTCGCGTGGTCTGACCCCGGGGTTCGCGAGGCAATGAACGCCAGCTACCTACGCCCCTTGTAGAGACCCGCATGCCAATCCAATCCTCCCCTGCCGTGCCGCGACCGCAAGCGGCCAGCGAAACGGCTATCCCAAGCGGTCGTGAGCACCGCGTCGCATGCCGCCCCCGTAGCTTCGTGCTGTGGCTCACCCTGCTGGGATTCGTGCTGCTCGCGGGTGCCTGGGCGGCGACGGCGCACCATGCCGACATCCTCGGGTGGCTGTCCGGTTCGCAGTCCTCGCTGACCGGTTGGGTCGCGGTCTGGCCGGTCGCCGCGGCCATGGTCTACGTGCTGGTGGTGACGGTGGGCAAGGTCACGCCGTTCCCAGGCGGGTTCCTGCTGATGTTCACCGGGGGGTTCCTGTTTGGCCCGGGACTCGGTGCGGTGTTGAGTGCGGTGGGGTCGGCGTTCAGCGCAGTGATGATCGCGGCCTTGGGGCGCCGGCTTTTCCATCAGCCGATTCACCGGCACTGGGGTGCGCGGCTCGCACCTGTGACACCGGCCGTGACCGCGAACGGTTTCCATTTCATCCTCGCCGCGCGGCTGTTTCCCCTGGTGCCGGCCTGGGCCGTGAACGTCGTGCCGGTGATCTTCCCGATCCCGCTCAACCGGGTTCTCCTCGCCACCTTCCTGGGTCTGCTGCCGCTGTCCTTCGTGGTGGCGACGCTCGGGCACCAGGTGTCCAGTATCGCGGCGGCGGGCGAGGTCGCGCTGCGCGACGTGCTGACCCCGCAGCTGCTGCTGGCTCTGGCCGCGCTTGCGGCACTGGCCCTGCTGGCACCGCTGCTGCGGTCCCGGGGCGCACGGAGTTGAGGGCCGCACCAAGCGTTGACCAGTGTGTGGCATCAAACCCATTGGCGGCCAGCAAGCCCACCCAGCGCGGCGACAGATTCATGTCAACCAGAACTCTCATGCGTCGGCGAGCAACACCTCGCGCTCTTCGGCCCGCCACGCGGCATAACGCAACGCCTGCAGGATGTCCTCGCGCTCCAGATAGGGGTAGTCGGCCAGAACTCCCTCCATCGTGTGCCCGGCCGAAATCTGCCCGACCATCACGCCGACCGTGACCCGCATACCGCGGATGCAGGCCATTCCGCCCATCACGTCAGCGCGCCGGGTAGTTCGATCGAACTCTCGCATGAAAGCTCCTGCTTCGTACCGTGACCCGGGGACCGCGCCGCGCGTGCCCGCCTGGGCTTGCATCCTCGTGTCCGTAGGGTCACCGAGCTTGGCCTGAGCCCTGAGCCCTGAGCAACGCTATGACCGCCATCTTTGCAGACGTGCTCGAATCGACGCGCGAACCCGGTACGTCGCGGTTCTCCGCATCGAGCGTCGCCGCCATCCTCGACCTGTAGCAGCAGGATCTGGCCGAGCCGGCAGGGGTTCATCGCAACACGCTGCGTAGGCATCCGGAATCGCCAAGGCTGCAACCCGCACTGCGCGACCTGATGCGCGTTTTGTCGGCCGCCGCGGCGGTGGAGCCGGAGCCACAAAGCGCGCTCGGCGGGAAACTGTCGGCGCTGGTTCGGTTTCATCGACGGCGGTATCGCGCAGTGCCTGACCGCCACCCGCGAAGCAAATTTCTGGAGCTGCTACGCTTACTGGAGCGTAGCCCACGTCGTGGCAGCGGGATTGCGATTTGGTTGGGAGGCATCACGATGAATGCAAAGGGCTCTGGCGATGCACGGCTCGCGCTCGTGGAGCGGTTCTTTCAGGGCACCGGCGCCAGCTACGATTTCATGGTGAATGCCGCGACGTTGGGAATCGACCGGCTGTGGAAGCGCCGGCTCGTGGAGCTCATACCGCCGCACCCGGCGCGCGTGCTCGATCTGGCCTGCGGCACCGGGATATCGACGCTGGCCATTGCGAAACGCCATCCCGAGTGCGAGGTAGTCGGTGTTGAACTGCGGAACGAGTACCTTGAACAGGCGCGGGAGAAGCTGAGGCAACGCGGATCAGGAAACATCGAACTGGTACTGGGGCGCGCCGAAGACTATCGCTCGGAGATTCCGTTCGACTGTATCACCTCGTCCTACCTCGCCAAGTACGCGGAACTCCCGCTGCTTTGCCGCAACGCCCACTCGATGCTGAAACCCAACGGCGTGTTTCTGGCGCACGATTTCACGTATCCGCCGAAGGCTCATCTGGTTAGGATCTGGAGGCTTTACTTCAGGATCCTGCAGCTTGCCGGCAGCCGCCTGTTTCCATCCTGGCGTGAGATCTATTACGGGCTCCCCGAGTTGATCGAACAGAGCCCCTGGGTCGAGGAACTGCAGCGGGCACTGGAGCAATCGGGATTCGTGGATGTCCGCCGACATGATCTGACGCTGTACGGATCCGCGATCCTGTCTGCGCGCAAGTCGGGCGCATCCGCAGCGCCCAACGGCGGTTCAGGGTAGCGCGCCAAGGCTCAAGTGCATGATCTCTGACGGCGCAGTCTCCAGCAGCCGACCAAACGGGCTGTCGGGAAACTGCCCTGCCCGTTCGGATGCGAGCCTCAGCCTCGCGTGCATCGCCTTGCGCATGCGCGCCCGCAGCACCGGGAGCGTCTCCGAGAGAAAGGATTCCGGTGCCGCAGTCGAACCCTTGGGCAGATCGACCCGTGCCAGTTCCGATTCACCGCAGAAATGCACGATTGCGGGCGCCAGCACGGCCCACTCGGGCGCGGAATGTTCACGGCCATCGACGTCGGCCAGATCGTCGGCGATCTGATAGGCCTCGCCGAGGAGCACACCAAACTCGTGGGCCAGATCCGCCATGCGCTGCGAGCCACCTGCACTGATGGCGCCGAGACGCGCGGCCGTCCCGAACAACGCCCCCGTCTTCAGATGGATGATTCTGGGATAGAGTCCCCGACCGCGTTCCGGATCCGCCAACAGCGCGCGTTCGACGTCGGCAGGCTCCAGCGGCTCCTGCCACGCGCCGCTGGCCATTGTGGCGATGACCTCGGCGACCGCAAGACCGTCGGCGCGGCCGGTTTCGGTCATCCGGTGCAGCGCTGTCGCAAACATGAGGTCACCGAGCAACACGGCCTTGCGGGGCCCATACTTCGTCCATGCGGCGGGCCGCTCGCGCCGTTCGGTGTCACGGTCCACGAAGTCGTCGTGTATCAACGACGCAGCCTGAATGCATTCCACGGCAAGCGCGCGCGGCAAGGCGGCCTCACGCCGGCCACCCAGCGCGTCGTTCACCAGGCACAGGAGACAGCCACGCAGGCGTTTGCCGTCAGCGAGCGCGTCGTGAACGGCGGCGGCCTGGGTTTCGCAAAGGCTCGGGAAAAAGCGCGGTATCCAGTGCAGAAAGGCGGTGTCCAGCTCAGCGCGCGTGATGCGCCAATATCGCACGAACGGCGTTTCACGCATCATCGTGGCGTCACAGGGTCCAGCGCCAGATGAGGAGTGCGATGCCGAGCAGGATCACGCCGAGGCTGACGGATTTCAGGATGACCTCGAGCTGAGCCGCCTGTGCGCGCCCTTCGGTCGTCAGTCCATCCGCGCCGCGCTTCAGCGCCTTGTACGGGCGGGAGGCATTGATTTCGACGAGGCTCAGAGCCGCCATGGCCATGGCAACCAGAACGATGGCCAGCGAAAGGGAATTGGTCTGAATCACGTAGCCGGCCAGCACCGGCAGGAAACCCCAAGCGAATGCGAACCAGGCATTCGTATGAAAACGCCCGCGGAACCATTCCAGGTTATAGGCCAGGAGAAAGAACCCCTCGAGGACGGCGATCACGCCCAGCAGCGGCGCGTAGCGCACGATGTAATAGATGCCGATCGCATAGGCCACGACCACGGAGACTGCCGCGACGACCCAGAGCTGGCGCTTCGAGAAGACCGCCCCCCACGGTTTGACGGCCTGGCTGCCAAGTGCATCCAGTGCATGCGCGCCAATGCCCAGCGCGAGAAAATAGATGACGACGATCGCCGCGACACGATCCCAGTGGATGGTCTCGGCCAACATCGACCCGATCACGGTGAATGACAGCACCATCCCGGTGTAGGGAAGAAAGAGCAGACCGACCGCCACGCGAAAGCGCGGTGGCCCGAAGGACGGCACGAACCACTCGTTCAATCTTTGGGGCTCGTTCATCTGCGCCAAGGTGCCCCCGTAGTCGCAAGCACAGCTCCGTCCGGTCAAGCGCGCAATATCCGAGATGCGGGATTCGCTCGGTCCGGCGAACGGCTGGAGTGAGACTGAGACCTTCTGAATATGTCCTCAGCCGCAGTGAGGGCATGCCCAGAAGCCGTGAGGGGTTGATGCTACGCCCGCGGGCGTTGTCCATGCAAAGGGTCCCTCTCGCCCGCATTCGGCAGTCATTCGCCGGGCATCCCGGCACAGCCGACGAGGCGTTGCGGCATGAGTCCCTCGACAGGCTCGGGTCGAAAGGCTGTTCCCTTCTTCATGCATGGGTCGCCTGTCGAACCATGAATGGAATCGGATTGGTCAGCGACTTTCTGACATCTGGCGCAGCCGAAAAATAGCGCTGCTGCGGACCGACTGCTGACACCCGATACCTGGCGACTATACTTCCAGTAACGGGTACACGCTGGAGGAGGGCCGCCATGGAACAGACGCAATCAAAGCATCAGTTCGACGAAAACGGACTGCTCATACATCCGGAGGACTGGTCGCGCGAACTCGCCGCCGAACTGGCGAAGGAAGAGTCCATCCCGCAGCTCACCGACATCCATTGGGCCCTCATCGATGCGTTGCGTGCCTATTATCGCAAGTACCAAGCGCCGCCGCCCGTGGCCATGATCTGCCGCGAGCTCGATCTGAATGAGTGGTGTTGCCACGACCTGTTCCACAACTGCCTGGCCGCCTGGCGCATCGCCGGCCTGCCCGACCCCGGCGAGGAAGCCAAGGCCTACATGTCGGCCGAGTAGTTCACTCAGGGCAGTCGGACCACCTCTACAGTCCAGGATTCGGTATCGACCATAGGCACGGCCGCTTCCGGGCGTTGTTCAGGAACGTGAAGCTCGATTCGATGTAGAGATGGACTCGGCCGACAAAGAAATCGGTGCGTGTGCAGAGGCGGCACCGATGCCCACGATCCCTGCCGCGTCATAACCGTTGAAGATCGCGCCGTCCTCGATCAGCGCGGCCTTGCGCGCCGCGGCGACCACCGGATCGAGCTCCGGGTTGCGCGCCCCGCGCCGTTCTTGCCCTCGGTGGCGGCCGCCAAGGCCTGAATGGATCGGATTCTCTGCTGCGCAGTCCCATCGGCAGACGGATGAAGGATTCGGCCGGCCTGCCGGAAGCGTGTGCAGGGGGCCGGCCATGTGATCATCGGCGCGGCAGGCAATGCGACTGAGGGACAGACGCCATGAACGACGATCTGCAAAGCATGTTCGCCACCATCCACGACGCCGCGCGCCACGACCGCATTCCCGATGTCGAAGCGCGCCGGCGG
This sequence comes from Thioalkalivibrio sp., assembly GCF_007692535.1. Lineage (GTDB taxonomy): Bacteria > Pseudomonadota > Gammaproteobacteria > Ectothiorhodospirales > Ectothiorhodospiraceae > Thioalkalivibrio. The sequence continues at coordinate 1,241 of NZ_REBW01000225.1, read as the reverse complement.
CGGCTTGCCGCATTGAAGCGCATGGTCGTTGAAAACCGTGACGGGATTGCGCGCGCCATCGATGCCGACTTCGGCGGCCGGGCGCGCGAGGAAACCGAACTCATGGAGATCCTGCCGCTTCTGAACGCGATCAAGCATGCGTCCCGTTCGGTGCGGCGATGGATGCGCGACGAACGGCGCCGCGTGGGGTTAATGTTTCAACCCGCGCGGGCCTGGGTGCGCTACGAGCCACTCGGCGTGGTCGGCATCGTCTCGCCATGGAACTATCCGCTGTTCTTGTGCCTCAGCCCGCTCAGCGATGCGCTGGCGGCGGGAAACCGTGCCATGCTGAAGCCTTCCGAGCACACACCGCGCTTTTCCGAACTGCTGGCGCAACTCGTTCCGCAGCATTTCGCCGCTGACGAGGTTGGTGTCGTCACGGGGGACGAGGCGGTCGCGCAGGCCTTCACCGCGCTTCCCTTCGATCATCTGCTCTTCACCGGCTCCACCACGGTCGGGCGCAAGGTGATGGAGGCGGCGGCCAGGAACCTTACCGCCGTCACCCTGGAACTGGGCGGCAAGTCGCCCGCGATCGTTGCCCCCGACTATCCGCTGGACAAGGCGGCGCGCTCGATCGTGCTGGGCAAGCTCACGAATGCGGGCCAGACCTGCATCGCGCCCGATTACGTCCTTGCCCCCGCCGACAAGGTCGAGCCTCTGGCGCAGGAGATCCTTGCGACCATCGTCCGCTCCTATCCCGCTTTGCAGACAAACCCGCAATACAGCAACGTGATCAGTCAGCATCACCGGGATCGCCTCGAAGGCGCCATTGACGAGGCCCGGCGCGGCGGGGCGACCATCCTGCAGCCTCCGGGTTCTGAGAATGGTCGGAAGATCCCTCCGACGATCGTGCTCGGCGCGAGCGACGATTCGCTTCTTCTGCGCGAAGAGATCTTCGGCCCCGTTCTGCCGATCGTGGCCTACCACGATCTCGTGGACGCCATCGCCTTCGTGAATGCCCGCGCGCGCCCACTTGCCCTTTATGCCTTCACCAACGACCGGGGGACCCGGAAGGCGATCCTCGACGGGGCGATCTCGGGCGGTGTGACGCTGAACGGGACGCTGCTGCATGTGGCGCAGGACAATCTGCCCTTTGGCGGCGTGGGGGAAAGCGGGATCGGCGCCTATCACGGAAGGGACGGCTTTCGCCGGCTCAGTCACGCGCGCGCCGTCTACAAGCCGGGCCGCCTCAACGCGTTCGA
>NZ_REBW01000224.1 GCF_007692535.1 Thioalkalivibrio sp. | reverse complement strand
AAATGCCGTGATTTTCGAGCTTAACAGGGCGTTTTTTGGGCCAAAAACACGCCTGCAAGGAGAGGAGTGTGCGCCAGCCCCGCAGCGTGCCTGCCAAACGCCCTCAGAGCAGGGTGGCAGCCAGCATGACCACGAGCAGCACCGCGTAGACCAGCGTGCTCTCGCGTTGCCAGAACCGATCGGGGCGGAGGAACTCGTTGGGGCGGGGGCGCGACATGATGCGCGCCGGGTCGAGCAATCCAAGCACGAAGCGGAGCGCGCGAGTCGCCGGAACCCGGATACGCGTCATCGTCTCCGGCCGCGGCGTGATCAGCGCGAGCAGGTCGCCCGGCGGGATCGGCCAGGGGCGAAGGGTCCGCGCGCCGATCAGCGCCAGCGCGGTCCCGAGCAGTACTGGCCAGGTGAGGCTGATCCAGTCGCCGGGCGTGATGGCATCGCGATCCACCAGTTGCCATTGTCCCGGCAGGAACACCAGCACCGGGCCCGACGCGAGCAAAAGCAACCAGCCCGCCCAGCTCGCAAAGGGTGCGCGGTCGCCCTGGCTTTCCAAGCGCAGCAGCCATAGGTAGCGGGCCATGATCAGCGTGGTGCCCACCGCGGCCAGTTCCAGCAGGCGCGGGAGATGGTCCCACCAGTCGGGGAGGGCGGCCTGCGTATCCAGCGCCGCCTTGAGACCCAGTTTCGCGACCACGCCGCTGGTCATCACGCCGGCCAGCGACAGGGCCGGCAGCGCCAGCAACAGCCAGAGCAGCGGGCCTGCGAGCCGGCCCGGGTGCCGGGCGATGCCGACCCCGAGGAACAGCGCGCCCTTGGACAGGGCGTGGTGCAGCGCGTACACGGCGATCGCCGCCAGCAAAAGCGGGCGCAGGTCCGGTTCCTGCAGGGCCATGCCGATGCCGACCGTGATCAGGCCCATCTGGCTGATGCTGGAATAGGCGAGAACGGTCTTCGGGTGTTCCTGGTGCAGGGACAGGAAGGCCGCCCCGAAGGCGGCGATCAGACCGGCGACGATCGCCAGCGCGCTCCAGCCGGGCAGGCTCACCAGCCCGATCGGCAGGGTATGCAGCCAGCCGAGCAGCCCGGCCTTGATCATCGCGCCGCTCAGCACCGCGCTCGCTGGCACGGGAGCGACCGGGTGTGCCAGCGGCAGCCACAGGTGCAGGAGAGGCAGACCAGCCTTGACGCCGAAGCCGAGCCAGAGCAATGCGATCAGCAGATCGCGCTGGTCGGACGCGGCGACCGCGGCCGGGAGGGCGGTGAGCAGGGGTTGTATGCCGGCATCGGCCTGGACGACGGTCAGGAGCAGCCCGGCCAGGATCAGGCCCTCGCCGAGCACCGCCATCGCGAGGTAGACGCGCCCGGCACGCCGGGCCTGCGGCTTTCCGGTGTGGATCACGAGACCGTAGGCGGCGAACGTCATCAGCGCGAAGCCGGCGTAGAAGCTGACGACGTCGAGGGCCAGGATCAGCAGGAGGTTGCCGGCGAGCGTCAGCAGCCAGAGGAGTTCGAAGCGCGGACGGCGCGGGTCGTCGCGCAGATAGCCCCGGGCGTAGATCCCGGCGCCCAGCCAGAGCAGGGCGGTGAACAACAGGAAGACGCGGGTGATTTCGGTCAGGCCGAAGCGGGTTCCGAGCAGGAGCCAGTCGAGGTGCACCGGGGAACCCGGTTCTGCGAACAGCGCCAGCAGCAGCGCCGGCAGCGGCGACCATGGCGCGAGGCGCCCCACGATGGCGCGCAGCTGCGGAACCGACCACAACGCCGCCAGCCCCAGCGGGAGCGCCAACGCCAGGATCACTGTGGCTGGATGAAGCGCGTGGCTCATGGGGATAGTGAACAGGGGTTTTGCAGGAATTGCGAGCGCTGGAGGGTGAATGACGCTTTCCGTCCGTTGCGGCGCCGGGTGGCCTTCCTTGTTAATGGCTCCAGCGCGCCCCTGTGATAGCATCGCGCGTTAAATACGGGGAAGGGGAGAGTCCTGTGAAGGTTCTGGTGACCGGCACCGCCGGATTTATTGGGAACGCGCTCGCACTGCGCTTGCTGGAGCGCGGCGACGAGGTCGTTGGCGTCGATAATCTGGATCCCTATTACGACGTCGAACTGAAAAAGGCCCGGCTCGCGCGCGTCGCCGATCACCCGGGCTTTACCGACCTGCGCGTCGACATCGCCGACCGCGACGCCATGGCTGCGGTCTTCGCCGGGCATCGCCCGCAACGGGTCGTCAACCTTGCAGCCCAGGCCGGTGTGCGCTACTCGCTGATCAACCCGCACGCCTACGTGGACACCAACCTGCTGGGTTTCGTGAACATTCTGGAGGGTTGCCGGCACAACGGCGTCGAGCACCTGGTCTTCGCGAGCTCGAGTTCGGTCTATGGCGCCAACACCACGCAGCCGTTCTCGGTGCATCACAACGTCGATCATCCGCTGAGCCTGTACGCGGCGAGCAAGAAGGCCAACGAACTGATGGCCCACACCTACGCGAACCTCTATGACCTGCCGGTCACCGGACTGCGCTTCTTCACGGTGTACGGGCCCTGGGGGCGGCCGGACATGGCGCTGTTTCTGTTCACCAAGGCGATTCTTGAGGGCAAGCCGATCGACGTATTCAACTACGGGCATCACCGGCGCGATTTCACCTACATCGACGACATCGTCGAGGGCGTGATCCGCACGCTCGACCACGTCGCGACGCCGAACCCGGAATGGAGCGGCGATGTCCCGGACCCGGGCACCAGCCGCGCACCGTACCGCCTGTACAATATCGGCAACCAGCAGCCGGTGGAGCTGATGCGCTACATCGAGGTGCTGGAAGAGTGCCTGGGCCGCAAGGCCGAGAAGAATCTGCTGCCGCTGCAGCCCGGCGACGTGCCCGACACCTACGCCGACGTCGAGGACCTGGTGCGCGACGTGGACTACCTCCCACGCACCACGGTGGAGGACGGCATTGCCCGCTTCGTGGCCTGGTACCGGGAGTTCTACAAGGTCTGATGGGGTTGTTTTCGTGAAGCATTGGTACGCGGTGCATTGCAAGCCGAAGCAGGACGAGCGCGCGGAGATCGAGCTGGCGAACCAGGGCTTCGAGGTTTTCCGGCCGCGCCTGCGGTCCCGGCGCCGGATCCGGCAGCGGTACCGGGTGGTGGTCGAGTCGATGTTCCCGCGCTACCTGTTCGTCCACCTGGACGACCACAACGAGGACTGGTCGCCGATCCGTTCCACCCGTGGCGTGACCGGCCTGGTGCGGATGGGCGGCAGCGCGCCGGTGGTGCCGGCTGCCGTGATCGAGGCGCTGCAGGCGCGGGCCGACGACGACAACTGCATCGATCTGCAGCCGGCCGACGCCTTCGCCGCCAACGACCGCGTACTGATCACCGAGGGGCCGCTGGCCGGTTTCGAGGCCCTGTTTTCGGCGCGCAACAGCCAGGAGCGGGTGGTGGTCCTGCTGAACCTGATGAAGGTGACGCTGCCCGTGCACGCGATCACCCGCGCATGACCCTTCGCTTACCCTTCAACCTTCAATGAACCCAGGAATCATCGAATGAATCTCACTGTCATCGGTACCGGTTATGTCGGTCTCGTCACCGGGACCTGTTTCGCCGAAATGGGCCACAGCGTGACCTGCGTGGACGTGGACAGCCGCAAGGTCGAGAACCTGAAAAAGGGCGTCCTGCCGATCTACGAGCCGGGGCTGGACGCGATGGTCGAGCGGAATGCGGGCGAAGGACGCCTGACCTTTACCACCTCCCTGCCCGAGGCGATGCAGAGTTCGGACGTCTTCTTCATCGCCGTGGGCACGCCGCCGGGCGAGGACGGCTCGGCCGACCTGCAGTACGTGCTGGCGGTGGCGCGGGAGATCGGGGCGCACATGGACCGCTATGCGGTGGTGATCGACAAGTCCACGGTGCCGGTGGGTACCGCCGAGAGGGTGCGCGCGGCCATCGACGAACAACTCGAGCGGCGGGGACGGACGATCGAGTTCGACGTGGTCTCGAACCCGGAGTTTCTGAAGGAAGGCGCGGCCATCGAGGACTTCATGAAGCCGGACCGGATCGTCGTCGGTGCCGAGAGCGAGCGTGCAGTCGAACTCATGCGCGAGCTGTATGCCGAATTCACCCGCAGCCGCGACCGCCTGCTGGTCATGGGTATCCGCGATGCGGAGATGACCAAGTACGTGGCCAACGCGATGCTCGCGACCAAGATCTCGTTCATGAACGAGGTCGCCAATCTCTGCGACCGCATGGGCGTGGACGTGGAGAACGTGCGTACCGGTATCGGCTCCGACAGCCGCATCGGCTACTACTTCATCTACCCCGGCTGCGGCTACGGCGGCTCCTGCTTCCCGAAGGATGTGAAGGCGCTGATCCGCATGGCGGCAGCGCACGACTTCCATCCCCGCGTGCTGGAGGCTGTGGAGGCGCGCAACGAGGAGCAGAAGGGCTACCTGTTCGGCAAGATCGCCGCGCACTACGGCGCCAACCTCGAGGGGCGCGTATTCGGGGTGTGGGGGCTGGCCTTCAAGCCCGGCACCGACGACATGCGCGAAGCCCCGTCCAGGGTCCTGCTGGAGCAGCTGATCCAGGCCGGCGCCAGGGTGCGAGCGTACGATCCGGTCTCGATGGACGTGGCCCGCGAGGAATTTCCGCCGGAGTGGTTCAACGACGGACTGGTCACCCTGGTGGATCACCAGTACGGCGCGCTCGAGGACGCCGATGCCCTGGCGCTGGTGACCGAGTGGCGCCCCTTCCGCCACCCCGACTTCGACGCCATGCGCCGGCTGATGCGCCCCGACCCGGCGATCTTCGACGGCCGCAACCAGTACCAGCCGGAGAACATGGAGGCGGACGGGTTCGTCTATTACGGCGTGGGTCGCTGAATGCCCGCAGGGCGCCGGGCCGGTAACCGCTGCCGGGAAGGTTGCGGCAGCGGGAGGGCTTCGTTTCGCAGGATCTGTCGGGCCGATCGGGGCCGGAGACCGCTCCCATGGGTAGATGTCGCGGTGGGAGCGACCCCTGGTCGCGCTCCATCGGTGCCCATGATGGCATCATAATAACGGCCTGAATCCCCAATCCGCTGGAGTCCGGATGCGCGACCTCTCCTGCTTTATGGCCTACGACATCCGCGGCAAGGTCCCGGAACAACTGGACGCCGCGCTGGCACAGGCCATTGGCCGCGCCTTCGTCGCCGAGATGGGTGTACGCCGGGTGGTGGTCGGGCGGGACGTGCGCCTGGAGAGCCCGATGCTGACGGCGGCGCTGATGGATGGCCTGACCGCTAGCGGGGCCGACGTGATCGACATCGGCCTGTGCGGGACCGAGGAGGTCTATTTCGGCACGGTGCACCATGGCGCCGACGGCGGGATCATGGTCACCGCCAGCCACAATCCGAAGGGCTTCAACGGCATGAAGCTGGTGCGCGAGGGTGCGCAGCCCATCAGCGGCGACAGCGGGCTGCTGGCGATCCGGGACCGGATCGCGGCGGGAGATCTGCCGGGGATGCGCAATGGCAGCGTGATGGTCGATGAGGACAAGACGGCGTACATCCAGCACCTGCTGGGCTATGTGGACCGTGCTGCGCTGCGACCGCTGAAGATCGTCGCCGATCCCGGCAACGGTGGCGCCGGGCCGGCGATGCGTCTGCTGGCGGAACGGCTGGCGCCGCTCGAGTTCGTGCTGATCAACGAAACCCCCGACGGTCATTTCCCCAACGGCGTGCCCAACCCGCTGCTGCCGGAGCGGCGTGCTGCGACCGCGGCCGCGGTGCGCGAGCACGGGGCCGACTTCGGCATCGCCTGGGACGGCGACTTCGACCGCTGCTTCCTGTTCGACGCCGACGGGCGTTTCATCGAGGGGTACTACCTGGTGGGCCTGCTCGCCGAGGTGATGCTGGACAAGCACCCCGGAGCGAAGATCCTGCATGATCCACGATTGACCTGGAACACCATCGAACAGGTGCGCGCCGCCGGCGGGGTTCCGGTGCAGTCGAAGACCGGGCACGCCTTCATGAAGGAGCGCCTGCGCCGGGAGGACGCCGTCTACGGCGGCGAGATGAGTGCCCACCACTATTTCCGCGATTTCGCCTACTGCGACAGCGGCATGATCCCCTGGCTGCTGGTCGCGGAACTGATTAGCCGCAGCGGGCGGACGCTGGCGGACCTGGTCGATGCGCGCATGGCGGCCTTCCCCTGCAGCGGCGAGATCAACTACCGGGTGCCCGCTGTCGCGCCGGTGATCGAACGCGTGCTGGCCCACTTCCGGCCGCAGGATCCCGCGATCGACCGCACCGACGGCATCAGCCTGGAGTTTCCGGACTGGCGCTTCAACCTGCGCGGGTCCAACACCGAGCCGCTGCTGCGTCTGAACGTGGAGGCGCGCGGGGATGCGGCAGCGGTTTCCCGGCACGTGGCGGAGATCGCTGCTCTCATCGATCGAAATCAGAGGAGACAACCATGATCCATGCGGTGATCCTGGCCGGGGGGAGCGGTACGCGGTTGTGGCCGCTGTCCCGGCGGCAACTGCCGAAGCAGTTCCTGCGCATCGAGGGGGAACGCTCGCTGCTGGAAGCGACCCTGGACCGGCTGCAGCCGGTCGTGGATCCGGCCAACGCGCTGATCGTGACCGGTACGGAGCACGCCCGGGGCGAGGCCTACCAGGCGCTGCACGCCTTCAAGACGCTGCTGGAGCCCGTCGGGCGCAACACCGCGCCGGCGATTGCGCTGGCAGCGGCGTGGCTGAGCCGCGGTGGCGACGACCCGATGCTGGTGGTGCTGCCGGCGGATCACGTGATCCGCGACCGACCCGCGTTTCACGACGCCTTGCGCCGCGCGGTGGAGGCCGCCGAGGAGGGCGCGCTGGTGACCTTCGGCATCCGTCCCACCGCACCGGAGACCGGCTATGGCTATATCCAGGCGGTGACCGACGGGACTGCCGTGGCGCCGGTGCAGCGCTTCACGGAGAAGCCGGACCTGGCGACCGCCGAGGGCTTCCTGGCCGAGGGAAACTACTGGTGGAACTCCGGCATGTTCGTCTGGCGCGCATCGAGCATCCTGGCCGAGGTGGAACGGCATCTGCCCGAGGTCCACGAGGTGCTGCAGCGCATCCGACGTGACTGGGACGCGTCCGCGACGGCCGATCCGCAGCCGGCAGTGGAGGCCCATTTCGCGCAGATGCCGTCGATCTCCATCGACTACGGGGTGCTGGAGCGATCGGACCGGGTGCGGCTGGTGCCCTGCGACATCGGCTGGTCCGACGTCGGGAGCTGGGACGCGGTGCACGACCTCGCCGAACAGGACGATCGCGGTAACGCCCTGCAAGGCAATGCGCTTGCCATTGACTGCGACAACACGCTGTTGCACGGCAACGGCCGGTTGGTGGCAGCGGTCGGGGTGCGCGATCTCTGCGTGGTCGAGACCGCCGACGCCATCCTGATTGCGCCCCGGGGGCAGACGCAGCGGGTGCGCGAGGTGGTCGACGAACTGACCCGGCGCGATGCCAGCGAGTGCCGCCTGCACCGCACGGTCCAGCGACCCTGGGGCAGCTATACCGTGCTCGAGGAATCGCCCGGTTACAAGATGAAGCGCATCGCGGTATCGCCGGGCGCCAGCCTGAGCCTGCAGCGCCACCAGCATCGGTCCGAACACTGGATCGTGGTTGCTGGTACCGCGACCGTGACGCGGGGAGACGACGTCTTCACCGTCGCGCCCAACGAGAGCACGTACATCCCGATCGGCCAGCGCCACCGGCTGGAAAATCGCGGCAAGATCCCGCTGCAGATCATCGAGGTGCAGGTCGGCGAGTACCTGGAAGAGGACGACATCGAGCGTTTCGAGGACGTCTACGACCGTTA
>NZ_REBW01000157.1 GCF_007692535.1 Thioalkalivibrio sp. | reverse complement strand
GAGTGTACCGATCCGCATTGCGATGATTCCTTGCTGGAGACAGGTCCGAGATTCTGCCTATCTTCCTTAACTATGCCGTCTAGAGCAATGGTGGATCGTGGATTTTTTCTCCTGCGCTCACCCCGTGTGGATCTCGAGATAGTGTCCCGGCTCGATGCCGTCGATGGTCCAGGATGCGACGCGGTAGCGCACGAGGCGCAGGGTCGGGTGGCCGACGGCCGCGGTCATGCGCCGGACCTGCCGGTTGCGGCCCTCGGTCAGAGTGATGGCGAGCCACTGGGTCGGGATCAGCCGCCGCGTGCGCACCGGGGGTTCCCGCGGCCAGAGCTCCGGCGGCTCGATCGCCTCGACCCGCGCCGGTCGCGTGAGCCCGTCGCGCAGTTCCACGCCCTCGCGCAGCGCCTGCAGCGCCTCGAGCGAGGGAATCCCTTCCACCTGCACCCAGTAGGTCTTGCTGGTCCGGTGCACGGGGTTGCTGAGCCTGGCCTGCAGTCCGCCGTCGTCGGTCAGGACCACCAGCCCCTCGCTGTCGCGATCGAGTCGTCCTGCCGCATGCACGCCGGGAATCGGGATGAAGTCGGCGAGCGTGGCCCGGCCCCCGGGGTCGGTGAACTGGGTCAGTACGCCCCATGGCTTGTTGAACAGCACGACCCGGGCCATGTCAGTCGCAATGCGCCGTGACCTTCTCGGCGAAGTGTCGGCCGAGGTCGGCCTCGCCGGTCTGGTTGTAGTCCAGGGCCAGCGCCCTGGCGACGATCATCGGGTCGGGCCGTGGCTTGAGGATGTCCAGCCGGCAGGGGCCCGTGCTCAGTTCGAGCCGCGGCGGTGTCGCGGGCTCGTGCAATACCTCGATGAAGTAGGTCGGATCGTAGACCGCGTAGCGCAGCGTCTGCGCGCGCGGATCGACCGGTTCGGCGAGCGTCAGCCGAAACTGGAACCGGATCTGGCGGTCCCGCATCACCAGTTCCGGCGGACCCTCCGGCTGGACGGCGATACCGCGTTCGTCGGCATGGACTTCCGTGTACCAGTGGTACTCGCCCAGATTCTCCAGGATCTCTGCGCCCAGGTTGGCGAGTTTCTCTTCCGGTGTCGCGCCCTCGAACTGTGCCATCGCGTCGTCGTGCAGATAGCGGCTGTACGTCGGGTCGATGATCCACGTCTGTGCGATCGCGGTGACTTCGTCTTCCGGGTTGGTCTCGAAGACGACGACGACATCGATCCAGGCGTGGGGATGGGCGATGGCCTGGGGTGCGGGCCACCACCACAGACACAGCGCCGCCAGCAGCCAGGCGACGGCGTGTCCGCGGCGGCGCGTACCGCGATTCATGGCCCGACTCCGACCTGTGCCGGGGCTTCGGGGCCCCGGCGGTGCAGCGCATCGGCAATCGCCAGCAGGCGCCGGCCGTAGCCGGGCGCGACGCCGAGTTCCTGCAGCCGTTCCGACGCGCCGGGTCGCGCCCCGCGCGGGTACATCGTTCCCCACCCTGGCAGGCCGGCGATATCGGTGACGAGCCCGGTGAGCCGGCGCGCCAGCCGCAACGCGTCCCCGCCAGCCGCCACCTGCTCGGCGATGCGTGCGGCGCCACGAATCCTGCAGTTCCGGATTCCCGCGGGATCGGCGAGGATCGCATCCAGGTCTCCGAACCGGCGTAGCATGCGCGCGGCGGTCCCCGGGCCGACTCCGGCGAGGCCCGGGATGTTGTCGCTGCGATCACCGGCCAGCGCGAGCATGTCCGCCACCTGCTCGGGGCGGATGCGTAGCCGCCGCTCGATGTCGGCACGGTGCAGGGCAGTGCCCCGTTCCGGGTCGCGCAACCGGTCGTCGCTGCCCAGGATGACCTGGGTGAGATCCTTGTCGGCGCTGAGCACGTCGATCCGGCAGCCCCGCGCGCGTGCCGTGGTTGCGAGTGTGGCGATCAGGTCGTCGGCCTCGAAGTCCGGGTGGGCCAACTGCGCCAGGCCCAGGCAGTCCAGCACCTCGCGGATGCGCTGGAACTGCGCTCGCAGGGCCTCGGGCGCCGGCGGCCGGTGGGCCTTGTAGGGAGGGTAGAGGCGGTGGCGGAAGCCGCTGCGCAGGCTGGTGTCGAAGGCGAAGGCCAGCGGACCTGGCGGGATCTCCGGCAGCCACTGGCAGAGGGAATGCACGAAGCCGTGCACGGCCCCCCCGGGACGCCCCTGGGCATCCGGCTGCTCGCCGCGGGAGAACCAGGCACGGAACACGAAGATGCTGCTGTCGACGAGGGTCGCGACCTCCGCCGCGGCGGAGACGGGCGTTGGTCCGGAACTTGGCGCCGGATCGAGAACCGGACCGGAGATCACTGGAGCCGGGCGATGTCGGCCCTGACGCCGGCCAGCGAGGCGTCGAAGGCCTTCTGTTCCTCGGCATTCAGCTCCAGTTCGATGATTTTTTCCATGCCGTCTGCCCCCAGAACGCAGGGCACGCCCATCGCCACGTCGGTGGCCCCGTACTCGCCGTCCAGCAGCGCCACGGTCGGCAGCACGCGGCGCCGGTTGATCACGATCGCCTCGACCATGGCCTTGATCGCTGCCGCCGGCGCGTCGTAGGCGCTGGAGGTCTGCTTCAGTGCCAGGATCTCGGCGCCGCCGTGGCGGGTGCGCTCGACGATGCGGTCGATCGCCTCCTGGTCCATGAAGTGGTGCAGCGGCAGGCCGTTGATTCCCGAGTAGCGCAGCATGGGTACCATGGCGTCGCCGTGGCCGCCCAGCACCAGGGTGTGGATGTCGCGGGTCGACAGGCCGGTTTCCAGCGCGACGAAGGCCGCCATCCGGGAGGCGTCGAGCACGCCCGCCTGGCCGAAGACACGCGAGCGGTCCCAGCCGGTCTTCTGCCAGGCGCGGTAGGTGAGCACGTCCACGGGGTTGGACACGACCAGGATCCGGCTGTCCGGCGCCTCGCGCATCACGTCGACCAGGATGCCGTCCAGGATCTCGACGTTCTTTTCCAGTACGTCGGAACGCGACATGCCGGGCTTGCGCGGCAGGCCGGCGGTGATGACGACCAGTTCCGCACCGGCGATCACGCCCGGGTCCGTATCGCCCGTGATGCGCGCGTCGAAACCGAAGAGCGGGGCGGTCTCCTGGATGTCCAGTGCGGCTCCGGCGGCCGCGCCCTCGCGAACGTCCAGCAGCGCAATCTCGCGCGCCAGGTCGGACTCCGCAAGGAACTGTGCGGTCGACTCGCCGACGCGCCCTGCACCGATGATGGCGATCTTGAACATGTCTGCGTCCTCCGGGTTGTGGTTTCGGGTCAGGCGGTTCCCGTGTCCCGCCGACTTGGGACAGACGGCGCGTGCGGATGTTCAGGTTCGCGCCATGCCGCTATCCCTGGCCGGTTGCGCCACTGCGGTCGATGTCGCCCTGCGTGGCCGTGGGTTGGGTGACACGAATGGCAGGCTTCCCGCACGGCCCACCAGTCTACTGCCTTGCCCGGCGGCGCGCATGCGTCGCGCATCGCGGGTTCAGCGCACCGGATGGGTCGGGATCGGGCCGCGCCGGGCCTGCTCGTAGAGCGGCTGCATCTGGCTGGCGAGGATCGACAGGTCGCGCTGGCGGGATTCCGGCGCCGGGTGGGTGCTCAGAAAGACCGGCTGGCGGGTCGCCGCCTTGCTCGCCATCTTGCCCCAGAGGCTGGCCGCGGCCTCGGGCCGGAAGCCGGCTCGGGCCGCGAGTTCGATCCCGATGCGGTCGGCCTCGGCCTCCATCTGGCGGCTGTTTGGCAACTGCACCGCGATCAGGGCCGCCAGTCCCGCGCCGGTCAGGGCGAGGCCCGAGCGTTCGCCGGTCGCGGCGTAGGTCACCAGCGCAAGGTTGCTGGCCAGGGCCACCGACATCTTTTCGGCGGAGTGCGACGACAGGGCGTGTGCGATTTCGTGGCCGATGATCTGCGCCAGCTCATCGTCGGTGAGCTCGAGCTGCTGGATGATGCCCGTGTAGATGGCCATCTTGCCGCCGGCCATGGCGAAGGCGTTGATGGTGTCGGGTTCATCGATGACCGACATCTCCCAGTCCCAGTCCGCCGTCTCAGGGCGGTAGCGCACGGCCTGGGCGACCACGCGCTCGGTGATGCCCTGGACCCGGCGCTTGGTCTGCGGGTCGCTGTCGATGCGGCCTTCCTTGCGCGCCGGCGAGAGCATCTCGGCGTAGGCCTGGCGCGATGCGGCAATGGCCGAGCTCTCGGAGACCAGCATCAGCTGCGAGCGGCCGGTGACGGGGTTGGTGGCGCAGCCCGGCAGCAGCAGGGCCAGCGCGGTCAGGAGGACCAGGAGGCTGCGCCATGGCGCCCATCGAAGGGCGCGGTGCTGGGGGTTCGGCCAGAGATTCATGGTGGAGTACCTCGCGCATCAGGGGTGGGCCGGAAAATGGCGACCCTTTTCCGAATCTTAGCGCGCTGGCACTGAACCGGCCCTTAACCCAGGTCCGGAAAACGCAACAGGCACCCCGGAGAGGGGTGCCCGGAGGCATCGCTTCGGTGATCCGGGGCGCCGTGCGGCAGCCCCGCTGCCGGGTTCAGAAGCCGTAGCGGCGACGGAACTTGTCGACCTGTCCGGCGGTGTCGAGCATCTTCTGCTTGCCGGTGTAGAAGGGATGACACTGGGAGCAGACGTCGAGGTGCATCTCGCCTCCGGAGAAGGTCGAGCGCGTCTCGAAGGTGTTCCCGCAGCTGCAGGTCACCTTGACATCGTTGTACTTCGGGTGGATGTTCGCTTTCATGTTTCTGGCTCGGGTCGGGTTCCGGCGAAAAGTGCAATAGAATAGCGGCGTGGACGGGTGGCTGGCAAGCCTGATGTGCTCGGAGCGCACCACCCCTGACGATTCAAGGCCGTAGACTGTAGGTCGGGTTAGCCCGAAGGGCGTAACCCGACGGGTCTCGCACCCGCCGATGGCCGCAATGCAGCGCCGTCCCCGGCTCGGCACCCCGGCACGTCGGGTTACGCTACGCTAACCCGACCTACAGAACCAGTCTCGCAGGCACCGATGGCCGCAGAGATCGTCCCCGGCTCGGCACGTCGGGTTACGCTACGCTAACCCGACCTACAGAACCAGTGGGCCATGGTTCGGCGGCAGACGGCGGGGAGAAACCTCGCGGCCCGCTCAGGATTCCGCGCTAAATGGCTGACGCGGCGAGGTGCGTCCGGTTTTCCCCAGTTGCTGTGGATAACTCTGTGGATGGATTGTCACTATAGCGCTGCAGACGTTGCGGCGCGCTGGTTCACGGGTTTTGATCACTCCTTGATCGATATTTTCAACTTGATGAAAAACATGAAGAATCTTCCGATGATCTTTTTTCCTGCGAGCGGATTCGCCTATGGTTCGCGGCAGCTGCGGCCGCTGGAGGCTCTGTGAATAAGAGCGCGGAAATGTCAAGCCCCGGACCCCGTATCGGCTTCGTCAGCCTGGGCTGTCCGAAGGCACTGGTGGACTCCGAGCAGATCCTGTCCCGCCTGCGCGCGGAGGGCTACGGCATTGCGCCCGACTACGCCGGCGCGGACCTCGTGGTGGTCAACACCTGCGGGTTCATCGACAGCGCCATCGCCGAATCGCTGGACGCGATCGGCGAGGCGATGGCCGAAAACGGCCGCGTGGTGGTGACCGGCTGCCTCGGCAAGGATGCCGCCCGGATCCAGGCGGCGCATCCGGGCGTGCTCGCGGTGACGGGTCCGCAGGCGTTCGAGGAGGTGATGGCCGCGGTGCACGAGCAGGTGCCGCCGCCGCACGATCCCTTCGCGAGCCTGGTTCCACCGCAGGGCATCAAGCTCACGCCGCGTCACTACGCCTACCTGAAGATCTCGGAGGGCTGCAACCACCGTTGCAGCTTCTGCATCATCCCCAGCCTGCGCGGGGACCTGGTCAGCCGACCCATCGGCGAGATCCTGGGCGAGGCGGAGCGGCTTGCCGCGGCCGGCGTGCGCGAGCTGCTGGTGATCTCCCAGGATACGTCGGCCTACGGTGTCGATACCCGCTACCGCACCGGTTTTCACGACGGCCGTCCGCTGAAGTCCGACATCGCGAATCTGGCCGCCGCGCTGGGCGAGCTGGGGATCTGGGTGCGGCTGCACTACGTCTACCCCTACCCGCACGTCGACCGCCTGATCCCGCTGATGGCCGAGGGCCGGCTGCTGCCCTATCTGGACATGCCCCTGCAGCACGGCCATCCCCGGGTGCTGAAGGCCATGCGCCGGCCGGCGGCCGCGGAAAGGGTGCTGGAACGCATCCGGCTGTGGCGGGAGCAGGTCCCCGACCTGACCCTGCGCTCGACCTTCATCGTCGGCTTCCCCGGCGAGACGGAGGCCGAGTTCGAGGCGCTGCTGGATTTCCTGGAAGACGCGCAGCTCGATCGTGTCGGCGCCTTCGCCTATTCGCCGGTCGAGGGCGCCGCCGCCAATGCGCTGGCCGATGCGGTCCCTGAGGCCGAGAAGCAGGCGCGCCTGGAGGCCTTCATGCAGTTGCAGGCCGAGATCAGCGCCGCGAAGCTGCAGGCCAAGATCGGCAGCCGGCAGACCGTGCTCGTGGACGGCAACGCCGAGGACGGGATCCTGGTCGCACGCTCCGCTGCCGATGCGCCGGAGATCGACGGCGTGGTCTTCGTCGAGGGTGCGGCGGCGGCTCCCGGCACGTTCCTCGAGGTGGAGGTGACCGGCGCCACGGAACACGATCTCTTCGCCCGTGTCCCTTGAGCAGGGCGCGGGTACCCCGCGATCGGTGATGATTACCGCCAGCGGACCATGCTTCGCGTAGCATCGAACCCTCAAATCGGGAGGACGCCATGAACATCGAGCGGATCGACGACAACCACTTCCGCCTGAGCATCGATCTCAAGCAGGGGCAGAAACTGGCCAAGGCCATCAACGGCAAGGCCCGGGAAATGCGCAATGCGGCGTTGGCGCTGTCCTCGGCGCTGGGCGAGGCCTACGCCGAGGCGAACAACGACTTCCGGCAGCCGCCGCATGCCTTCGACGAGCATGCGCCGAAGCAGCCGAGCATCGAAAACTGAGTCCGCGGGGAGACGCCGATGAATCTGGAAAAGATTGCCGACAAGCAGGCCCACGTGCGGATGGACGCCTTCGAGGCCTCCGACCTGCTGACCAGCCTGAAGCAGCACGCTGAACACCTGGGAGACCTGGGTCAGGATCTGATCGCTGCGCTCGAGGCGCAGGGCGTGCAGGTCATCGCCGAAGAAGATCACCCGCGTACCGAGTACGTCCCGCCACGCGACCTGCATCGCGTCTGAGAGCTAGGCTTCGGCCCTTTTGGGCTGGGCGCACCACGAAGGACACGAAGATTTTAGGGTGGGGATCTTGGGTTGAGCATGAGCCCGTATCCGAGCCACCCACATGTGCTCTCCAACGCAACAACCCTTCGTGTTCTTCGTGGTGCAAAACGGCCTTTCGCTGATACGGCGGGGCGCTCCGGGTTTCAGGTTTTGCCGGTTGATTTCGGGCAGGGCGCCTGCACGGGCTCCGGGAGTACGTCCCAGATGTTCTCGGCGTATTCGCGCACGGTGCGGTCGATCGAGAAGTAGCTCATGCGCCCGACGTTGAGCAGCGCGGCCTCCGACCAGGCCTCGACGTCCTCGTACAGGCTGTCGGCCTTGGCAGAGGCCTCGCTGTAGGCGGCGTAGTCGGCGAGGACGAAAAACGGGTCTTCCTCGAGCAGGTAGCTTGCCACCCGCGCATGCAGCGCGCGTCCACCATTGGCGAAGAAACCGTTGCGCAACGAATCGACGATGCCGCGCAGGCGTGGATGCGAGTCCAGGTGAATGCTGGGCGGTTGCCGCTGCGCCCGGTGGGCGCTGACCTCGGCGGCCGTCATTCCGAAGATGAAAATGTTCTCGGATCCGACTGCGTCGCGAATCTCGATGTTGGCGCCGTCGAGGGTGCCGATGGTCAGTGCGCCGTTAAGCGCCAGCTTCATGTTTCCGGTGCCCGAGGCCTCGAAGCCGGCGGTGGAGATCTGCTGCGAGAGATCGGCCGCCGGAATGATGATGGCCGCCGAGCTGACCTCGTAGTTCGGGAAGAACACGCACTTGAGGCGGTCGCCCACTGCGGGGTCGTTGTTGACGATGTCGGCCACCTGGTTGATGAGCTCGATGATGTCCTTCGCCCGCTGGTAGCTCGGGGCCGCCTTGCCGGCGAACAGCACCACCCGCGGCAGGACCTCCTCGCCGTCGCGGATACGCTGGTACAACTCGATCACGTGCAGCAGTTTCAGCAGTTGGCGCTTGTATTCGTGGATGCGCTTGATCTGAACGTCGTACATCACGTCCGGGCTGATCACCACCCCGGTGCGCTTCTCGACCAGTCCCGCGAGCCGTTCCTTGTTGCTGCGCTTGATCGCCCGGAATTCCGCGCGCGTGGCCTCGTCGGAGGCGTAGGGCGTGAACTGCTTCAGGCGGTCGAGATCGAATTTCCAGTCGCTGCCGATGCGGGACTCGATCAGCGCGGTCAGGCCTGGGTTGGCCTGGATCACCCACAGCCGCGGCGTCACGCCGTTGGTCACGTTGATGAAACGCTCGGGCCAGACCTGGTTGAAGTCCGCGAACAGGGTTTGCTTCAGCAGGTTGGTGTGCAGCGCGGCGACCCCGTTGACCTTGTGTGAGCCAACCACCGCGAGATGGGCCATGCGCACGCGCCGACCATGCTCCTCGTCGATGATCGACAGCCGCCGCAGCAGGTCGTGGTCGCCGGGGAAGCGGTGCCGGACATCTTCGATGAACTCGTGGTTGATGCGGTAGATGATGAGCATGTGCCGGGGGAGCACACGTTCCATCAGGGCCACCGGCCAGGTTTCCAGGGCCTCGGGCATCAAGGTATGGTTGGTGTAGGCAAAGACCCGGCGGGTGATGTCCCAGGCCTTGTCCCAAGGGACGCGGTGCTCGTCGACCAGCAGGCGCATGAACTCGGCCACGGCGATCGCCGGGTGGGTGTCGTTCAGCTGGATCGCCGCCTTGTCCGGCAGGTCTTCCAGTGAATAGCCGAGCTGGAGGTTGCGGTCGAAGATGTCCTGCAGGGAGGCGGAGACGAAGAAATATTCCTGCTTCAGGCGCAGTTCCCTGCCGATCGCGGTGGCGTCGTTGGGGTAGAGCACCATCGAAATGGTCTCGGATTCGCTCTTGTCGGCGACAGCGCGGATGTAATCGCCTTCGTTGAAGTAGCGCAGGTCGAAGTTGCGGGTCGCCTTCGCGGCCCACAGGCGCAGGTTGTTCACATTGCGGCGCTGATAGCCGGCGGTCGGGTAGTCGTAGGCCATCGCCAGCACCAGCTCCCCGTCCTCCCAGGTGTGGCAGTTCTCGCCACTGGCCTCGTGGTGCTCGATCACGTAGCCGTAGAAACGCACCGGGAAGATCTTCTCCGGCCGCGGGAACTCCCAAGGGTTGCCGAAGCGCAGCCAGTTGTCCGGATGCTCGACCTGCCGAAAATGCTCGATATGCTGCTGGAACATACCGAATTCGTAACGGATGCCGTAGCCATACCCGGGATAACCCTGGGTCGCCATGGACTCCAGGATGCAGGCAGCCAGCCGTCCGAGGCCGCCGTTGCCCAGCGCCGCGTCCTCTTCCAGCCGCGCGATGGTTTGAAAATCGACGCCGAGCTCCTTGAGTGCCTCCTGGGTGACCTCGAAAATGCCCATGTTGCGGAGGTTGGCCTCGAGCATGCGCCCGATCAGGTACTCCATGGACAGGTAGTAGACGCGTTTCACGTCCTCCTCGGCGAACTGCCGGCGGGTGACCACGCGGCGTTCGATAATCCGCTCGCGGATGGCGAAGGACACGGCGTGCAGCCAGTCCCGCGGCGTCGCCAGATCCGGATCCTTGCCCACCTCGCGCACGAGCGCGTCACGGATCGACTGGCGCAGGCTGGCGCTGTCGCAGGCCAGCGGCGAGAGCTGGTGCCGCGGGTTGATTTGGTCGGGAGATGCGCTCATCAGGTCGAACTCCAGGGCGGTGTCTTGGGAGACCGTCGTGCGGCAACCCGGTGATCAGGGGTCATCGGCTCCGTTCGAGTGCCCGGTGACCAATATCGGAACGGAAGTATATACCGTTGAAGCGGATCTTTTGCGAGGCCCGGTAGGCGTTTTCCTGTGCCCTGCGGAAGTCCTCGCCCAGGCCGACCACGCACAGCACCCGCCCGCCGTCGGTGACGACCCCGCCGTCCCCGAGCCTGCGGGTGCCCGCGTGGAACACCCGGCTGCTGTCGCTGTTCGCGGCATCCAGACCTGTGATGAGGTCTCCCTTGCGGTAGTCCAGCGGGTAGCCGCCGGCGGCCAGTACCACGCCCAGCGCAACGCGCGCGTCCCACTCGACATCGATCTGGTCCAGCCGCCCGTCGATGGCGGCGTCGATCATCTCCGCGAGGTCGCTGTTCAGGCGCATCAGGATCGGCTGGGTCTCCGGGTCGCCGAAACGGCAGTTGAACTCCAGCACCTTCGGGTTGCCCTGGGCGTCGACCATCACCCCGGCGTAGAGGAAACCCGTGTAGCGTTCGCCCTCGGCCGCCATGCCCTGCAGGGTGGGCTCGATCACCTCGTCGAGGATGCGCCGGTGCAGTTCGGCCGTGACCACCGGCGCGGGGGAATAGGCACCCATGCCACCGGTGTTCGGCCCCTTGTCGCCGTCGTCGCGGGCCTTGTGGTCCTGGGAGCTGGCCAGCGGCAAAATGTGCTCGCCGTCGATCATGCAGATGAAGCTGGCCTCCTCGCCGGTCAGGAACTCCTCGATCACCACGCGGTGACCGGCGCTTCCGAAGGCGTTTCCGGCCAGCATGTCATGCACCGCGGCGCATGCCTCGTCCTCGGTCTGCGCAAGGATCACGCCCTTGCCGGCGGCGAGGCCGTCGGCCTTGACCACGATGGGCGCGCCGTGATCGCGGATGAACGCCTCGGCTGCGGCGATCTCGGTGAAGCTGCCGTAGGCGGCAGTGGGAATCCGGTGGCGCTGCATGAAATCCTTGGCGAAGGCCTTGGAGCCCTCGAGCTGCGCGGCCTGTGCGGTAGGTCCGAAGATGCGCCGCCCCGCCGCACGGAATGCATCGACGATGCCCGCGACCAGCGGTGCCTCGGGGCCGACCACGGTGAACGCCACGCTCTCGCGTTCGGCCAGCGCCAGCAGGCCGTCGATGTCGGTCGCGCTGACGGCCACGTTCTCGCATTTCGCCTCGGTGGCGGTGCCGGCGTTGCCCGGCGCCACCAGCACGCGGTTCACCCGCGGCGACTGCGCCAGTTTCCACGCCAGCGCATGCTCGCGGCCCCCGCCGCCTACGACCAGTACGTTCATCCATCTGCCCTCAGGCTGGCCATTCTGTCGTCCGGGTTCAGTGGCGGAAGTGGCGCATGCCCGTGAACAGCATGGCAATACCGTGTTCGTTTGCGGCGGTGATCACCTCCTCGTCGCGCATCGAGCCGCCGGGTTGGATCACGGCGGTGATGCCGGCCTCGGCCGCGGCGTCGATGCCATCGCGGAACGGGAAGAAGGCATCGGAGGCCATCACGCTGCCGGGTACGCGCAGGCCCTCGTCGGCGGCCTTGATCCCGGCAATCTTCGCCGAATAGACCCGGCTCATCTGTCCTGCCCCAACCCCGACGGTCTGCTCGTCGCGCACGTAGACGATGGCGTTCGACTTCACGAACTTGGCCACCTGCCAGGCGAAGCGCAGGTCGCGGGTCTCCTGTTCGGTGGGTGCGCGCTCGGTCACGCAGCGCAGTTCGACCTGCGCCAGGCTGCCGGTGTCGGCGTCCTGCACCAGCAGGCCGCCGCCGATGCGCTTGAAGTCCAGACCGGGATTCACCTGTGCCGGCGGGATCTCGAGTACCCGGACGTTGCCCTTCGCCCCGGTGGCGCGCAGGGCGGCGGGCGTCACCTCCGGCGCGATGATGACCTCGACGAACTGGCGGCTGACGATGGCCTGCGCGGTGTCCCCGTCCAGCGGACGGTTGAAGGCAATGATGCCGCCGAAGGCCGATGTCGGGTCGGTCTGGAACGCCCGCTCGTAGGCCATCAGCGGGCTTTGCGCCACGGCGACGCCGCAGGGGTTGGCATGCTTGACGATCACGCAGGCCGGTTCCTCGAACTGGCGCACGCAATCCCAGGCGGCGTCGGCGTCGGCCAGGTTGTTGTAGCTGAGCGCCTTGCCCTGCAGCTGGCGGAAACTGGCAAGGCTGCCCGGCGCCGGAAGGGTATCACGGTAGAAGGCTGCACCCTGGTGCGGGTTCTCGCCGTAGCGCAGATCGGCCATCTTCGCGTAGTTCAGGTTCATCTGCCCCGGGAAGCGACCGCGCTGGCCCGTTTCATCCAGCGCCGACAGGTGGTTGCTGATGGCGGCGTCGTAGCGGGCCACGTGGTCGAAGGCAGCGACCGCGAACCGGAACCGCAGGGCGGCCGGTATCGCGCCGTGTTCGCGCAGGGCCTGCACGATCTCCGTGTACTGGGTCGGTTCCGTGGCCACGGTCACGTCGCGATGGTTCTTCGCCGCGGCGCGGAGCATCGCCGGACCGCCGATGTCGATGTTCTCGATGGCTTCCTCCAGCGTGCAGCCCGGCCGGGCGACGGTCGCCTCGAACGGATAGAGATTCACCACCAGCAGGTCGATCGGGGCGATGTCCTGTTCGGCCATCACGGCGTCATCCTGGCCGCGGCGCCCGAGCAGGCCGCCGTGGATCTTCGGGTGCAGGGTCTTGACCCGTCCATCCATGATCTCGGGAAAGCCCGTGTGCCGGGCGACCTCGGTGACCGGCAGCCCGTGCTCGGTCAGGAGCCGGGCGGTGCCTCCGGTGGAGAGGAGTTCGACGCCATCGGCGTGCAGTGCCTGGGCGAGCTCGACCAACCCGGTCTTTTCGGAAACCGAGAGCAGGGCGCGGCGGATGGGGCGGGAATCAACCATTGGATGGCCTCTAGTACTCTGTCACGCGTCATGATGGCGCAAAATTATAACGAACTGCGCGGCGCAGGTGTCCCGGCCCACCGAATGGTGCCCGCGCGGGACTGGTGTCCTGTCGCACGGCACGGTCGCGAGGGACCGCTTTGCGGCTGCGCCAGCGCAGCGCTGCGCCGCCTTCGGTGACTGGGATTTCCCACCTTGACCCAGGGAAATGCCGATGGATGATGGGTTTTTCTCCACCGGAGATCTGAAATCGCCCTTGTAATCGCGGCGGGGAAGCGTCAAGGTAGAAAAGGTGTTCGGCAGGAGGGGCGCAATCGTGCCGCTCCCGGTCGAGTGTTTTCATGGGCCGGTGCAGCCCCAGGTTCTTTCTCCGCTGCCGGTCCTGCCGCCCGTTCAGGGCCCATCAGTGGTGCGACCACAGGGTCGCCTTTGTTCCGCAGCGTTCCGTGCACGAACGCCGCCCATTCAGGGGCCAGGGCAGGGTTTTAGCGGTTTCTCCAGGCAGGAGTGCCGCGCCAATCCGCTGCCGCTTCGTCGCAGACGCCGGAAAACGCCATCGCAGTATCTGGACCCCGAAATCGGGGTGCGAATCTCGCCGCGGCCGTTGCAGGGGCGCGCAGCAAACCATTGTCAGTGAGGAATGCCATGTCAGCCACCATGAAGCAGGATTTCGGGGCCAAGCCCACCGAGCGTCGGGAGACCGACAACTATCGCGCCGAGTATGTGACGTCCTTTGTCGACAAATGGGACGAACTGATCGACTGGGAGAGCCGCGCACGCAGCGAGGGTGACTTCTTCATCCAGGTCCTGAAGGAGCGCGGTGCCAAACGGGTCCTGGACGTCGCGGCCGGCACCGGCTTCCACTCGGTGCAGTTGATGGAGGCGGGGTTCGACGTCGTCACCGCCGACGGCAGTCCCGAGATGCTGGCCAAGGCCTTCGAGAACGGCCGCAAGCGCGGCCACATTATGCGTACCACACAGGCCGACTGGCGCTGGCTGAACCGGGACATCTACGGCCGCTATGACGCGGTCGTATGCCTGGGCAACTCCTTCACCCACCTGTTCCGGGAGAACGACCGGCGCAAGGCCCTGGCCGAGTTCTATTCTGCGCTGAACCACGACGGCGTTCTGCTGCTGGACCAGCGCAATTACGACGCGATCCTGGATCATGGCTACTCCAGCGCCCACACGTACTACTACTGCGGCGACAACGTCTCGGTGGCGCCGGAGCACGTCGACGAGGGGCTCGCGCGCTTCCAGTACGCGTTTCCGGACAAGTCGACCTACCATCTGAACATGTTCCCCTTGCGCAAGGCCTACGTCCGGCGGCTGATGCGCGAGGTCGGGTTCCAGACCATCGATACCTATGGCGACTTCAAGGAAACCTACCACGAGGCCGAGCCCGATTTCTTCATCCATGTTGCCTGCAAGAAATACGTCGAGGAGGTGCGCTGATGCAGAATTATTCGAGCCCTGTCGCGACTGCGCGCGACTACTACAACAGCCCCGATGCCGATCACTTCTATCACAGCATCTGGGGCGGCGAGGACATCCACATCGGTCTCTACGAGCACGACCGTGAGCCGATCGTCGACGCCAGCCGTCGCACCGTCGCGCACATGGCGGATCTTCTCGGCGAGCCGCAGGCGGATTGGCGGGTGCTGGACATGGGTGCCGGCTATGGCGGCTCGGCGCGCTACCTGGCCGAGAATCACGGCTGCCGCGTCACCGCGCTGAACCTGAGTGAGGTCGAGAACGAACGCAACCGGTCGATCAACAAGTCGCGCGGCCTGGATGGATTGATCGAGGTCCTGGACGGCAGCTTCGAGACCGTGCCTGGCGAAGGCGAACGCTTCGACGTCGTCTGGTCCCAGGATGCCTTTCTGCACAGTGGTGAGCGCGAGCAGGTGCTGCGCGAAGCCGTGCGGGTGCTGAAGCCGGGCGGGGTGCTGATCTTCACCGACCCGATGGCGCAGGACGGCTGCCCCGAGGGAGTGCTCGATCCGATTCTGGCGCGCATCCACCTCGACAGCCTGGGCTCGCCCGGCTTCTACCAGCAGGCCGCCGCCGATCTCGGCCTGGAGCCGATCGGGTTCGAGGACCATACCCATCAATTGCCGCGCCACTATGGCCGGGTGCGCGAAGAACTCGAGGCCCGGGAACCGGATCTCGCGGGTTCGATCTCGCCGGACTACATCGAGCGGATGAAGAAGGGCCTGGGACACTGGGTCGACGGCGGCGAGGCCGGGCATCTGGCCTGGGGCATCTTCCGCTTCCGCAAGTCCGCCTAGCCGACCCTTTCAGAACGGCCTTTCCATGAATCCAGCAGAGGAGTCTTCATCTCCATGAGCAAACGTTACCTGTTTACCTCCGAATCCGTGTCCGAGGGTCATCCGGACAAGATGTGCGACCAGGTGTCCGACGCGATCCTGGACGCCTACCTGGCCGAGGATCCCAAGGCCCGTGTGGCCGCAGAGACCTTCACCACCACCGGCCTCGTGCTGGTCGGCGGCGAGGTCAAGTCCAGCGCACGGATCGAGATCGAGGACATCGTTCGCGACGTGGTCAAGGACATCGGCTACGACAGTTCGGACAAGGGCTTCGACTACGCGACGTGTTCGGTCGCGGTGACCCTGGGCAAGCAGTCGGCGGACATCAACCAGGGTGTCGACCGCCAGCGTCCGGAAGAACAGGGCGCGGGCGACCAGGGATTGATGTTCGGCTACGCGTGCAATGAGACCGAGGTACTGATGCCGGCCCCGATCCACTTCGCCCACCGCCTGGTGCGGCGCCAGGCCGAGGTGCGCAAGAACGGAACCCTGCCGTGGCTGCGCCCCGACGCGAAGAGCCAGATCAGCTTCCGCTACGAGAACAACCGCGCGGTTGCGGCGGATGCGGTGGTGCTGTCGACCCAGCACGCGCCGGAAATCGAGCAGAAGGTGCTGGTCGAGGCAGTGATGGAGGAGATCATCAAGCCGGTGCTGGGGCAGGAGTGGCTGCACAAGGACACGCGCTTCCACATCAACCCGACCGGTCGGTTCGTCACTGGTGGGCCGATGGGCGACTGCGGGCTGACCGGGCGCAAGATCATCGTCGATACCTACGGCGGCATGGCGCGCCACGGCGGCGGCGCCTTCTCCGGCAAGGATCCGTCCAAGGTGGATCGCTCGGCGGCCTACGCCTGCCGCTACGTGGCCAAGAACATCGTCGCCGCCGGCCTGGCCGAGCGCTGCGAGGTGCAGGTGTCCTATGCCATTGGCGTCGCCGAGCCGACGTCGATCGCGGTCGAGACCTTCGGCACCGGCAAGGTGGACGAGGGCCAGCTCACCGCCCTGGTGCGCAAGCATTTCGACCTGCGTCCCTACGGCATCCTGAAGATGCTCGACCTGGAGCGCCCGATCTACCGTCCCACGGCGTCTTACGGGCACTTTGGGCGCGAGGATCTGGACCTGAGCTGGGAGCGTACCGACAAGGCTGCCGTGCTGGCCGACGACGCCGGTCTGAGCCCGCGCAAGGCCTCGGCCTGAGGGTGCGCCGGGGTGTTGCCGCCTGCCAACCAAGAGCGGGAGCAAGCTCCCGCACTCCATAGGGTGGCCGGCGCGCAGCGCCTGTGGAGTGCGGCGGCTTGCCGCCGCTCTGGGTCGGCGGGATGGCCCGGCGGCGGAAAGCGGGAGCAAGCTCCCGGACTCCATATGCGCTGTCCGTGCTGATCTGCAAACGCGTCAATCGGGGGGCAGTCGCTTCCAGGCACCGCCGATCCGGCCCTCCACCGGCTGGAAGCGGGTCTTGTAGGCCATCTTCTCGGAACCGGGGATCCAGTAGCCGAGATACAGGTGGGGCAGTCCCTGACGCCGGGCCTCCCGGACCTGGTGGAGGATGGCGAGGGTCCCCAGGCTGCGCTCCGGGACGTCGGGGTCGAAGAAGGTGTACATCGCCGACAGTGCCTGGGGCGTATGGTCGGTGACCGCGACCGCCAGCAGTCTCGGACCCAGCCGAAATTCCGTCAGGAGAACCCCGCAGTTGCGGTCGTTCAGCATACCGACATAGTCGCTGCGCGTGGTGTGCTCCATTCCGCCGCCTGCGTGACGGGCGCCGAGATAGCGCCGCAGCAGGTCCATGTGCTCATCGAGATCCGGGTGCATTACGGTGTCGACCGTGAGGTCGGCGTTGCGCCTCAGGCAGCGGCGTTGCCCGCGGTTGGGCCGGAACAGGTCTACCGGGATGCGGACGGGAACGCAGGCTTGGCAGGAGGGACACTGGTGCCGGTACACGAACTGACCGCTGCGCCGGAAGCCCTGCGCCAGCAGGTGGCCGTAATGGTGGTCCTCCAGGCTGACGGCTGGATCCACCAGCACCGTCTGCATCTCCCGGCCTTCGAGGTACGGGCAATGTTGCGGCGCGGTCATGTACCAGCGGATGGGACTGCTCTGCATGGCCCTATCGTGACAGTTCCGGGTGTCGCTGGAAAAGTGGCCCGCGGGAAGCGCGGGTAGCCCATCCCCCCGGGGACGGGGCAGACCGGCTATGAGAAGCACCCGTCTGCGCAAGGCCTCAGCGGCGCGTTTCGGGGCTTGTGATATTTTCCGTAATCATCGACGAGGGTTTGGTTGTAATGACAGCGAGAAACGAGCAGATCAAGCAGGCCATCGCCAAACGCATCCTGATCCTGGATGGCGGCATGGGTACCCTGATCCAGGCGTATCGGCTGGAAGAGGCCGACTATCGGGGCGAGCGATTCGCCGACTGGAAGAGCGATCTCAAGGGCAACAACGACCTGCTGGTGCTGAGCCGGCCGGACGTGATCGAGGCGATCCACAACGATTACCTCGAGGCCGGCGCCGACATCATCGAGACCAATACCTTCAACGGCACGCGCATCGCGATGGCGGACTACGCGATGGAGGACCTCGTGCCGGAACTCAACCGCGAGGCTGCACGGCTCGCGCGCCGGGTTGCCGATGCCTGGACGGAAAAGACCCCCGAGCGCCCGCGCTTCGTCGCCGGAGTGCTGGGGCCGACCAACCGCACGGCGAGCATCTCGCCCGACGTGAACGACCCCGGTTACCGCAACGTCGACTTCCACACCCTGGTCGCGAACTACCGTGAATCCGCTGCCGCGCTGGTGGAGGGTGGTGCCGACCTGCTGCTGATCGAGACCGTGTTCGACACGCTGAACGCGAAGGCTGCGGTGTTCGCGGTCGAGACGCTGTTCGAAGAGACCGGCATGCGCCTGCCGGTGATGATCTCGGGCACCATCACCGACGCCTCCGGGCGGACCCTGTCGGGACAGACCACCGAGGCCTTCTGGAACAGCCTGCGCCATGCCCGGCCGCTGTCCATCGGTCTGAACTGTGCGCTCGGTCCGAAGGAACTGCGCCAGTACGTCGAGGAGCTCTCGCGCATCGCCGATACCCACGTCTCGGCGCATCCCAACGCGGGATTGCCGAACGAGTTCGGCGAATACGACGAGACCCCGGCGCAGATGGCGGCCGAGATCGGCGAGTGGGCGGCGTCGGGCTTCCTGAACATCGTCGGCGGTTGCTGCGGCACCATGCCGGAGCACATCCGCGCGATCCGCGAGGCGGTGGAGAAGCACCCGCCGCGCCGGATTCCCGAGATCGCCCCGGCCTGCCGGCTCTCCGGACTGGAGCCGATGAGCATCACCGAGGACTCGCTGTTCGTGAACGTCGGCGAGCGCACCAACGTGACCGGCAGCAAGCGCTTCGCCCGCCTGATCCGCGACGAGGACTACGAGACCGCGCTGGAGGTGGCGAAAGACCAGGTCGAGAACGGCGCCCAGATCATCGATATCAACATGGACGAGGGGATGCTCGACTCCCAGGCGGCGATGCAGCGCTTCCTGAGCCTGATCGCCGGCGAGCCCGACATCGCCCGCGTGCCGATCATGATCGACTCGTCCAAGTGGGCGATCCTCGAGGCCGGGCTGCAGTGCATCCAGGGCAAGGGGGTGGTGAACTCGATCTCCCTGAAGGAAGGCGAGGAGCAGTTCGTCGAGCAGGCCCGACTGGTGCGCCGCTACGGCGCCGCGGTGATCGTGATGGCCTTCGACGAGAAGGGCCAGGCCGACACGCAGCAGCGCAAGGTCGAGATCTGCGAGCGGGCCTACCGCATCCTGACCGAGCAGGTCGGCTTCCCGGCCGAGGACATCATCTTCGACCCGAACATCTTCGCCATCGCGACCGGGATCGAGGAGCACAACAACTACGGCGTGGACTTCATCGAGGCCACGCGCGCGATCAAGGAGCGCCTGCCGCACGCGTTGATCTCCGGCGGCGTGTCCAACGTGTCGTTTTCCTTCCGGGGCAACGATGCGGTGCGCGAGGCCATCCACGCGGTATTCCTGTACCACGCGATCCGTGCCGGCATGGACATGGGCATCGTCAACGCCGGGCAGCTCGCGGTTTACGACGACATCGATGCCGAACTGAAGGAGGCGGTCGAGGATGTGGTCCTGAACCGCCGTGCGGATTCCACCGAGCGCCTGCTGGACCTTGCCGACCGCTACCGCGGCGACGGTGCGGTCGCGAAGAAGGAGGATCTCGAGTGGCGCGGCTGGCCGGTGGCCAAGCGTCTGGAGCACTCGCTGGTCAAGGGTATCGATGCCTACGTGGTCGAGGACACCGAAGAGGCGCGCCAGGCGTCGGAGCGCCCGATCCACGTGATCGAGGGCCCGCTGATGGACGGCATGAACGTGGTCGGCGACCTGTTCGGCGAGGGCAAGATGTTCCTGCCGCAGGTGGTCAAGTCGGCGCGCGTGATGAAGAAGGCCGTCGCGCACCTGATCCCGTACATCGAGGCCGAGAAGACCGGTAGCGGCGACTCCAACGGCCGGATCCTGATGGCCACGGTCAAGGGCGATGTGCACGACATCGGCAAGAACATCGTCGGCGTGGTGCTCCAGTGCAACAACTTCGAGGTATTCGATCTCGGGGTGATGGTGCCGCCGCAGAAGATCCTGGATGCCGCCAGGGAGCACAAGGTGGATGTGATCGGCCTGTCCGGCCTGATCACCCCGTCACTCGAGGAGATGGCGCATCTCGCGGCCGAGATGCAGCGCCAGGGTTTCGACATCCCGCTGCTGATCGGCGGCGCGACCACGTCACGTGCCCACACTGCGGTGAAGATCGAACCGAATTACAGCGCCGGTCCGGTGGTCTGGGTGAAGGATGCCTCGCGCGCGGTCGGCGTGGCGCAGAGCCTGATCAGCCCCGAGCTGAAGGGTCCCTACGCCGAGAGGATCCGCGCCGAATACGTGGAACTGCGCGAGAGCCTCGCGGGGCGCAAGAAGCGCATCAACTGGCTGGGCCTGGAGCAGGCCCGGGCGAACCGGCCGAAGGTCGACTGGGAAACCCACACCCCGACCCGTCCGCGGGTGCTGGAACCGGACTGGCAGGCCCCCGAGGGCGTGACCCGGCTGCAGCCCTTCGGCCCGGATTCGGCACTGCTGCGCTTCGACGACTACGATGCCAGCGAGGTCGCGCGCTTCATCGATTGGACGCCCTTCTTCCACGCCTGGCAGCTGCATGCCGCCTACCCCCGCATCCTCGACGACGAGGTGGTCGGGACGGAGGCGCGCAAGCTCTTCGCGGACGGCCGCAAGATGCTGCAGCAGATGATCGACGAGGGCTGGGTGCGCCTGCGCGGCGTGGTCGGCCTGTTCCCGGCCAACAGCGTCGACGCCGACGATATCGAGGTCTATCGCGACGATTCTCGCGGGGACGTGCTGATGCGCCTGCACCACCTGCGCCAGCAGACCCAGAAGCGCCGGGGCGCACCGAGCCACTCGCTGGCCGATTTCGTTGCGCCGAAGGAGACCGGGGCGCGCGATTGGATGGGCGCGTTCGCAGTCAGCGCCGGCGGCGAGGTGGATGCCCGGGCCAAGGCCTTCGAGGCCGCGCACGACGACTACCATGCGATTCTGCTCAAGAGCCTGGCCGACCGGCTCGCCGAGGCCTTTGCCGAGGCATTGCACCAGCGCGTGCGCCGCGAGTACTGGGGCTATGCCGCGGACGAGGATCTCGACAACGACGATCTGATCCACGAGCGCTACACCGGCATCCGCCCCGCGCCCGGCTACCCGGCCTGCCCGGAGCACACCGAGAAGGGCCTGCTCTGGGACCTGATCGATCCGGTGGAGAATGCCGGGATGACCCTGACCGAGAGCTACGCGATGCTGCCGGTCTCGGCGGTCTCCGGCTGGTACTTCGCGCACCCGCAGTCCCGCTATTTCGGCCTGGGCAAGATCAACCGCGACCAGGTCGAGGATTACGCCCGGCGCAAGGGCTGGAGCGTGGCCGAGGCGGAACGCTGGCTCGCGCCGAA
Organism: Thioalkalivibrio sp.; assembly: GCF_007692535.1. GTDB lineage: Bacteria > Pseudomonadota > Gammaproteobacteria > Ectothiorhodospirales > Ectothiorhodospiraceae > Thioalkalivibrio. Next base: position 7,652 of record NZ_REBW01000157.1, on the reverse strand, counting down.
CCTCGGCTACGAGCCGGCGGAACAGCGCCTGGCCGAGTCCGCATGAGGGCGTAGGCCGGAAGAGGCCGCAGGCCGTCATCCGCCCTCCTGATGATCACGAATCCTCCGCAGGCCGGGAACAGCGCATTGACCGCAGCGAAACCGCCAAAACCTTCGCCTGCAAGGCAGGCTCCCACAAAGGCAAGGACCGGTGGGAGCGCGCCTTGCGCGCGAAGGGGTCCTCTGCGGAGCTTCCGTGATGATCAGGTCCGCCCTTGCCGTGGGGCACGTCTCGACCTCGGGACCCTTACACGCGGTCCAAGGGCGGGTGCCGCTGCCCCTTTATGCCCTGCTGCCTGCCCTGGTGTGGGGCGAAGAGGCCGTAGGCTGTCATCCGCTTTGCCGGGGCTTGGAAGCGGTACCTTTTTCAACGCGACTTCTGGCAAACTGGGGTTCTTCGATCCTCAGGGGGATGAGCATGTCCAGCGACAACGAGACCGCCTACGATTCCCATCCGGCCATGTTCCGGAATCACCCGCTCGGGTACCTCATCCTCCTGCTGCTGATCATCCTGCCGGTCGTGGCCCTTTTGCTGTTTCGCGAGCAGATTGCCGGCATGGGCGATTTCCCGCCCGCGCTGCTGCTGGCGGCCACCGGTCTCGGCATGCTGATCATGCTCTACTGGTATATGAAGACCCGAGCAACACGCCTGCGCATCACGGGCGACGAGGTGCACCTCGAGGAGGGATTGCTCAGCAAGCACCACGTCGACCTGCACGTAGGGCAGATCCGCGCGGTACGCGTCTTCCAGGGCGTCCTCGACCGGGTCTTCCGCGTTGGCCGGATCGAGGTCTTCACCACCGGCGACCAGCCCGAGTTCGTGGTCGGGGGCCTGCCCAACCCGCACCGAGTGCGCGATCTCGTGCGCAACCGCCGCGGGAATGCCGAGTGAGCGCCTCCGATATGCGCGACAGCCGGTTCGCGCTGCGCATCCTGCTCGGGTTTTCCGCGCTCGTCGCCTTCCTGGTGGCGCTGATCGTGCTGGCCGCGGCGACGACGCTGCCGGGCATCTCGGAATGGGTGGCCGTCACCTTCGACAGCGGTATCGGCCTGAAGAATGCCGCGATCGCCGCGGCCGTCATCAGCGTCACGGTGATCATCGTGTTCGCGCTTGCTGCCGGGGAGGGCCTGATCGGCGAGATCCAGTTCATGATCCCCGGCTTCTTCCTGTTCTTCGTCTTCTTCTGGCTGATGATCGCCTGGGTGTTCTGACGCGGGCGGGCGTATCCGTCTCCGCGCGCCGAGCGGTTGTACTGCGGCCTTACCCGGGGCGACAATTCGGGCCTTCCACCAGCCGGGTTGCCATTGCCGATGACCGATAGCCCTGAGACGGGGACCACCCCGCATCACCTCACTCTCCGCCAGACGCGCCTGGAGGACTATCCGGATATCTGCGAGATCATGGAACGGGTCTACCCGGACCTGGACGGGGCCTGGAGCCAGGATCAGTTCACCTCCCAGGTCACGCGATTTCCCGAGGGTCAGATCTGCATCGAGGACAACGGCAAGGTGGTGGCCGCGGCGATCAGCCTGATCGTCGAATACCGGCGCTTCGGCGACCAGCACAGCTACTGGCAGATCACCGGCAACGGTTTCCTGACGACGCACGATCCCGATGGCGACACGCTGTACGGGGTGGACATTTTCGTGCACCCGGATTACCGGGGGCTGCGCTTGGGCCGGCGCCTGTACGACGCGCGCAAGGAACTCTGCGAGAAGCTGAACCTGCGCGCGATCGTCGCCGGTGGTCGCATACCCGGCTATGCCAAGGTCGCCGAGGAGATGACCCCGCAGCAGTACGTGGAAAAGGTGAAGAACCACGAGATCACGGACCCGATCCTGACCTTCCAGCTCGCGAACGACTTCCACGTCCGCAAGATCATCACCGACTACCTGCCGGCGGACGACAAGTCGGTCGCGTATGCGACGCTGATCGAGTGGCTGAACATCTACTACGAGGAGAAGGAAAAGCTGATTGGCGGCAGCCGCTCCGACGTGCGCGTGGGCGTCGTCCAGTGGCAGATGCGTCCGACGGCGACGCTGGATGATCTCTTCCTTCAGATGGAATACTTCGTCGATGCCGTTTCCGGATACCGCGCCGACGCCGTGCTGTTCCCGGAGTTCTTCAACGGTCCGCTGATGGGTCAGTTCAACCAGGAGTATCCGGCGGAGGCGGTGCGGCGTCTAGCCGAGTTCACCGAGGCGATCCGCGAGGAAATGGTGCGCCTGGCGCTGGCGTACAACATCAACATCATCGCCGGCACCATGCCCGAATACACCGACGAGGTGCTGCGCAACGTCTCCTACCTGTGCCGCCGCGACGGCACCTGGGACCGCCAGTACAAGATCCACGTGACCCCGGACGAGGTCAGCTTCTGGGGCCTGCAGGGAGGCAACGAGGTCAACGTCTTCGATACCGACTTCGGCAAGGTCGGCATCCTGATCTGCTACGACGTCGAGTTCCCGGAACTGCCGCGCCTGATGGCCGAGAAGGGGCTGCAAATCCTGTTCGTCCCGTTCTGGACCGACACCAAGACGGCTTACCTGCGGGTGCGCCGCTGCGCCCAGGCCCGGGCGATCGAGAACGAGTGCTACGTGGTGATCTCCGGCAGCGTCGGCAACCTGCCGAAGGTCGAGAACATGGACATGCAGTACTCCCAGGCGGCGGTCTTCACCCCCTCGGACTTCGCCTTCCCGCACGACGCGGTCGCGGCCGAGGCCACCCCGAACACCGAGATGACCCTGATCGTCGATCTGGACTTCGATAACCTGAAGGAGCTGCGCAACCACGGTTCGGTACGCAACATGCGCGACCGCCGCCGGGACCTTTACGAGGTGGTGTGGAAGGGAGGGGTGTAGGAGGCCAGCCCCTGGCCGATGGGTTTCCCGGCGCTGGATCGGCGAGAGGGCTCGCCTCCCACAGGAGGCTGGACGGCCGTGTGGGAGCGTGCCTCGCACGCGAATCGGCGTCGGGTTGGCACCCGGCATTTGCCGCGCCTGTGGCGCGTTCGCGAGCAGGCTCGCTCCCACAGGGGGTCGGGGCGAACGCTGTAGGAGGTCAGCCCCCTGGGCGGCATGCCCCGGCGCCGGATCGGCGAGGGGGCTCGCCTCCTACAGGCGGTCGTTGAGGTAGGCGACCAGCCAGTTCCAGGAGTCGCGGTCGGCGCGCTCGTCGTAGCCCACGGGCATGCCGAACTCCTCGGCAATCGCGTCGGCGCCCGGGTTGGTGAAGCTGTGGGTCGCGCCGGCGAAGTCGACAAAGGTGTACAGCACGCCGGCGGCGGCCATTTCCTCGCGGAAGTCGGCGATCTGCTCGGCCGGAACCATCGGATCCTCGGCGCCGTTGAAGACCAGGATGTCGGCCTTCACGGTATCCGGCTGCGCGGGGTTGCCGGTATTCAGGGCGCCGTGAAAGCTTGCCACCATCGCCAGGTCAGCGCCGGCCCGGGCGGCCTCCAGCACCACGCTGCCGCCGAAGCAGTAGCCGATCGCGGCCAGTGGCTGACCGGCGGTCAGTTCGTGCTCACGCAGCAATGCCTCGGCGGCCTCGAACCGGCCCATCATCACGTCGCGGTCGGTGCGCACGGCGGTCGCGAATTCCCGTGCGGTGCTTGGATGTTCGGCCAGCTTGCCGGTCCCGTACATGTCGAGCGCGAAGCCGACGTAGCCGGCCTCGGCAAGCATCTCGGCACGGCGCTGGGCGTTCTCGTCGTGGCCCCACCATTCGTGCACCACGATCACCCCGGGGCGCGGACCATCCAGCGCGCGGTCGTAGGCGAGATAGCCGGTGAGTTCGACACCATTGTGTTCGTAGACCACCTGCTCCGCGTGGATCGCGGGGCCGGATTCGGCGAGCGCGACGTTCAGAATCAGGAGCAGGGCGAGGGCGGGAAGGGCGAGGATCTGGCGCATGGGCTCTCCTGGATCGGGTCGGTGATTCGGGGTTGGCGTTCGCGGGCAGGGTGCCACACGGCCGTAAGAGTATCCGGAAGCTCCGGTGCCGGTGCAACGCACCCCCGTTGGAGAGGGGGCGGAATGCGAGGGCCATCATTGGAGTCTACCCTCTAATTGAATGTATCCGCCAAGGGACAGACCCATGCGCATCTCGACGATCCTGATCGGCCTTTCACTGGCCGTCGCCAGCGCCGCCGTCGCCGATGACCGGCACGACTGGCTCGACACCGCATGGTGGTCCGAGGGGCAACTGCCCGTACCCCCGAATCATGCGGTCCGCACGTCCAGCGACTCTCTGGTCACGGACGAGGCCGACATCCCGATCCATATCGCGCGCCCGGACGCCGAGGGCGACTTTCCGGGCGTGCTGTTCGTGCACGGGCGCCGTGGCGTGGATCCGCTGATCCAGGGTCACGTGCGGCGGTTGGCGGCGCGCGGCTTCGTGGTGTACGCGCCGGATCTCTACGTGGGCCGTTTCATCGAGACCATGCCGATCGAACACGACTATGCCCTGGAAGGCGACCTGAACGACGTGCTGGATCATGTGCGGGCCTCGGGCGAGCATGCCGGCGACCAGGTGTGTGTCTACTCGCACACGCGAGGTGGATACCTCGCGTTGAAGCTGGCGGTGACCTTCGATCGCCAGGCGGACGCCCTGGCCTGTTTCGTCAGCTACTACCCCCACATGCAGGATCCCAACGCCCCGGAACCGATGCAGGTCTATCGGTATGCAGGCGAGGCCGATGCGCTGACGCTGCCCGCGCTGATCTTCGTCGGTGCCGAGGAGCAGTACCAGCGCAAGCGCGGCATCGACATGGCCGTCGGGAGCATGCAGGGCCGGGATCTGCCGGTGCAGCTCGTCACCTACCCGGGGGTCGGGCGGGGCTTCGATTTCCGGGCGCCGCCGGTGCGCACCTTTGCCGACGACCTGGCGACGCGGGACGCGCTGATGCGGGCGACCGGGTTCATGAACGACCACCTCCTGGGTGAGTGACATGCGGGAACGCCGGGCCGAATGCCAGGGTCTCACCGTCATGAGATCCGCTGACCTGACCCGGCTGACGATGAAATTGGCAGTGCTGTTCGCCGGGGCCCTTCTGCTCGCCGCCTGCGCGACCATCCCTGAGGATCTGCAGCCGGTACCCGAGAGGCAGCCGACCCTTGCCGAGGTTCTGCAGGATCCGGATGCCTTCGAGGGTGCGGACGTGATCTGGGGCGGCGTGATCGCAAGCGTGTCCAACATGGCCGACGGCACCCGTCTCGAGGTCGTCTCCCGGCCCCTGGGCCGGGACAAGCGCCCGGTCTCCGGCGATCGCAGCGACGGCCGGTTCCGAGCCTTCTTCCCCGGCTTCCTGGATCCGCAGGTCTACACGCGGCTGCGCGAGGTGACGGTACGCGGCCAGGTCACCGGCGTCACCGATGACGTGGTCGGCGCGTTTCCCTATACCTTCCCGCAGGTCGAGGCTGCCGCAGTGCACCTCTGGCCACCGCTGCCACCGGAGCCCCCTGCGTTCTACCGTGATCCCTTCTGGGATCCCTGGGGCCCATGGGGTCCCTCCCGGCACCCCTGGCGTAGGGGATGGTGATGCCGCGGCACCGGGCCCGGTGGCTGTTCGTTCCCCTTGTGGCCCTGGGGCTCGGCGCCTGTGCCACGCCACCGCTGGCGCCGCCGGATCCCGCGGAGGTGCAGGTCACTCCCCGCGCGGCGGTGATCGAGGGGCTGCCTTCGGCCGAGCAGTTGTGGGGCGGCGTGATCGTCGGCCTGCACAACCGGGTCGACTACACCATGCTCGAGGTGGTCAGTTATCCCCTGCGCAACCAGGAACCGCGCACCTCGAGAATGACCGACGGCCGCTTCCGGCTGGAGGTCCGCGACTTCCTGGATCCGGTGGACTACCGTACCGGGCGGCGCATCACCGCAAGAGGGCCGGTCGAGCGTACGGAGGTGGGGCGTATCGGCGAGGTGGAGTATGTCTTTCCGGTGATGTTCGCCAGTGAACTGTACCTGTGGCCGGAGGTTGCGGCACCCGCGCGGCGCCCCGGCGGCGTGACCTTCGGTATCGGCATCGGCATCGGCCTGTAGAGCGGCCTCTGGCCGCGATATGGAAGAGACCCGGGACCGAATGGCGGATCGCGACCGGAGATCGCTCCTGGCGCCCGTCGATGGATGGCACTCGACTTCCCGCATGGCGCTCTGGTATTGCCCGCTTGCGCGGCCGGCCGTACTCTCGTCTTTGCGACAGAGAGGGAGGCGTTCCGATGCAGGCCGTGAGTTTTTCCTATACCGGAGGACCCGAGGTCCTCGGGATGGTCGACCGGCCTGATCCCCGGATCGAACGGCCAGACCAGGTACTCGTGCGCCTGCTGGCCGCGGGCGTCAACCCGATCGACACCAAGATCCGTGCCCGCGGTCTGCTGACACCCGCCTACGACCACAACATCCCGGGCTGCGACGGCGTCGGCATCGTCGAGGCCTGCGGCGCGGAGGTTGGCATGGTGGCGCCGGGCCAGCGGGTTGCCTTCTGTCATGGCGGCGTCGGGCCGGACCCCGGAACCTACGCGACACACGCCGTGGTTCCCGAGGCTGCACTGGTGCCGGTTCCCGAGAGCGTGTCCGACGCCGAGGCGGCCGCGCTGCCGCTGACATGGATCACGGCCTGGGAAGCCCTGCTCGACCGCGCCCGGTTGCGCCCGGGGCAGACGCTACTGGTCCACGCGGCCAACGGCGGGGTCGGGCAGATGGCCGTGCAGCTCGGGCGACTGGCTGGTGCCCGCGTGCTCGGCGCGGTGCGAGGCGACGAGGCGGCCGAGCTGGTGCGCGAGCTTGGGGTGGCGGTATTGGACCGTCGTGCAGAGGACTTCGGGCAGCAGTGGCTGGATTTCTCCGGCGGACGCGGGTTCGACGTGGTGCTCGATACCGTGGGCGCGGAGATCTTCGAGGAAAGCCTGCACCAGATTGTCTACGGGGGTGATCTGGTCACGCTGCTGAGCCCTCCCGCGACCACCGACTGGGCGTCGGCACGGCCCCGCAACCCGCGGATCTCGCTGGAACTGATGCTGACCCCGATGCTGAACGGAGACCGGGACCTCCTGCGGGCCCAGGCAGGCATGCTTCGGGAAGGGCTGGAGCGCGTGGCCCGTGGGGAGCTGAGGGTCAATGTCGAGGCCGAACTGCCGTTGGCCCAGGCAGCCGAGGCGCACCGGCTGCTGGAATCGGGCGTGCGCAGGGGCAAGATCGTATTGCGCATCTGATGGGTGGGCCTTGCGGAAACTTCGGCACCAGGTCGCTTCGCCATACGTAGCGTCGCTGTGCAGCCATCGAACCTTCCGCATGGCTCACTCTCACGGCGCTCGGAGCGCGCCACCCCGAATGATGAAGCACCAGCGCCTGTGGAGTGCAGCGGCTTGCCGCCGCTGTGGGGAGCTGGGTTATCCCCGGCGCCGAATAGCGGGAGCAAGCTCCCGCACTCCATAAGCGCGGCCACCCTGACGATGAAAAGCCGCAAACCGTAGGTCGGGTTAGCCCAAAGGGCGTAACCCGACGGGTCTAGCACCCACACATGGCCGCAAAGCAGCGTCGTCCCCCGCACGTCGGGTTACGCTGCGCTAACCCGACCTACGGGACTGGGACGTGTCTTTCTCGCTAACTGGCGCCGCTG
>NZ_REBW01000151.1 GCF_007692535.1 Thioalkalivibrio sp. | reverse complement strand
GAGATCGAACTCGCGCAATTGCCCGAGTACGCGGATCGCATTCTCAACGGGCAGCTGCGTGGACGCACGGTGGTGGTGCTGGGCTGAATGTCCAGCGAGCTGGCTCCCCACCATGAAGAGGTCGTGGAATCAGGCTGCCGGAGCGTAGGGCGGACGAGGCCGCAGCTGAACCGCACCGGTGCGACTGGGTCCCGATGGGCCGCCAACTTCAAATCCTGCGGCTCTTCGCCTTGATCTCGCGGTTCAGGATGCGGTCGTTGTCGCTGTAGTCCACCGGGACATCGACCACGTGCACGCCGGATTCGGCGAAGCAGGCCTGCAGGAGGGGAACCAGCTCCGCGGCCGCTTGGATGCGATGGCCGTGCGCACCGTAGCTGCGGGCGTACTGCACGAAGTCCGGGTTTCCGTAGCTGAGCCCGTAATCACCGAACCCCATCGCCTCCTGCTTCCACTGGATCATCCCGTAGGCGTCATCGCGCAGGATCAGAACCACCAGGTCCAGGCCCAGCCGGACGGCGGTCTCCAGTTCCTGGGAATTCATCATGAAGCCGCCGTCGCCGCAGATCGCCATCACCGGCAGATCCGGGTGCACGATCTTGGCAGCCATCGCCGAAGGCAGGCCGGCCCCCATCGAGGCCAGCGCATTGTCCAGCAAGACCGTGTTGGGCTGGTGCGCCCTGTAGTTGCGGGCGAACCAGATCTTGTAGATCCCGTTGTCCAGGGCAATGATGCCGTCATCCGGCATCGCCTCGCGGACATCGGCAACGAGCCGCTGTGGATAAACGGGGAAACGGTCGTCATCGATCCCCTCGGAGAGGTGTGCATCGAGATACCGCTTCACCTCCATGAACCGCGAGAAATCCCAGTGCGGCTGGGGCGTGAGCCGGTCCGTCAGGCATTCCAGACTGTGCGTGATGTCGCCGATGACGCCCTGGTGCGGGTGATAGACCGCATCGATGGCGGCCGTGATGTAGTTGAGGTGGATGACCTTGGCCTCCCCGGCATGCGCGGCCTCCTCGACGTGAGGCGGCGCATTCTCCGGCCGGCCCATGATGAACGGCGGCTTCTCGACCACGTCGTGGCCGACATTGATGATCAGGTCCGCCGCCTCGACCGCGCGGTGCAGGAAGTCATCGCCGGAGAGGGCGGCATTGCCCAGGAAAAGCGGGTGACGTTCGTCCACCACGCCTTTGCCCATCTGCGTGCTGAAGAACGGGATGCCGGTTTTTTCGACCAGCGCCGGGAGCGCGCGGCAGGTGTGCTGGCGATTGGCTCCGGCGCCGATCAGCAGCAGCGGCTGCCGGGCCGATTCGATCATCTTCACCGCTGCTGCGATCGAGCCCTCGCTGGCCCAGGGAGTCTCGAAGCGGCTGCGCGGGATCACCGGGGCGTCGGTTGTCTCCCGTGCGATGTCCTCCGGCAGTTCCAGGTGTACCGCGCCGGGGCGTTCGTCCGCGGCGCGCCGGAAGGCCTCGCGCACCCGGGCGGGGATATTGGCGCCGCTACTGATCTGGCGCGTGTATTTGGTGATCGGATGCATCATGTCGACGACGTCCAGGATCTGGAATTCGCCCTGCTTGCTGGCCTTGATTGGCTTCTGGCCGGTGATCATCAGCATCGGCATCGCGCCCAGCTGGGCATAGGCGGCGGCCGTGACCAGGTTGGTGGCGCCGGGACCCAGGGTCGACAGGCATACCCCGGTGCGCCCGGTCAGGCGTCCGTAGGTGGCGGCCATGAACCCCGCGGCCTGTTCGTGGCGGGTCAGGACCAGTTGGATCGAGGACTTCCGAAGGGATTCGAGCAGGTCGATATTTTCCTCTCCGGGAATCCCGAATACGTACTCGACCCCCTCGGATTCCAGAGCCTTTACAAATAGATCCGACGCCTTCATCAACCGATTCCTCCGTCAAGTTGCCTGGGTGTGCAAGGGCGGTGCGGATGCCCGCAGGGATCCTCCGTGTCGGTCAGGCAGTAGCGCGGCATGAACCGTTCGGCATCGGCTTCCTCCAGATGTACCGCAAATGCTGCCGGGGCGGTTGCGTTCTGCCGCAGGGCCCCCTACTGGAACATAGGGGAAGATCTCATCGTAGCGCCGGATCTCGGACTGGTCGACGCGTTGGCATACCGTACCAGCGGGCCACCGCGTGATCGAGTGCGATTTTCCCGGGTCCCCAGGTCATCAGGACCAGCAGCATCGCGGCCCAGGGCAGGTGATGCGTGGGCCAGGCATCGGGCACGGTCAGCTGGATCACTGCCGTCATGATCAGGAGTCCGAGTGCGGCGAAGCGTGTCCCGAGCCCGAGGACCAGCAGAATGGGAAGCAGGATCTCGCCAATCCCGGCCAGGTACGCGCTCAGCACCGGCAACGGCATGGGGTAGGTGTTGCCGAACAGATGGAGCTGGAACTGGTTCTCGAACAACCACCGTGTTCCGGGCGAGAGTTCGAGAAAGCCATCCCACTTGTTCACGCCGGAACGCCAGAACGGGATGGCGGCTGCGAAACGCAGCACCAGCAGTGTGAGCGATGCGGGTATCAATTCGAAGGCCCCCACCGTGCGCGCTGCGATCTGTCTGATCTTGCCGGGGGCAGGGCTGGTTTCGTGTTCGGCGGTGTTCATGTTTCCTCCTGGTCGCATGTATCAGAATCGGTAATGGGCGATGGCTCCGCTCGTCAGCAGCGTCTGGAGCGTGGTCACCAAATCGAACTCCGCACCGGTCGCGCCCGCCGCATCGGAAAGGGTCTCGCCAGCCAGAAGCCGGTGTAGGAATCGCGAGCCTCCGTTTGGCAGGTGCCAGACTCCAACCTCGTGCCCCGGGCGTGACACCAGTGTTTCCTCGCCACCCGCTCGAAGGTTGACGGAGCGCACCTCGTCGTCGTGTCGATTGGTCCTCCAGATCGACAGGCTCGGCCAGGGGGAGGCCAATGCCTGGACCGATGGATGCAAGGTGAACCGTGCACCCCCCAGGTGTTCAGCCGGCACAGCGGACAGATCGCGTGGTGTCAGCGACTGGCCTTCGGCGGCGTGGTAGGCGCGGTGCCAGGCCCAGTCGATACGGGCGACATCGGCCAGATAGGGCAGGGTGCTCGCTGGACTGAACCGTTCGATGAAAGCCGGGAAGCCGGCTCCGTAGTCCAGCAGGACGGGTGTCTGGGGCAGGGCTTCCCCCACGAACACCCGGGCCATGCCGCGGAAGAAGTCCGGTCCGACGAGTCGCTCCACGGTGGGATAGGCCGCGGCGATCGCGTTCACGAGGCTCACGTGCACATTGTTGCGGTAGACGTCGAACCGAAGCGCCGGGATCTCTCCATCCCTGCCCAGCACCAGGGGGAGCGGCGCAGTGTCCCGGTTGCGCAGGGCCGCGACGAACCGTGCCTGTGTTTCAGCAAGCGTTGGCATGATGTCGATACGCTGCTGGATGGCAGCGTTCCAGAGTGTGTTGCGCACGCTCGGCCTGACCCATCAGGACGGCCCACTCCGGAATGTCGGAATCCCATTCGACCAGGACCGGCTGGGGTCCGCACTGCTTCAGCGCCCGTTCCAGCAGGATCCATACCGGGTCCGGAACCGGCGTGTCGTGGGAGTCGATCAGCAGGGGCTGGTCCAGATCATCGAGGCGCCGGACGTGGCCGGCGACATGGATCTCCTGAACGAATTCCATCGGGAAGCGATCGAGATAATCCGCTGCATCGAAGCCATGGTTCACCGCGGATACATACGCATTGTTCACGTCCAGCAGCAGGCCGCAGCCCGTGCGGGATGCGAGTTCCTCCAGGAACTCGGTCTCGGCGATGGAACTGTCCTGGAAACGCAGATAGGTGGCCGGGTTCTCCAGCAGCATGGTCCGTCCCAGGCATTCCTGGACCTGAGAGACATGGCGGGCGACGTGCGCCAATGTGGATTCGTTGTAGGGAAGCGGGAGCAGATCGTTCAGGAAGCCCGTCGTATGGGTCGACCACGCAAGGTGTTCCGAAAAGAGCCCCGGCTGGTAGCGTCGCACCAGCGCCGCGAGCCGTTCCAGATGTGCGGTGTCCAACGGCTGCGCGCCGCCGATCGACAGGCCGACGCCGTGCAGCGACAGGGGGTACCGTTCGCGGACTGCCTCCAGGTACCGGTGTGGCGGTCCACCGGCGCCCATATAGTTCTCGGGGTGAACCTCGAACCACCCGACCGGTGGCCGGGCCTCGAGGATGTCCCGATAGTGTGCGGGCTTGAGCCCGACCCCGGCGCTTGCCGGGATCGGGGGCTCAGCCCGCGCGCCGGACGGACCAACGCCGCGCGTGGGATCCCGCCGTGCTTCCGCTTGGGCGGTCATGGCGAGCTCAGGAGCGCCCCGGTACGTCACGGTCGAGTTCTTCCAGGCTGCCCTGGCGGTCTCCGGGCAATTCGATGGATTCACAGGTCCCGGTCGGGACCATCGTCCAGGCATTGCCCTGATAATCCACGGTGGACGAACCCTGGCAACTGGTGCCAGGACCGGCCGCGCAGTCGTTCTGGCCGGCCAGCGCGATGCCGTAGCATCTCTCCATGCTGGCCGCGGCGGTGGGGGCGAAGGTGGCGCCCGCAACGGCGAGTGCGATGGCTCCGGCGACGCCGGCGGCGGAAAGCGTGTGGGTCTTGATATCTGACATGGGAGTTCTCCTTTGCATCATGGGGGTCCGGGTATTTGCCGGCCTGGGCCGAAGTGCCGTTCCGGAGTTCACCCGGTGGACCGCGATCCGTGGTGAACTTGATTAAGAGTTAAACATTCGAAAGCAGGGACAACCCTACGTAGGATTGCCTACTGGGTTTTACGGACTCGGGTTGATCGGTCCGGGGTGAACGGAATCGGTGCTGCGGTTTTGCGCTCCTGGCGCAGACTCCGCATGCTTCGTGTTCCAGGCCGTTTGCCATGCAACGAGCAGAGCCCGATCGACCCATGCGTATGCAAGATACCGAGCCACCGCGCATAGCCTTCTTTGTGTCCTCTCACGGTTTCGGCCACGCCGCGCGGGCGTGCGCGGTCATGCAGTCCCTCCGGCGGTTGCGGCCGGACAGCGAACTGCGGGTATACACCGAGACCCCGGCATGGTTCTTCCGCGATTCGGTGGGAGCGGTGGATTACCGCCCGTTGCGCACGGACATCGGTCTGGTCCAGCGGTCTCCGATGCTGGAGGACATACCGGCCACGCTCGAGCAACTCGCGGCCTTCCTGCCCTTCCGCCCGGCACTGGTCAACGAACTGGCCCGGCAGATCGCGGACCAGGACCTGGTCGTGTGCGACATCTCACCCCTGGGCCTCGTTGTCGCGGCCGCAGCCGGCGTGCCCTCGGTGCTGCTGGAGAATTTCACCTGGGACTGGATCTACCGTGCCTATCTGGGCGCGCATCCAAGGCTGGCGCCCTATGTCGATGCCATGGCGACAATCAACAGCCGGGCCGACGTCCACGTACAGACCGAACCGGTCTGCCGGCCGGACCCGGCTGCGATGACCGTTGCGCCGATCGCGCGGCAGCTGCGCGAGCCCCGCTCGGCGGTGCGCGATCGCCTGGGCGTCGAGCCGGACGTGCCGCTGGTGCTGGTCAGTATGGGCGGGGTGCCGGCGCAATACCCCTTTCTGGCGCGGCTGCGTGATCGCCAGGACTGTGTCTGCCTGCTTCCCGGTGCCGCTACGGAAAGGCGGCGCGAAGGGGCGCTGCTGGCTCTTCCCGCGCGGTCCGACTTCTACCATCCGGACCTCGTCAACGCCTGCGACGCCCTGGTATGCAAGGCCGGCTACAGCACCCTGGCCGAGGCGCGCCAGGCGGGGGTGCCGCTGGCCTGGTTCCCGCGCGAACACTTTCCCGAATCGCCCGTGCTCGATGCCTTCATCGAGCGGGAGATGCCGGGGATCAGGCTCCAGCCTTCCGACTGGGATGAAGGGGCATGGATCGACCGCCTGCCACCACTGTTGGCCCTGGGCCGCCGCCCTCCAGGCGACACCAGCGGGGCCGATCAGGTCGCCAGGCTGCTGCTGCAGCAAATCGTGGGCGGATCTTCAAATCCGGCTGGACCGGCCGGCTGATCCGCACCGAAAAACCGGCGCGGTTCACGGGCAGTGGAAAGCGGCTGCGGGAACGCAGCAGGTTCCAGTGCATGGACGGTCACTGGTGCAACGTGTGCGGACATCTGCACGTAGCTGTAATGGCCTGCGACCAGCCCTGACGATGAAAAAGCGCGCCATCTAAGGGCACCGAAAGACGCGAAGAAGAGTTCGGATGCCCTTTTTTTCCGTGATTTCCGTGTCCTTCCGTGGCTGTATCTTCACTTTAAGCGCGGGCTGTAAGCACATTGGCCAGGGTCCCGAACTCCAGTGCCTTGCCCCTGCGGAACGGTCGCACCAGTTCCTCCACGTCTTCGTTCATCCGTTCCATCACGTCCTGGCGCAGGACCTCCGAAAGTGCCGCGAATTCCGGCAACACGGCTGTGGCTCCGCGCAGGCACATCGCAGCGAACCGCTCGGGCTCTTCGGCGCGGACGGTGAGCGGAACGGCCCACACAGCCACGTCTTGCAGGCCAGACTCCTGTGCGAGGCTCCGGAGCTTCTCCGTATCACTGAGTGCGAAGGGGCGGGCGAGTGCTCCTTGGGCGAGATGTCGGGACACGAGATGATCGATCACGGTGTAGAACGGGTTGCCCTCCAGGGCCCCCCACACACTGGCGACCAGGCGCCCGCCAGGGCACAGTACGCGCTGCACCTCCCGCAAGGCCGTCGAGGGGTCCGGGAAGAACTGCAGACCCTGTTGGCAGAGCACCTGATCGAATGCCTGGTCGGCGAACGGCAGCGAGCAGGCACAACTCTCGTGCCACTCCAGGACCCAGCCCAGTTCCTCCAGTCCGTCGCTCAGGGACTCGGCCTTGGCCAGCATTCCGGGGGAGACGTCCAGGCCGCAGAGCCACCCAGGCTTGAGGGCCTGCTCGCCCAAAGTACGGCCCACGATTCCGGTACCGCAGGCCAGATCCAGGTAGCGTCCGCCCTCGATGGGAACGGTACGGGCGACCAGGTCGCGGGACCAGGGGCCCAGCAGGCTGCGAACGATGTAACGCTCGTAAGCTTCGATGGGGCTGATCTGCGGCTCTGCGGCAACGCTCATCGGGAGCGATCCGGCCGGAATGATGGAGCGGGTGCTGCCCGATTCCGCCATCGCCCCGCGCCTTCAATCCGCTTCATGTCGGAGCGCAAGCCGGATTCTCGCCCTACGCGGACAACGAGCACTCGGTACCCAACGCATTCAGGTCCATACCCCGGTACAGCGTGACCAACTTCGCGCCAACCCGCGCAGGCTCGGGATTGCCGTGGAAGGCCGGCTTTGCCAGCCTGGCATCCGAGACACTTTCCGGCAGATAACGCATATCCGGGGCACTCACGTGCTCGCCCGTTTGCAGACGATCCCGGAGGTCGAAAATCCTGGGCGGGTTCTGCAGGCTCAATGGACGCAGCAGCGTCCAAATGACGTCGGCCATTTCTCGATTATGGATCATATACATCCTCCAAACCCATGTTTTTATTTTATTTAAGGATAAGGCGACACATGGGGAACGCTCATCCATATGTTTCGGATAGTTCATTCGCGGGGGTTTGTCCACAAGAAATGCAAGCGTTCAGGCCGCGACGGTCCCGCGCCGGTACTCCCCCCTTGCCGCTTGCAGGGCGTTATATCTTGTCCTATATAACGGTCTTCAGGCGGTGAAGAGGGGTGGTGGGCATGAAGCCCGATGTGGACGGCCGCTTCTGGCTGAATGTCGAGGGCAAGGGCTTCCTTGGGCTGGGGCGCATCGAGCTGCTGGAGCAGATCGATGCTTCGGGCTCGATCTCCGCCGCGGCGAGGGCGATGGGCATGAGCTACAAGGCCGCCTGGGATGCGATCGACGCGATGAACAACCTCGCGGACGAGCCCCTGCTGATCCGGCAGGTGGGTGGCCGCCATGGCGGCGGCACGAAGCTCACCGCGTACGGAAAGCGGGTCATTGCCCAGTACCGGGCCGCGGAACACGAATACCAGCGTTTCATGAAGCTGATGCGCGAGAACCTCGAACAACTGGGCGAGGGGGATCCCGCGGACGGCTTCAACTTCATCAGGAGATTCGCGATGCGCACGTCGGCGCGAAACCAGTTTCAGGGCAAGGTGATCCGTTTCGGAGAAGGGGCGGTGAATGACGTGATCACGGTCGACATCGGTGGCGGGATCGAGATCGCCTCGGTGATCACGCATGAGGCGGCGCAGTCGCTCGATCTGCTGCGCGAAGGGCGCGAAGTCCAGGTGTTGATCAAGGCCTCCTTCGTGATCCTGTGCGAGGAGGTCGAGGGAA
The DNA here is from genome assembly GCF_007692535.1 of Thioalkalivibrio sp. Lineage (GTDB taxonomy): Bacteria > Pseudomonadota > Gammaproteobacteria > Ectothiorhodospirales > Ectothiorhodospiraceae > Thioalkalivibrio. The sequence continues at coordinate 20,563 of NZ_REBW01000151.1, read as the reverse complement.
TGCGTTACAGCGCCCGCAACCGCCTCTGCGGTACGGTGAGCCGGGTCCAGCCCGGCGCGGTGAACGCGGAAGTGAAGCTCGACCTCTCCGCGGGCCGCACGCTCTCGGCCATCGTGACGATGGACGCGGTAAGCGAGGGTTGGCTGAAGGAGGGTGGCCGCGCCTGCGCGCTGATCAAGGCCCCACACGTGATCCTTGCGGTCACGGACTGAACCGATGAGGCCGTCTTTCGATCCGGTTCACGCGAAGATTGGTGCATTTTGTCACCTGATTATCACGCAAGCTCCGCCGGCCGGGAACATCGCATTGACCGCAGCGAAACCGGCAGAGCCTTCGCCTGCAAGGCAGGCTCCTACTTGGAGCAAGTTCATTTTCCGTATTGTCCGTGTTCATCCGTGGCTTCTTTCACAGTAACCGTCGGAGTTTACGGCCCAGCGAAGGGGTGAGTTCATGCTACGCCGGTTCCTGCTCGTCCTCGCCATCCTGCTGGGTTTCCTTGCGTTCCCCGCCCACGCTCAGAAATTCACCATCGCAGCGGCGGCGGATCTGCGCTTCGCGCTCGAAGACATCGCGGAAATCTACCGCGAGCAGCATCCGGATCACGCGTTCGAAATCATCTACGGCTCGTCCGGCAAGATGACGACCCAGATCATGAACGGCGCGCCCTACGACATCTTCTTCTCCGCCGACATCGCCTTCCCCGAGCGCCTGCAGGCGGCGGGCTTCACGGCCACTGACCCGGAGGTCTATGCCATCGGCCGGATCGTGATCTGGAGCAACACCCTCGACGCCTCCGAACTGCGACTGGAAGATCTGCCGACGGATCCCAGGATCCGCCGCATCGCCATCGCTCAGCCTTCCCATGCGCCCTACGGCCTGCGTGCGCAGGAGGCCATGGAATCGGCCGGGGTCTGGGAGGCCGTCCAGCGTCGGCTGGTGTTCGGCGAGAACATCGCCCATACCGCCCAGATGGTCGAGTCCGGGGCCGCCAATGTGGGGTTCATTGCGCTGTCCCTCGCCAGGTTCCCCGCGATGGCCAGACACCCCTACTACCTGATCGACGCCAAGCTGCACGAACCCTTGACCCAGGCCTATATCGTGACCAAGCGCGCCGAGAACAACGAGGCCGCCAGGACCTTCGCCCGCTTTATGGAGACCGACGCAGCCCACGAGGTCATGGAGCGCTACGGATTCGTGATCCCCGGCCGGGATGCCAACCGGTAGGACGGACGAGCGCGGCGTCGTCCGTCATGGGTGTCCACCGGAACCAGCGCGCGTCAGCGTTGCCCGCGCCGCCGCGGCGGGTGACGGTCTTCGGTCTTTTCCGTACTACGTATCGAAGGAGGGGATAGCGGCATGCTGGGACTGGGGCCCGCGGACTGGCAGGCGATCGAGCTGACGTTCAAGCTCTGCCTGTACACCACCATCATCCTGTTGATCCTCGCCACCCCGGTGGCGTGGTGGCTCGCGAACGGGCGCTCGGCCGCGCGGGTGGCCGTGCAGTCCGTCGTAGCCCTGCCGCTGGTCTTGCCCCCGACCGTGCTCGGTTTCTACCTGCTGATCGTGCTCGGTCCGCGGGGGTTCGTCGGTGGCACGCTGGAGTCCATCGGTCTGCATCACCTGGCATTCACCTTCGAGGGCATCCTGGTCGCCTCGGTGCTGTCCTCGATGCCCTTTGCGGTGCAGCCGCTGACCGAGGCGTTCAACAACCTCGGCCGGCGCCCGGTGGAGGTTGCCAGCAGCCTCGGCGCCGGCCTTTGGGATCGCTTCTTCACCGTCATTCTGCCGTTGACCCGCGGTGGCTTCGTGGTGGCCGCCACCCTGACCTTCGCCCACACCGTCGGCGAGTTCGGCGTGATCCTGATGCTGGGTGGCAGCATCCCCGGGGAGACCAAGGTGCTCTCCGTGCTGATTTACGATCATGCCGAGGCGATGAACTACGAGGCCGCGCACCGGCTCTCGCTGATGCTGGTGATCTTCGCGTTCCTGACCCTTTTCGTCGTGTACAGCATCACCCGACGGTTCCGGGTGGCGAAGGTATGACCCTATCCGTTCGGGCTTGGCTCCAGCGCGAGGCGTTCACGCTGGATGTCGACATCGGGCTCCCACGAGAGGGCGTCACCTCCCTTTTCGGGCGCTCCGGCTGTGGCAAGACCACACTGCTGCGCATCATCGCCGGCCTGGAGAGGGTGCGCGGTGCCGAGGTACGGTTCGGCAACGAGGTCTGGCAAGAGCGGCGGCGTTTCGTGCCGCTGCACAGGCGGCGCATCGGGCTGGTGTTCCAGGAACACAGCCTGCTGCCGCACCTGTCCGTGCGCGGAAACCTGCTCTACGGCTACAAGCGCACGCCGAAGGAAATCCGGCGCCTGCACCTGCGCGAGGCCACGGACATGCTTGGCATCGGCGAACTGCTCGACCGTCCGATCGACCAGCTCTCCGGTGGCCAGCGCCAGCGCGTCTCGCTGGGCCGGGCGCTGCTGACCAGCCCGCAACTCCTGCTGCTGGACGAGCCCATGGCGGCGCTGGATACGCAGACCAAGCGCGAGATCATGCCCTTCCTGTCGCGCATGGCGAGCGAGGCGCAGGTGCCGATCGTGCTCGTCACCCATGCCCCGGACGAGGTCGAGCGCCTCGCCGACCGCGTGGTGTTCATGCGCGACGGCCGGGTGGAGTGCAGCGAGTCGCTGCGGCAGGCGCTGGCCCGCCCGGACTCGCCGCTGTTCGCCGACGACGGCGCGGCTTCTGTGCTGGAAGGTGTCCTTGGGCCGGTCAACGAACACGGGCTGCGGCCCTTTGGTGTCGAGTCCGCGCGTCTGTGGCTGCCGAGCGAGGATAGCGTGCCTTCCGGGCAGCCACTCCGTGTGCGCATTCTCGCGCGCGATGTCAGCCTTGCGCTGGATGACCCCCGTCGCATCAGCATACAGAACCACCTCAGGGTCACCATTGAGCGGATCGGTCCGCCGCGCGACGGGCGCAGCGTGGTGGCCACCCGCACCGCCGACCAACAGTTGCTCCTCGCAGAGGTCACGCCCTGGGCCGTGCAGAAACTCGGGCTGGAGCCCGGCATGGAACCCTTTGCCCTGATCAAATCGGTCGCCCTGATGGGGTGAGGGGGCGGAAATGCGGCACGGCGTAATGCGTTCAGGGCGAGCGCGGAGTCATGGACCCCGCGGGCCTGTGGGGAAAATGCGTTTCTTCTGCCTATCCTTTCCAAGGACGGAGACATCGCGGCGGCTGCGGGCGCAGTCAGGCTTGCGTCAGCGTGAGCAGGATGTCCGCGTACCAGGCACAGTTGAGTCCGAGCGCCTCGTCCAGGACCAGATCGCGGGTACCCACATCGATCCGTGCCGAGTGCACGCCGAGCAGCAGCCAAGGCGGGCCACCGTGGGCAGGATCCGGGTTCGGTACCCGCATCACGACGGGCGCTCCGCTGGTCCCGCGGTGGGTGCGGGCGTCGGTGAGGAAATACCCCTCGCCCTGGAAGCGCAGACCGAAGGAGGAAGCGACCGCGGCGTGGCGGACGACCGGCATATGGTGCAGCGTGTCGTGGAAACCCAGTGGAAAGCCGACCACCAACAGCGAGGTGCCGACCTCGATCTGATCCAGTGGACTCAGCAGATGCTGCGGCGTGAATGCGCTGTAGTGGGTTGTGGGGGGCAGGGCGTTACGGTCCAGTTCGATAACCGCGACGTCGATCTCCCCGGACTTGTCCAGGGCCTGGCGCCAGACGCTCTGGCCGTCCTGGTACAGGGGAATCGAGAATCCCGTGGAGCGAGCCAGGTTGTCCGCGTCGATATGCAGTTCGATCTCGATCCGGTTCGGGAAATGCTTGCTGGGCTCGTCGTACATCACGTGCCGGCTCGTGACCAGGAACAGACGCTCGCCACGGGCAAAGAAGAAGCCGCTGGCATTGGTCAGCAACATCTGCTGGTCGAAGGTGGAGATCCGCGCGGCGGTCAGCAGGAGGGGTTCGATCATGAACGGGTCGCCGTGTTGGGGGGCGAAGAAGAGAGTGTGCAGGGAAAACCGGCCCGGTGCGATCATCATCCTGCACGGGGATAATTGTGCCATGTCCGGCGCAAGCGGTGCGGGTATAATGCCGGCACTTGCCCGACCGGGCCCTGCGACAAAGACTGCACTGCATGAGCAACAAGGAAGCGGCGGCCAGCAACTTCATCCGCCAGATCATCGACGAAGACCTCAGAAGCGGCCGGAACGCCGGCCGGATCGCCACCCGTTTTCCGCCGGAGCCGAATGGCTACCTGCACCTGGGGCATGCCAAGTCGATCTGTCTCAACTTCGGTATCGCACAGGACTATGGCGGCACCTGCAATCTGCGTTTTGACGATACCAACCCCGAGAAGGAAAACGTCGAATACATCGAGGCGATCAAGGAGGACGTGCGCTGGCTCGGCTACAGCTGGACCGAGCTGTTGTTCGCCTCCGACTACTTCGACCGGCTGTACGGCTTCGCCGAGGATCTGATCCGCGCCGGCAGGGCCTACGTCTGCGATCTCGACGCCGAGCAGATGCGCGAGTACCGGGGTACGCTCACCGAGGCGGGCCGCGACAGTCCCTACCGGGGGCGCTCGGTCGAGGAAAACCTGGATCTGTTCCGGCGCATGCGCGCCGGCGAGTTCGAGGACGGAGCGCGCGTTCTGCGCGCAAAGATCGACATGGCTTCGCCGAACATCAACCTGCGCGACCCCACGCTTTACCGCATCCGCCGCGGCGCCGTGCACCACCAGACCGGCGAGGCGTGGCCGATCTACCCGATGTACGACTACACCCACACCGTCTCCGACGCGCTGGAAGGCATCACGCACTCGTTGTGCACGCTCGAGTTCGAGGACCATCGTCCGCTGTACAACTGGTTTCTGGAGCATCTGGATGTTCCGGCACAGCCGCGGCAGTACGAGTTCGGCCGCCTCAACCTCGAATACACCGTGCTCAGCAAGCGCAAGTTGACCGAGTTGGTGGCGGAGGGCCACGTGCAGGGCTGGGACGACCCGCGCATGCCCACCATCGCGGCCATCCGCCGGCGCGGCTACCCGCCGGAAGCGGTGCAGGATTTCTGTGACCGGATCGGCGTGACCAAGTCCGACGGCATGGTCGAGATGGCGATGCTGGAAAATTCGGTCCGGGAAGCACTCGACGCCACCGCGCCGCGGGCGATGGCGGTGCTCAATCCGCTGAAGGTCGTGATCGAGAATTACCCGGAGGGACAGGTCGAAGAAACGGCCGCGGCCAACCATCCCAAGGACGAGGCCATGGGCCGTCGCCTTATCCCCTTCACCCGCGAGGTGTATATCGACCGGAACGACTTCATGGAAGTCGCGCCCAACAACAAGTACAAACGGCTCGCGCTCGGCGGCGAGGTGCGCCTGCGCAACGCCTATGTCATCCGCTGCGACCGGGCGATCAAGAACGACGCCGGCGATGTCGTCGAACTGCGCTGCAGCTATGATCCGGCGACCCTGGGCGCCAACCCGGAAGGCCGCAAGGTGAAGGGGGTGATTCACTGGGTCTCAGCGAGTCACGGTGTTCCCGCCGAAGTCCGGCTCTACGATCGCCTGTTCACCGTTCCCAACCCGGGCGCCGTCAGGGATCACGACTGGCGGGACGACCTGAACCCGGGGTCGCTGATCATCGTGCAGGCCGTGGTGGAGCCCATGCTTGCCGGGGCATCCGCGGGCTCAAGCTTTCAGTTCGAACGCGAGGGCTACTTCTGCGTAGACAGCAGAGATAGCGCCCCGGAGCGACTGGTCTTCAACCGCACCATCACCCTCCGTGATACCTGGGCCAAGCTCTCTGCCAAGAGCTAGTGGGCCCTGCGGTAGGCGGAAAACTTATCCACAAAAGTTGTGGATAAGTCTGTGGAAAGAATCTGCCTCCTCGCCCCAGCTTCCTGTCCCGAAAGGACTTATGTCGAATTGGTCAAAAAACGATCAATCCATAATTGTTTAATAAAAACATATGGATGCGAGTTTTTCGTGTGGATGGCGAGAAGGAGTGGCGGCTAACTCGCATTTTCCCGCGTCTGCACAGACCTTGTGCATAACCATCGGTGTCAGCCCCACGACCGGATGACAGGCACTTAGTCGACTTTGCTGTTCGATGGGTAGAACTACGCACCCCATGTCTGCCTCTTCGACCCATTCACTATGCACCCTGTCCGGGTCAATGCATTCCGCATGGCCCACTAGGAAAGCGCTGAATCAAGCCATCCTGGCTTTCTCAGCGCGCGCACTTCCGTGTGCCGCAGGGAAACGCCGACAAATCAGCGTTTTCTAGGGCATGATGGTCATCCCCTGCAGGCTTTTGCGAAGGATTTCGGCGGAAGACTCGAGCCCCTGTCGCTCGGCCTCGTTGGCTTCCGGGGCGAGGCGGTACTCGACGCCCTGAGCTCCCACGACACAGGGTACGCTGAAGCACACGTCGCGCTGACCGTAATCGCCCTCGGGGTTCACGGATACGGGCAGGACACTGCGCTGGTCTTCGAGGATCACCCGGACCACGTAGGCAATGACCAGGCCGATCGCGGTATTCGTGTAGCCCTTGCGGGAAATGATATCGAAGGCGGCGCTGCGCACGCGCTGGAACAGGGCATCCATGGGCTCGGGGTCGAAACGCCGGCCGTTGATCACGTGGTGCATGATCGACAGGCCGCCGATCATGGCGCTGCTCCAGATCGGCACCTCCGAATCACCGTGTTCACCGAGAATGTAGGCGTGCACCGAGCGGGGGTTGACCTCGTAGCTGTCTCCAAGGAGTGCGCGAAAGCGGGAGGTGTCGAGCATGGTACCCGTGCCGATCACCCGGCGCGGCGCGCGATGGCTGAGCTGCTGCATCACGTAGGTCAGGATGTCGACCGGGTTGGTTGCGATGACGAGGATCGCCTCGGGGGCGTGGCGATCGAGTTCCTCGGCAATCTCCCGGAACACCGCCGCGTTGCGGTTCAGCAGATCAAGGCGCGACTCCCCCGGTTTCTGGTTCACGCCGGCGGTGATCACGACGACCTGACAGTGGGCGAGATCCCCGTAGTCCCCGGCGCGAACGGATACCCGGCCCACCAGGGGCTGGCCGTGCATCAGGTCCATGGCCTCGCCCTCCGCGCGCTGGTGATTCTTGTCCACCAGAATGATCTCGCTCGCGAGCTGACGCTGGAACATGGCGTAGGCCGCCGCTACGCCCACATGGCCGGTACCGATGATGCCTACCGCGGATCTTGCCATGACACTGCTCCTGTTCTGGACGTCGGGTTGGAGCGTTGCTTCAACCCAGGTGAACGTCGCCGTGATCGAGGGTTCGAGGGTTCCAGTTTCGCGATCAGGCAGGCGTTGTTCAAGCCGGGCGTGGATGCCAGGTGGTCAGGTACTGCCGCGGTTCGCGATATCATCGGTAGTCCATGACCATCCTCATCTGGATCCTCGCCGCAGTTCTCGTGGTTGTCGGTATCGCGGGGCTGGTGCTGCCCGCGCTGCCAGGGCCCTTGCTGCTGTTCGCGGGGCTGTGGGCAGCCGCGTGGGCCGAGGGCTTCGTGCACGTCGGGGTCAAGACCCTGATCGCTTTGGGACTGATGGCGGTACTGGCGTCGGTCGCGGACTTCGTCGCTGGCGCCTTCGGGGCGCGTCACTACGGTGCCTCGCCCCGTTCGGTCGTGGGTGCCGCCGTGGGTGCGGTGGTGGGAATCTTCTTCGGCTTGCCGGGCCTGCTGCTCGGACCGTTCATCGGGGCTCTGCTCGGCGAACTGTCGGCGCGCAGGGACCTCGTCGCCGCCGGCCGTGCCGGCTGGGGCGCTACGCTGGGCCTCGCGCTTGGCACCGCCGCCAAACTCGCGCTCGGCTTTGCGATGCTGGGGTTATTTCTGATCGTCCGGTTCTTCTGAACGATGCTGGGCCCGGCAGTAAGGGCCTGAACAAATCCGTCGGGCCGCTCGGGACGGATGGCCAGCGCTCGGTTCCGTCCACGGTTTGCCAGGATCCCCACGAACGGAATCAGCGTCTTCAGCCCTTGCCCTGCTGATTGACAATCAGCGTCTCCGCGCCGGAGGCATCACGCGCGCTGATGGTGAAGGCGCAGCTGCGCAGGTTGGCCCGAAGCGTGGCGGTGCTGCCCTGATGATGCCAGGACAGGTGCAGGCAGTCCGGCGCGGCGGGGTGCACGGTCAGTTCACCGTTGAAGGCGTCGGAAGTGTTGCGCAGCCGGATCATGGTCAGTTGCTCCTGGACCACGGGCCAACCGAGACGGGCCTCGATCTCCTCGTTGCTCAGGTTGCTGCGGTTGATCTCCTTGTGGCCGGCAGCCCCGCCGCGGTCGGCGGCGACATGATCGTTACGCCCGGCGAACAGATCCAGGTACCAGATCTGCGGGATGCCAGGCATGAACAGCTGGATCGCGCGAGCCAGCAGCAGCTTGCGGTCGTCCTCCCCCAGGGCGCTGTAGAACGTGGCGTTGACCTGGTAGTACGCGATCTTCCTGCCGTCGGGTCCGTACAGGTTCTTGACCCGGCCGCCGCGGGCAATGATGCGTTCCACCACCGCCTCGATCTCGGGGTCGCCGAGCAGCCCGGATTGGTAGACGCCGTCGACCTCGGCGCCGCGCAGGTCGAGCACCGGGATGCCGTCGTGGCAACCGAGCATGTTGATCGTCTGCAGCCGATGCGTCTTGATCTCCTCGATCCAGCGCAGCAGAGGCGCGGTGACGGCACGGTCCAGCGCGTCGACGACCAGGCCCGGAAGGAAGAAATCGTAGATCGGATAGCCTTCGTGAGCGACTTCCCGATGCAGGCCCTTGCCGTACTCTGCGTGCACCTCAGGAAAGATCACCAGGTCGTACTGGCGCGCCATGTCCCGCAGACGCTGCAGGTAGTCCCAGGTCCCGGGCTTGTTGAAGAAGTTGGCCTGGCCGGGTTCCTTGTGCAGATAGGCGAAGGCATCCAGGCGGATGATCTTGGCCCCATAATCATGCAGTTGCCGCAGGGTCTGATCGTAGAACTCCCAGACCTTTTCCGAGCGGGCGTTGAGGTCCATCTGCCCCAGGTAGGAGCGGTGACCCTTCAGAATGGCGTGGATCTCATCGCGCAGATAGTCGTGGCGATCCAGGTAGATTCGATCGATGTCCGGTTCGGTCTCGATCGCGGCGTTGATTGTGGTGGCGATCTGCGCTGCCGTTTCCGGTGTGACACCCCTGAGGCCGGCGAATGCCGTGGCGGAAACAGGCCGGTAGCTCACCTGCTGGTAGAAGGTGTTCCAGTAAGGCCGCTCGGAGCCATCGGGAAAGCCGACCTTCAGGATCGGCAGTCCGGGCTTGCGCAGGAAGAGCTTCTGGAGATGCTCGTCGTGCGGGATCACGTAACCATCGTCCCCTGGCTGGCTGCAGCAACTCCAGAAGGCGTTCCAGTCCACGAAAAAGTCTTTGTATTCGGAGGCATCGCCGTGCTCCAGCAGGTCCCGGAACTGGGGCGATGCGACCGAGAGATGGTTCAGGATCAGGTCGAACTTGAACATGATCCCGAGCCGATCCAGTTCGTCCAGATCCTGCGGCAGAACCAGTTCCTGGTTGATGCCGTAGTCGATGATGGAGAAGCCGCGATCGAGGTCGCTGTTGAAGAAGGTCGGCAGGATGTACAGCAGCGAGAACGCGTTTGCGAGCTCGGGCCGCTTCAGCAGCGTCACGAGGTCCGACAGCTTCCCGCCCACACTGTCGGGGTAGGCGTTCAGCATCACGCCACGCGGGAGCCGTTGCTCAGCCGCCCGGGGTTCGATTGCCTGGGGTTCGACGGATTGGGGCTCGCGGTGCATGGCTGGCCCATTTCGCTGATGTGGGTGACGGGTGGATACGACATGCCAGAGCCGAAAGGCGAGGCCACGCGCACCGTAGACGAGATGTCGATGGCAGGCAAGGCCGAGCCTGCAAGGCCGCTTGAGAAATAGGGGTTTTTGGCCACCGACCGCCGCGGATCCGAAGTGTACCCATCGCGCTCGATTGTGCGAGTGCAGCGGCCTCGCGAACACGCGTGTCGATGTTGCCGCGCAGTCGGGGAGGAGCTTCGGCTGCGGACGGGTCGATGAAGCACCGCCCCCTGATGGTGCTGCCGGACGCCGGGATTGCACCATAAATGCCCCGAACCGCTGGACAGATCCGCCGTTTTGGCCGAAAAGGGAACCACGGACGCCTCAGGAACGCTGGCCCATCACTTGCACGGCAAAAGCGCAGGGCGTAGATCGTGCAGTAGAACAATGAAGCGGCGGCTCGGAAGGGCGGTCCGCGAACCTGCAGACCGGAGCAACAAGGGGGGAAGTCATGATCCACGGACTCATGGTGTTCAACGACTGGCTCAACAACATCGTTTGGGGCCCGCCCTTCATGATCCTGCTGGTGGGCACCGGCATCTACCTGACCGTTCGGATCGGCTTCTTCCAGTTCACCCACCTGCGTTTTGCATGGCAACGCACCTTCGCCACACTGTTCCGGAGCCGGCGGAAGGAAGAGAAGGGCGTGATCTCGCCCTTCCAGGCGGTCACCTCGGCGATGGCCGCAACCATCGGGGTGGGCAACATCGCGGGGGTCGCCACCGCGATCGCCCTCGGCGGACCCGGGGCCATTTTCTGGATGTGGATGGTCGCGCTCGTCGGCATGGCCACCAAGCTCGCCGAGGCCACGCTGGGCGTGAAGTACCGCCAGGTGGATAGCGAAGGCAATATCTCCGGTGGCGTCTTTCACTACATTGAAAACGGGCTCGGAAAGCGCTGGAAGTGGCTCGCGCTGCTGTATGCAGTCCTTGCGGGCCTGGCCGCCTTCGGCATCGGCAACATGGTGCAGGCCAATACCATGGCCCACGCCCTCGAGACCGGTATGGGCATCCCCAACTGGGTGACCGGCATCGTGGTGATGGTCCTGGTGGGCCTTGTGACCCTGGGCGGTATCAAGCGCATCGCCATCACCGCGGCGCGAATCGTTCCGACCATGGCCCTGATCTACGTGATCGGTGCCATCGGCGTCCTGGTGAGTTTCTACGATCAGATACCGGCGGCCTTCGGCCAGATCTTCGCCGGTGCCTTCACGACCACGTCCGCGATCGGCGGCTTCGCCGGAGCGACCATGGCCTTGGCCATCCGGTACGGCATCGCCCGCGGCATCTTCTCCAACGAGGCGGGACTGGGATCGGCGTCCATCGTCCACGCCCAAGCGAAGAACAAGCCCTATGCCCAGGGCCTCTGGGGAATGTGGGAGGTCTTCATCGATACGCTGGTCGTCTGCACCATGACCGCCCTCGTGATTCTGGTCACCGGCGTGATCCAGACCGGCCAGACCGGCGCCGAACTGACCAGCAGCGCGTTCGCCAGCGGCCTGCCGGGCCTCGGCGGATGGATCGTGCTGGTCTCGATCGTGCTCTTCTCCTACAGCACCATGCTGACCTGGAACTTCTACGGGGAAAAGAGCTGGGAGTACGCCTTCGGGCCGAAGGTGGTCACCCCCTACAGGCTGATCTTCATCGGCTTCCTGTTCCTGGGCGCGATCGGCGGACTGACCACAGTCTGGGATATCTCCGACACCCTGAACGGGCTGATGGCGGCGCCCAACCTGCTCGCACTGATCCTTCTGGCCGGGGTGCTGGTGAAGGAAAAGGTGAAGTACATGAAGGAACAGAGCGAAGAGGCGGCCCGCAAGGACGCCGACGAGAAGGGACCCTCGGACGGGCAGTGACCGGGGTTGCGGGGCGGGTCCGTACGGGCCCGCCCCGTTGCTGACGGATGTCCCGGCGCCCCGCGACTGCAGGTCATCCGGATCGGCTCATGGAACCCATCATCGAACTTCACCCGGCCGACCCCGACACCCTGCGGGAGGCGCAGCGGCTGGGCCTGCATCCGGTCGTGACCCGCGTCCTTGCCAACCGGGCGAGCCGGGCCGGGGTGGCACCGGACTGGTTGCTGGACTTCTCGCCGCATTCGCTGGATCCGCCGGACGGGTTGCCGGATATCGACGTCGCCGCCGAGCGCATCGCCCGTGCGGTGGTGGCTGGGGAGGTGATCGCTCTCGCAACTGACGCGGATTCCGACGGGGTGAACGCCAGCGCGGTACTCACCCGCGCACTCACGGAGCACTTCGGGCACCCGGTGGATCGGGTCCAGCACTACATCGGGCTCAAGCTGACCGAGGGCTACGGGCTGTCCGATTCGGTCTGCGAGCGCATCCTGGCGGCCGACCCGCGACCGGCCCTCGTGATCACCGCGGACATCGGCTCCTCGGACGGGCCGCGCATCGCGCGTCTCGCCGAGGCAGCGATCGACGTCGTGGTCACGGATCATCACGGCATTCCAACCGACGGTGGTCCGGATGCAGCGCTCGCCTTCGTCAACCCGCAGCGGTCCGGGGCCCGCTACCCGGACCCGTTGATCGCCGGCGTGATGGTCGCCTGGCTGGTGCTCTGGGCGGTCCGCCGGCGGCTGATCGAGATCGGCCACCTGCCTTCCCGGACGGCCAGCCTGGGTACGCTCTTCGGCTGGGTGGCGACCGGAACCGTCGCGGACGTCGTATCGCTGGCCCGCAGCCGTAACAACCGCATCGTCGTGCGCGCCGGGATTCCCCAGATCGAGGCTGGTACGCACCCGTGCTGGCGCGCCCTGCGGTCCCACCTGGGCGATCCCGCCAAGCCGCTGACAGCATCGGACCTGGCCTTCGGCATCGGTCCGCGCCTGAATGCGGCCGGCCGACTGCACGATGCGATGGCCGGCGTACGTTTTCTGCTGGCCGAAGACGATGCCGCGGCAGCCCTCGGTGTGGCGGTACTGAACAGTACCAACGAGGCGCGACGCGCGATCGAGAAACGGCTGACGGTCGAGGCCCTGGCGGCGGCGGAGGCGCAGGTCGAGGCGGGGCGCTCGGCACTGGTGGTGGCCCTGATCGACGGCCACGCCGGGGTACACGGCATCGTGGCCTCCCGGATGATGCAGGCCTTTGCGCGGCCCGCCGTGTGCCTCTCGGCGCAGCAGGACATGCCCGGGATTCTGAGCGGGTCCTGCCGCAGCATCGATGGGCTACCGATGCTGGAGGTCCTGCAGGCACTGGAGCGGGCAGAACCCGGGCTGTTCCTGAAGTATGGCGGTCACGCCGGAGCAGCGGGACTGACCATTGAGGAGGGACGGCTGGCAGGTTTCGAGGCCGCTTTCGAGCGGGAGGTCGCCCGGCGTCTGGAGGGAGTCGAGTTGCATCCCCGGATCGCGGTGGATGTGGACGTGGTCCCCGGTGAGTTGGGTTGGCCGTTGCTCGATGGCCTCGCGGCGATCGGGCCCTATGGCCGGGAGTTCCCAGAACCGGTGCTGCGTTCGTTCTTCATGGTGCGTGCGGCGCGGGAAGTGGGGGTGGACGGGGGGCACTGGAAGCTGACGCTGAGTCACGGCAGCCAACGCGTCGACGCCATCTGGTTCAACGCGGGCCGCGATTGCCCGGTCACGCTGGGCGCAGAGGCGCGCCTGGTATTCACTCCGGAAGCCAACTGGTGGCAGGGTCAACGGCGCTTGCAGGTCCGTATCCAGGGACTGCAAGCCTGATTCCGTGCCTTGCAAGCGGGCGGGAGCAATACAACCGGAATACGCGCATGGGAAAACATCGCCTTCGGCCGCATCTTTTGCGCTTACGCTGGTCTGAAGAGTTGTGCACAATGCAACCAAGGCGCGAGCAACAGCGTCACTTGAGAACCCCAACAGGAATCCCCATGGCTGAACCCAAACCTCCGGTCGCATGGTCGAACGCGATCTTTTTCGCGTTGACCAACCTGGCCGCCGTCACCCTCGTCCCCCTGTGGGGCATGACTCAGGGCTACAGCGGCTCGGCCTGGTTCGTCTTCGCCGCCTTGCTTGTCCTGGGTGGCATGAGCATCACTGTCGGGTATCACCGCATGTGGGCGCATAACACCTTCAAGGCCCGGGCGCCGCTGCGTCTGGTGCTGGCGATCTTCGGTGCCATGGCGTTACAGAACAGCATCTTCAACTGGGCGGCCCGGCACCGCGTGCATCACCGCTATGTCGACGATGTGTCGCGGGATCCACACTCCATCAAGCGCGGCTTCTGGCATGCCCACATCGGCTGGATGCTGCGCTATTGGCCCACCACCCAGGCCGATTACTCGCGGGTCAAGGATCTGGAAAGGGATCCCATCGTGATGTGGCAGCATCGGAACTACTGGACCCTGGTCTGGGCCACCAACCTGGGCCTGCCACTCGTCCTGGGCCTTTTGCTGGGCGACTTGATCGGAATGCTGCTCCTCGCTGGCCTGCTGCGACTGGTGCTCAGCCATCACTTCACCTTCTTCATTAATTCGCTGGCACACATGTGGGGCACGCGGCCCTACAGCGACCAGAACACGGCCGTGGACAACGGCATGGTCGCCCTGCTGACCTGGGGTGAGGGCTATCACAACTATCACCACGCCTTCCAGGCCGATTACCGCAACGGCGTGCAGTGGTGGCAATACGATCCCTCGAAATGGTTCATCAATGTGTGTGCGTGGACGGGCCTCGTGTACGACCGCCGCCGCACCCCGGCCTTCAAGATCCGGCGGGCCCGGCTGCAAATGGATCTGCTCCGGCTTTCCAAGCTGGCGGAAGAACGTGCAGTTCAGGGAACCTGGCGCGAGGCCATCGAGCGCGAATACCAGCGGTTCCGGGACACCGTGAATCAATGGCAGGAAGTGCAGGCTCGCAAGGTCCGCGCCGGCAAGGAGGCCATGAACGACCGCTGGCTGCGAACTGAGTTGAGAACCTCGCTCAAGGAACTCGAATACCGGCTCAAGATGCAGCAGCGCCGGCTGCGGGTGCTCACTGCGGCCCTGAACCCCGCTTCGGTCTGACGCGAAGGCCACCCGGCATTGGGAGCCGACCCGGGTTCAGGATGGCCCACTTAGCCGGTGAAGAAATCGCGCGCCCTTGCTGCGAGCGTCTCCGGACGGTGGAGCATGAGCTCGGTCTGCAGACCCTTCTGCAGGTAGAAGTCGTCACAGCGGTAGTTCGGCGCCGGGTTTTGCCGCGTCATCACACGCAGCAGGCACTGGAAGCCATCGTCCACCTCGGGCTGGCGGCGTGCGTACAGCGTGTAGTTGAAGCTCAGGTGTCCGAGATCCTCGTAGCACCGCAACGCCGACGACAGCCCTTGGGCCAGGTCATGCAACTCGCCTTCGTCCATGCGCAGCAGATCACCCTCAGTCTCGTGCACGGCGATGATCTCGTTCGTGCCCAGCGGCGAGAAGGCGGCCAGCCAGTGCCAGCGACCGGTCGCGGCGATGTAACGGCTCCCTTCGGCGCGCTCGTGCTCGACCAGGTCCCGGTGATAGCTGCGACCCTCCTGCTGCAGGTAGCGGTAACAGGCCTCCGCCAAGCGGGCGTGGTGGGTGTAGGGCTCCGAGCCGATCAGCATCTGGAAGTGGGGATGCATCAGACTCGCGCCCGCCGGGAACAGGTAATTGCCATGCACGGTCAGCCACAAGGCATCCGGATCCCGCTGTCGTACCGCCTGGGCAATCTGCCGGAGGGCGCGCCATGCATTGGCGATGAGCTCCGGCGACAGTTCATGCAACTCGAGGAAATGCGCCCTTGAGACGATAGCGACGGAGTGATGGCCGCCCATCCCGATCAAATTGGGGAATCCCACCGCCTCGCCGATCTTGACGACTCCGCCAGGAATCAACGCGTCGGGGAAGCGTGCGACCCCGTCCACCCGTTCCGGGCAGAACACGCAATTCTTCGCACTCTCCGTCGCGAGTCGCGCGATCATGTCCCGGTCCACGTCGTTCAGGAAGACCTTCCGTCCCTCCTCGATGGCCGGGTTGTATACGCTCGTATGCCCGAGCAGCGGATCCCGGTAGATTTCAATGCGCTGGCGCTCGGGCGCGAAGCCGTTCAGCGGGTTCAACAGCTCCAGGCTGTCCTGAAAGTGATCGAAGCGGATGCCGGCCATGTCTTCCTCCATGTCGATGGGCGGAGATCGGTCATGAGACCCTGTGGTGAGGCTCATGGGGGATCACTCCCTGAGCATAGACACAACGGGCGAATACGGGTGTGGCGGTTGTGCCGGCGCCAGCGCCCTGTCGAGTGGGCCTGGTCCAGCTTGCCTTTTTCACGGGCGCACGAGGAAACTGCCTGGGCCCCCTTGCCCGGGTGCGTCTGCCAGTGGAGGTGCCGACATGGGTTTCTGGAACAGCATGGCCCACGCCATCCGCAATACCCGGGCGGCCCTGGCGGCGATCGGGATGCTGGTGGTGCTCGGGGTGCTGCTGTACGGGCGCTGGTCCACGCCGGAGGTGTCGGGCACGGATGTGATCTCCGTGCCGGTGGTCGCGGTGGAACGCGAGAGCGGGGATGCCCAGTGGCTGCGCGTCTTCGTCGAGACGCCGGACGACGGCGTGATTCGCCTGCTGTGGATGACGGGCCGGAGCGGGATCCAGGCGGGGTCGGAGGTACAGCTTCTGGTCACGGATTACGCCGACGGAACACGCGACTACCGGGTGTTTCAGCGTCCCTGATTCCGTCCGTTGCGTTGGTCCGGAAACGCCCCGGGCTGCTCAGGACAGATCGATCGCGTACCGTTTCAGGTCCGCCAGGCTGACGATCTCCAGCGCCTTCTGGTGCGTCGCGGTGAGGACCACGCGCGGCGCGGCATCGGCCTCCAGCGCCTCCTTCCAGCGGGCCGCGCACAGGCACCAGCGGTCGCCCGGTTTCAGGCCGGGGAAACCGAATTCCGGGACCGGGGTCGAGAGGTCGTTTCCGCGGGCCTTGGAGAAGTCGAGGAACTCGGCCGTGACCCTGGCGCAGACGACATGCCGGCCCAGGTCGTCGGGGCCGGTGCTGCAATCGCCATCACGATAGAACCCGGTGACCGGCTCGCCGTGCGAACACGGGGCGAGCGGGTGGCCGAGCACGTTGAGGGCCTGTTCTCTTCCGGGGGGGCCGCCATCCATGTCCTTTTCCTCTTTTCGCGGGTTTCGAACCGGGCACAAGTATACGGCCCGACGGTCGCCGACGGGAAAATCTCCGGTTTCGCGATGAGGATGCATGGCGGGCGATGCCGCAGCGCGGGATGCCGCGCCCGCGTGAGCAAAAAAAACCGCCCCGGAGGGCGGTTCGACTCTCGATGTCGCCGGACTTGTTTGGGGCTTACTGCTGGGTCCAGGCGCTGTAGCCGTCGGTCTTCCCTTCGAGGCCATCGTTGTAGCCGGCATCATAGGCTTCCGTCACCCGCTGCTCCTCGAGCTTCGGGTTGTGCAGGAAGCCGCTCTGCCAGCCAAGCACGTAGGCCGGGTCGACTCCGGCGCTTTCCATCTTGGTCGATGTTTCATACAAGGTCTTCTTGTCCATGCCTCTCTCCTCCAATGCAAACGTTGAATGTCGAAGGGGAACGCCGATCTTCGTCCGCGTTCCGCTATGCTGGGTGAAGCCGGTCTCTCGCAGGGCCGGCAGGCGTGGCACCGGCGCATGGGAACAAGCCCACACTGAACGGGCTGAAGTATAGGCCCCGCGGCGCGGCTACCGTATATCCCTATCGAGAGGGTTAACGCACCGGGCCCATTGCTGCACCATGCACGGTCCCGGACCCGAGCCCGCGCGGAGGCCTTCGCGTGGACACGGTCCGGCCCACCCATGACGTTTCGGATGGATCATGCAACTTTCTGACGATGACCTGATGAGCCTCGAAAGCGGCATCGCGGCCTTCGAGTCCAAGCACTTCTCGCAAGCCATGCAGGCTCTCTATCCCCTGGCCGAGGCCGGCCATGCCGACGCCCAGTACCGCGTCGCCATCATGTGCCAGAACGGCCTGGGCGTGGTGCGGAAGCCCGAGGCGGCGGCCAAGTGGATGCGCGCGGCGGCCGAGCAGGGGTCCGCGATGGCCCAGCATGGCCTCGGTTTCATGTACCTTGAGGGCGACTGCGTGGACAAGGAGCCCGCGCAGGCCGTGCAGTGGTTCGAGAAGGCCGCCGAGCAGGGCCTGGCCGGGTCGAAGACGACGCTGGCCCTGATGTATGCCCAGGGCTCCGGTGTCGAGCGCGACCTCGACGCCGCACGGCGCTGGTACATCTCCGCTGGCTTCGATCCCGCCGAGATCGACAGCCTGCATCGCTGAGCGCGATCCCGATGCGCGAGCGCTGGCCACGATGACCCGGGTGCGTCTTTATCGTATCGAGACCTGCCCCTATTGCGATCGGGCGGAGGCCCTGCTGCAGCGCAGGGGGGTGGGCGAGCAGCTCGACATCATCCGCATCGACGACTCGCGCAAGGGCTTCGCCGAGATGGCGCGGCTGACCGGACAGCGCACCGTGCCCCAGGTCTTCATCGGCGATCGCCACATCGGCGGCTTCGACGATCTGGTGGAACTGGATATGGACGGCGAGTTGAAGGAACTGCTCGAAGCGGTCCGAACCCCCTGACGACGGAATCGACATCATGGATTATTACCCCCTTTTCGTGAAGCTGACGGATCGTCCCTGCCTGGTGGTTGGTGGCGGGAACGTGGCCATGCGCAAGGTGACCCTGCTGCGCAAGGCGGGAGCGCGAGTGACCGTCGTCGCCCCTGAATTGTGTCCTGAGCTGGAACAGCTGCGTGATGCTGGCGAGATCGAACACCTGGAGCGGCGCTTCGACGATGGTGACATCGCCCGGCGGGTCCTGGTGGTCGCCTCGACCGACGACGAGGCCGTGAACCGGCATATCTCGGAACTTGCGACCGCCAGCTTCGTTCCCGTGAACGTGGTCGACCGGCCCGAGCTCTGTACCTTCATCACCCCGTCGATGATCGATCGCTCACCGCTGCAGGTCGCGATCTCGACAGGCGGTGCCTCGCCGGTTCTCGCGCGTCTGCTGCGCTCGCGGATCGAGAGCTTCCTTCCGGCAAGCTACGGCCGCCTGGCCGCGATGCTCGATTCCTTCCGGGACCGCGCCAAGGCGCGTCTGCCCAACCCGGAGATCCGACGCCGGTTCTGGGAGCGGCTGCTCGAGGGTCCGGTGACCGAGCTCGTGCTCTCGGGCCGGGACGACGCCGCCCACAAGATCGTGGACGAGGCGCTGGAGGAAGGCCTGGACCGGCGCGATGGCGGCGGCGAGGTCTTTCTCGTGGGCGCCGGCCCAGGAGATCCGGACCTGCTGACCTTCCGTGCGCTGCGCCTGATGCAGCTTGCGGACGTGGTGGTCTATGACAACCTGGTCTCGCCAGGCATCCTGGAGCTGGTTCGCCGCGATGCCGAGATGATCTACGCGGGCAAGCGCCGCAACGACCATGCGCTGCCGCAGGAGGACATCAACCGCCTGCTGGTCAAGCTGGCGAAGGAGGGAAACCGGGTGCTGCGCCTGAAGGGCGGCGATCCCTTCATCTTCGGCCGCGGCGGCGAGGAGATCGACTCCCTGATGCAGGAAGGCATCCCGTTCCAGGTGGTGCCCGGGGTCACGGCCGCCGCCGGCTGCGCCTCCTTTGCCGGTATCCCGCTGACGCATCGCGACTACGCCCAGTCACTGATTTTTGCGACCGGACATCTCAAGAACGGCACGATCGATCTGAACTGGAACATGCTTGCGCAGCCCGCGCAGACGGTCGTGTTCTACATGGGCCTGCTCGGACTGCCGATCATCTGCCGGGAATTGAAGGCGCACGGACGGGCGGCCTCGACGCCGGCGGCGCTGGTGGAGCAGGGTACGACCCAGAACCAGCGGGTGCTGGTCGGGACGCTGGACACCCTGCCGGAACTGGTGAAAGAGCACGATGTGAAACCCCCGACGCTGATCATCGTCGGTGAGGTGGTTGCATTGCACGAGCGTCTGAAGTGGTTCCGCCCCGGCTCCGATCACACGGCGCACAGCCTCTTCAGCAGCCATGGTCATGCCGCCCCGGCAGCGGCAGCCGCTTCCGTGGAAGAGCAGCAGCCGGCATGAGTATCGACATGCCCAGCATGGGCGGTTGCTCCAGCAGCGAGCCCTTCGCGCTGCAGGTGCTCGGCGACAGCATGGCGCCGGAGTTCCCGCATGGAGTGATCATCATCGTCGACCCCTCCGGCGTGGTCGAGAGCGGCAGCTATGTGGTCGCCCAGGTCGATGGCGAGCACCTGTTCCGGCAGTTGCTGATCGAGGACGGTGCCCATTACCTGGTCGCGCTGCAGGAGGACCACCGGCGCCTGGAGATCCCCGGCCCGGAGGCGATCGCCGGCGTGGTCACCCAGCGGGCCGGTCGCCGCCGCTCCCAGCACAAGCACTACGGCTGAGGCAACGCCGTAAGCCACCCCGCGGGGGATGCCGATGCGCGCGGCGAATGGCACCGTGCCGGCGCTGGGCGTTTGGGCGTACCGGCAATGTAACGTGAAAGTCACAGCCCAGTAGGTCGGGTTAGCGCAGCGTAACCCGACGTGCCGGGGACGACGCTGCTTTGCCGTCATGGGTAGGTGCGAGGCTGATTCGTGTCGTTTCCAGGGGCGCGGATGTAGGAGGCCAGCCCCTGGCCGATGGGTTTTCCGGCGCCAGATCGGCGAGAGGCTTGCCTCCGGGGGGAGCCGGGCTGCCGGGGACGACGCTATTTTGCGCCCATGGGT
>NZ_REBW01000268.1 GCF_007692535.1 Thioalkalivibrio sp. | reverse complement strand
GACAGCGGCGGCAAGCCGCCGCACTCCATAGTTCTGTAGGTCGGGTTAGCGTAGCGTAACCCGACGTGCGGCGTCGCCTCCCGGAGTGCGGGGCAAGACGGTCCGATCCATGGCCGGGCTGTCGAGATCGCCCGTGCATTCCCGAGCATTGGCTTGCCCGCAATGCCCGCCAGGGCTATCTTTGCGGGGTTATGGAATCGACCAACCCGAAGATTGGCCTGGTGATGGGCAGCAGCTCCGACTGGCCGACGATGGAGCACGCCGCGAGGATGCTCTCAGAACTCGACATTCCCTACGAAGCGCGCGTCGTGTCGGCGCACCGTACGCCGGACCTCCTGTTCGAATACGCGGAGAAAGCCGCCGGCCGCGGCCTGCAAGCGATCATCGCCGGTGCCGGTGGGGCGGCGCATCTGCCGGGCATGCTCGCGGCGAAGACCACGG
The DNA here is from genome assembly GCF_007692535.1 of Thioalkalivibrio sp. GTDB lineage: Bacteria > Pseudomonadota > Gammaproteobacteria > Ectothiorhodospirales > Ectothiorhodospiraceae > Thioalkalivibrio. The sequence continues at coordinate 7,438 of NZ_REBW01000268.1, read as the reverse complement.
TACCCGTTCTGGGCGTGCCGGTGGCGTCGCGGCATCTGAGGGGCGAGGACTCTCTGCTGTCGATCGTGCAGATGCCCAAGGGCATCCCGGTTGCGACCTTTGCCATCGGCGACGCTGGTGCAGCCAACGCCGCCCTTTTTGCCGCGGCGATGCTGGCGAACGGGGACCCGGGCCTGCGCGGTCGCCTGACACGATTCCGGGAGCGCCAGCGCGAGGCCGTCCTCGCCCAGGTGTTGCCCCCGGTGCAGCAGTGATCCTGCCGCCGGCGGTCCTGGGGCTGCTCGGAGGCGGGCAGCTCGGCCGCTATTTCACGCTCAGCGCCCGCACCATGGGATATCGTGTCTGGGTCCTGGACCCGGATCCGGACAGCCCCGCCGGCCGGTTGGCCGACCGCCATCTCTGCGCCGCCTTCGACGATCCCGATGCCCTGTCCGAGCTGGCAGCGCACGCGGACGTGATCACCTGCGAATTCGAGAACGTTCCCGCGGCCAGTGCCGAGTGGCTGGCGGCGCACGCGCCGATGCGCCCGAATCCCCGGGCCCTGGCCATCGCGCAGGACCGCATTGCCGAGAAGCGCTTTCTGGAGGATGCCGGTGTCGCGGTCGCTCCGTGGCTCGTGGTGGACAGCATCGCCGCCGCCCGTGCCGCGGTTCCGGACTGGGACTTCCCCGCGATTCTGAAGACCGCACGGCTGGGCTACGACGGCAAGGGGCAGTTGCCGGTATCCGCGTCGGGCGGGGTCGTACGCGCCTTCCGCGAGCTCGGCGAGGTGCCCTGCGTGCTGGAGCAGCAGGTCGAACTCGACCGCGAGGTCTCGGTGGTTCTGGCGCGCGATCCCGACGGGCGCTGCCGGTCGTTCCCTGTCGCCGAGAACGTGCATCGGCAGGGCATCCTGCATCTGAGCCGCATTCCGGCGCGGATCGACGCGGCGACGCGTGCCCAGGCCGAGGCGGTCGCGCAGCGGGTTGCCGAGCAACTGGACTACTGCGGCGTGCTTGCAATCGAGTTCTTCGTCTGCGGATCCGGCGAGTTGCTGGTGAACGAGATGGCGCCGCGTCCGCACAATTCCGGGCATTACACCCTCGATGCGACGACCGTGTCGCAGTTCGAGCAGCAGGTTCGCGCCATCTGCGGGCTGGCGCTGGCACCGGCCGACCTGACTGCGCCCGCGGCGATGGTCAACCTGCTGGGGGACCTTTGGCCCGAGGACCAGGGCCTGCCCGACCTGTCCCGGCTGCTGGCGCAGGGACGCGCGCGGCTGCATCTCTACGGCAAGCCGGTCGCGCGCCCGGGGCGCAAGATGGGGCACGTGAACCTCCTTGGGGTGCCGGGCGAGAGCGATGCCTCGCAGCCCGCGCGCCTCGCGGAGTCCTTGTGGGCGGAGTTGGCGGAAGGGGCGGCACGGTGAGCGGTTCCCGGGCGGATCTCCGCGACCGTGCCCAGCGCGAGCGTCTGAAGCGCGAACTGAAGGCGGATCTGTGTTTCGCGGACGTGCTTGCGGGTGAGTCGCTGGATTTCGTGACCACCTGGGGGTTGTTCTCGCCGCGGCGGATCGATGACGGAACGCGCCTGCTGCTGGACTACGCGGAGGTTGCCGCGACCGACCGCTGCCTGGACCTCGGCTGCGGCTACGGGCCGATCGGGCTCGCTTTCGCGCGCAAGGCCCGTGACGGGCACTGCACGCTGGTGGACAAGGACTTCGTCGCGGTGGAGTACAGTCGCCGCAATGCCGAGCGCAACGGTCTGGGCAATGTCGACTGCCTGCTGAGCAACGGCTTCGCCCAGATTGCGGAACGCCGTTTCGACGTCGTTGCGTCCAATTTGCCGGCGAAGGTGGGGCGGGAACTCCTGTACACCTACCTGCTCGATGCCTGGGACCAGTTGAACCCGGACGGTCGTCTCTATGTCGTAACGATCACCGGACTGCGCCGCTTCATCGAGAAGGGCTTCAAGGAAGTCTTCGGGAACTATGAGAAGCTGAAGCAGGGACGGGACTACACGGTCGCGCTTGCGCGGCGAGAGCGCGACTGATTTCCTGTCTTCCCGGCCTCCGCGGGCCGGCCCAATCAGGGTTGCACCCATGCATCATATCGATGTCACTTTCCCCGTTTGGCTGCAGATCCTGGGAACCATCGGGCTTGCCATACTGATGGTCTGGATGCTGCGCAGCATGACCTGGGACGAGGTCTTCGTTCCGGGCCGGGTGCAGCACTTCCTGCTTGCCACCCTTGTGCTGGTGGTGATCTGGAGCCTGCGTGCCGAGGCGGTCGACGGTCTTGCGATGCACTTCCTCGGCGTGGTTGCGGTCACCCTGATCTTTGGCTGGCGCCTGGCCATCCTGATGGTCTCCCTGGTCGTCGTGACGCTAGCCCTCATTGGCATCGTGGAGCCGATGCTGGTCCCCCTGACCATCCTGATCTCGGGGGTTGCACCGGCTCTCGTCACCTGGGGGCTGCTCCAATTCAGCGAGCGTCGCCTGCCCCCCCACATGTTCATCTACCTCTACGTCGTGGGCTTTTTCGGCGGCGCGTTGTCGGTGCTGGTGGTGATGGCCGCCAACTCGCTGGTCTACGGACTCTTTACGGATGTCGCATGGGAGTCTATCGTTAGGGAGTATCTGCAATACACGCCATTGTTGGTACTGCCCGAGGGGGTGCTGAACGGCATGATCATCACTGGCCTGGTGATGTTTCGGCCCGAGTGGGTGATAACGTATTCCGATGCGCGCTATGTCGATGGCCGTTAATGCTCCGTTCAGGTAACACGCCGTAACCTGTAGACGTCAAAAAAATGATCCATAAAGGACTTCAACCGCACAATCCTTGAAGGAGGATGAAAAATGAAGAAGTTGATTTTGGTCGCAGCCGGTATCGCGATGGCGGCTGGCATGGCCACTGCTCAGGCAGGGGATGTGGAAGCAGGTCAGGCCAAGTACGCGGCTTCCGGGTGCGTCGGCTGTCACGGCCCGGCTGGCCAGGGTCAGGCCATCTTCCCGAAGGTCGCAGGTTCGGATGAGGAGCACCTGGTCGAAACCATGACCAAGTACCGCGCCGGTGAGGCCGTTGGCCCGAACAGCGCCATGATGATGCCGCATGCGATGAACCTCAGCGATGACGATATCGCCAATCTGGCCGCCTACATGGCCTCGCTGGAGTGACACCCAGGGGTTGATCGGGCCAGACGGAACCTCGCCCGGGTCACCTGGATTTTCGTTCCTCTCAAGCCGCCGCCGGCCCTGCTCGCGGCGGCTTGGCTTTTTGGCACTTTTGCCTCGTGCCGGGGCTTCCGGTAAAGTCTTTCGGCTACCCCGCCCGCCAACTCACCACGGGCACGCAACACTGGCTCCGACCGCGAGGTTCCTCATGGCCCTTCCTGATCTGATCGCCCCATCCATCCTCTCCGCCGATTTCGCCCGCCTCGGCGAGGAGGTCGACAATGTGCTGCGCGCGGGCGCGGATATCGTGCACTTCGACGTGATGGACAATCACTACGTACCCAACCTGACGATCGGTCCGCTGGTCTGCGAGGCCCTGCGCAAGCACGGTGTGACCGCACCCATCGACGTGCACCTGATGGTCAAGCCGGTCGATCGTATCGTTCCCGATTTCGCCAAGGCCGGGGCCAGCTACATCACCTTTCACCCCGAGGCCTCCGATCACATCGACCGCACCCTGCAGTTGATCAAGGGCGAAGGCTGCAAGGCCGGGCTCGTCTTCAACCCCGCAACCCCGTTGTCCCACCTGGACTACGTGATGGACAAGATCGACATGATCCTCCTGATGTCGGTGAACCCCGGCTTCGGTGGCCAGGCCTTCATCCCGGCCACGCTGGACAAGCTGCGCGAAGCACGCCAGCGGATCAAGGACTCGGGTCGCGAGATCCGGCTCGAGATCGACGGTGGGGTGAAAGCCGACAACATCCGCGAGATCAAGGCCGCAGGCGCCGATACCTTTGTCGCCGGTTCGGCGATCTTCGGTGCCGTCAGCGATACCGACCCGAACCATTACGACAGCATCGTGAAGAAGATGCGCGACGAACTGGCCAAGGCCTGATCCCCTGTCGTCCGCCGTGTTCCTGCCGCGCCCCGGGATGATCCTGATCGACCTCGACGGGACGCTGGTCGACAGTGTCCCGGACCTGGCCTTCAGCGTCGATGCGATGATGGACGAGCTGGGCCTGCCCCGGCGCGGTGAACCCGCCGTGCGCAACTGGGTCGGCAACGGTGTCGAGCGCCTGGTACAGAGGGCCCTGGCCAATGACCTCGACGGCGAGGCCGACTCCGAGCTCTTCGAACGCGCCCTTCCGGTCTTCATGCGCATCTACCGCGAGAACACCTCGCAGCGGAGCCGTCTTTATCCCGGCGTGCGCGAGGGGCTGGACCTGCTGGAGGCCGCCGGGTACCGGCTGGGCTGCGTCACCAACAAGGCCGAGCAGTTCACCCTGCCGCTGCTGCGTGACAAGGGGATCCTGGACCGTTTCGCCCTGGTCGTCTCGGGTGACACGCTGGAACGCAAGAAGCCCGACCCGGCGCCGCTGCTGCATGCCGCCGCGGAACTCGGTGTCACGCCCGGCGAATCGCTGATGGTCGGCGATTCCCGCAGTGACGTGAAGGCCGCCCGGGCCGCCGGATTCCGCATCGTCTGCATGAGCTACGGCTACAACCACGGCGCGGACATCCGCGACGAGGGTCCGGACGCCGTGCTCGACCGTCTCGACGAACTGCCCGGCCTGCTGCAGGCCGAGGTCGCATGAACCCATGCCGAACCGCCGGCGGCCGCCGGGGCCGGGAAGCGTGCTGAAGACGACCTTCCCCATGCTGGAAGCAAGCCCTCGACAGGCGCGGGATGCGCGGGTGTCGGAGGCTTCGTTCCCGTTCGGCCGGTTCGTGTCGTTCGGGCAGCGGATCCGCAGGGGGCCGCATTTTCCGGGTGGTCGGCCATGAGTCCCGATCAGTTCGACCGCCTCGTGGCCGAGGGCTACAACCGCATCCCGCTGGTACGCGAGGTGCTCGCCGATCTCGATACGCCGCTGTCGATCTTCCTGAAGCTGGGCAACCTGCCTTTCACCTACCTCTTCGAGTCGGTGCAGGGTGGCGAGAAATGGGGCCGCTACTCGTTCATCGGGTTGCCGGCGCGCACCCTCGTGCGCGTGCGCGGGCATCGCATCGAGGTCGAGACCGACGGCATCGTGGTCGAGAGTCTGGACCACGACGACCCGTTGGCCTGGATCGAGGAATTCCAGGCCCGTTTCCGGGTTCCGGATCTGGGTGGGCTGCCGCGCTTCACCGGCGGCCTGGTCGGCTATTTTGGTTTCGAGACCGTGCAGTTGATCGAGCCGCGCCTGGCCGGGCAGGAAAAGCCCGACGCCCTTGGGCTGCCCGATATCCTGCTGATGGTCTCCGACGAGGTGGTGGTGTTCGACAACCTCGCCGGGCGGCTCTATCTGGTGGCGCATGCGGACGCCACGCGGCCGCAGGGGCAGGCCGAGGCCTCGCTGCGTCTGGACCGGCTCGAGACGCGCCTGCTCGAACCGCTGGCGCGCCCCCACCCGCATCCCCGGCCGCGCGCAGTACCCGAATACTCCGCCGGCTGGCCCGGGGCGGACTTCCGGGCCGCCGTGGCGCGGGCGCAGCAGTACATCGTCGATGGCGACGTGATGCAGGTGGTCCTCGCGCAACGCATGAGCGTCCCGTTCAGCGCGCCGCCGCTGGATCTCTACCGCTCACTGCGCGGCCTGAACCCTTCGCCCTACATGTACTTCATGGATCTGGGCGACCACCACGTGGTCGGAGCCTCGCCCGAGATCCTGGTGCGGCTGGAGGACAACCGCGTCACCGTGCGCCCGATCGCCGGTACCCGGCCCCGCGGCCGTAATCCGGAGGAGGACCAGGCACTGGAAGCGGAACTGCTGGCCGACCCCAAGGAACGGGCCGAGCACCTGATGCTGATCGACCTCGGACGCAATGACGTCGGCCGCGTGAGCCGCACCGGAACCGTGCGGGTCACCGACACCATGGTCGTGGAACGGTACTCGCACGTGATGCACATCGTGTCCAATGTGGAAGGCGAACTGCAGCCCGGACTCAGCGCCATGGACGTGCTGCGCGCGACCTTCCCGGCCGGCACGGTCAGTGGCGCTCCGAAGATCCGGGCGCTGGAGATCATCAACGAACTGGAACCGGTCAAGCGCGGCGTGTACGCTGGAGCCGTCGGGTATCTGTCCTGGTCCGGCAACATGGACACCGCCATTGCGATCCGTACCGCCGTGCTGCACGACGGTATCCTGCACATCCAGGCCGGTGCCGGGGTCGTCTATGATTCGGTGCCGGAGAACGAGTGGCAGGAGACCCTGAACAAGGGCCGGGCCGTGGTCCGGGCGGCGGAGATGGCGATCGCCGGACTGGGTCCGCGGCGCGTCTGAGCGGAAGACCCGGGGCTGGCGATATGCTGCGTCCAATCGTTGTTGCAGTCCTGCTGTTCCTGCTGCCGCTCCCGCTGGTGGGCCAGGTGATGTTGTTGATCCCCGGGCACCAGAGCGAGCTGGTTCACCCCTTCCGCGAGGCCGGGGTCACGATTCCGCTGGCCGGGTCGGGCTGGGCGGACGGGGGGCAGATGCTACCCTCCCTGCGCGGAGTCGAGTTCGACCGTTCCCCCGAGGCGACCCGCAAGCTCTTCTACACCCTGGTGATGCCCACCGAACGTCCGGTGTCGATGCAGGCCGAGTGGCTGAACCTGTACCTGGACGCGGTGGCACGGCGCCACCCGGACGAGCCCGTGATTCTCGTGGCGCACTCCATTGCAGGCGTCGTCGCGCGCTATTCGCTGGTCACGCGCAGACGCCCCGAGGTGGAGGTCCTGATCACGATCGCCAGTCCCCACGTCGACAGCAGCATGATCCAGCTGGGGGATTTCTTCTGGCAGTCACCGCTGGGCACCTACACGCCCTTGCTGAGCCAGACGGACCTGCAGCAGCTGCTGGAGTTGTACTCCGGAATCAGCCCGAACCAGCCGGGCAACGTACTGCGCTGGCTGAGTCACCAGACCCACCCGGACATCCGTTACGTTTCGATCGTGCGTTTCAGCGATACCGTTGTGGATCCGGTGCTGCAGGACCTGAATCGCGTCGCCGACCTGCGTGGACGGGCGGAGATGCTGCTGAGTCCTGGCAGCCATGCGCTCTCAGCGATGGACGGAACGCTGCTCGCTGCGCTGTTTTCCGGACAGTTCCCGTCCCGATAGCGGAAAGGCACGGTTTTACGCGTACTACGGCCCACGCCGCCAAAGTGGATGACGGCCTGCGCTCGCGCTTATGGAGTGCGGCAGCTTGCTCCCGCTGTTCGCCGCCGGGGCTAACGCTCATGTCGTCGTGGGGTGCGGCACCCCTGATGATGAAAAGCCGCAAACGGTAGGTCGGGTTAGCCCAAAGGGCGTAACCCGAC
>NZ_REBW01000185.1 GCF_007692535.1 Thioalkalivibrio sp. | reverse complement strand
CCGGGGACGAAGTTGTTTGGCGGCCATGGGTGGATGCGAGACCCGTCGGGTTACGCCCTTTGGGCTAACCCGACCTACAGTGTGCGGCTCTTCATCGCCAGGGGTGGCGCAGGGCCATGAGAGTTGACGCAAGGTTTCTGACCGGATTGGTGACCGCTTCAGTGCAGCAGTACCTCCGCTTCCTCGATCAACTGCAGACAGTCGCTATCCTCCGCCATCCCCGGGTCAATGAACGGGAGGATCGCGGCGAGCGGCCCGATCAATACACCGAGACCCAGCGCAAGCCCTCCGCGCACCATGACGCCCGAGGGATCGATCTCCAGGGACAACGAAGTCACGTGGCCTGAGATCTCGACGGGTACGCGCGAGTGAGCGATGCCTGGATCCTTCGGCTGCCCTTCGATGCGAAGTGTCAGTGTCTCCTCGCGAAGATCGACTTCCCCTTCGCCCGCGATCAGCGTGCGCTCGGTATCGAGGATCATTGTGGAGGTGGCCATGATGCCGTCCTCGATCTCCAATCCCGCCACGAAGCAGCGGATGACCATCGGTTGCAGTTCGCCGTTCTCGCCCCGCACGGCCAGGGCTTCGAGAAACCCGGCGTCAAGCAGGGCCAGGGCCGAATCGTCGACCCTGCCGCGCTCCATGACCACCGCGGCTTCACCCTGCGCAGCGCCCATCGCCGAGCGAATGGTGTCCCCTCGCGTCTCGAAGATGGCCCTACCCTTCAGCACGCCTTCGACGGCTCCCTCCAGTCCGAGATCATCGAAGATGTCCTGCAATTCCAGGGCCGACAATCTGAGATCCAGATCGGAGTATGCTGGCTCGACGTCCGAATAGATGGACGCGAACAGGTCGAGCGTGCCTCCCACGAATCTGAAACGCAGCGGTGTCAGCCTCAGAACGCCGTCTTCCAGATCGAGATCCAATTCGAGCTCGCGAAGGGGCAGGTGGGGCGCAACCACGACTTCGCCCCGGAACGTCACACGCGCGTCGGCCTTCTGGATCTGTTCGCGTTGCAAAGGCGCGTCGGGCAGGAGTCGATCAGGTGCTTCCTCGCCGGATTCAGCGGGAACCCGATCCTCCGGGTATACGCCGATCAGGGGTCCGAGGTCCACAAACTCGAGGTGTTCCGACACAAGCTCCGCCGTGATCAGCGGCCGTTCCCGTCCCACGTCCAGCGAGAGCGATCCGGCGATGTCGCTGTCGCCTACGACGCCGCTGAAGTCATCGAACCGCCACACGTCCGTCTCGCGCACGAGATCGCCTGAAAGTTCGTAGGGGCGCGTGCTCGGCAGTGGAATCTGAAGGACGGGTGCCAGCAGGAAGGCGTTTGGGCCCTTGATTTGCAACGCCATCTTCAGGTCTTCTGGCTGAAACGGCTTCTCGATGCTTCCGTTCAGCGTGGCCTCGGTCGCGCCGATCCGGACTTCCACTTCGACGGGGTAGGGTTCGTCGCGCGCGCGCAGGTCCAGGAGCGAAGCTCCGCGGATGACCAGTTCGAATTCCTCGTGCTGCAACCGCCCCTTTCCTTCTATGGTGACCGGCCCCGCACCCCCTTCGGGGCTGGTTCCCTCGGCCGAGGCGATGGTCGCGTCGAGCTCCACATCGTGCCTGCGATCGTGAAAGGTCAGGCGGCTGTCCTCAATCACCAGGCTCTCGATCAATGGAATCCACGGCGGTTCGTCGGGTTCCCTGCCCAGATCCCAGCTTGAACGACCGTCGGCGTCGATCTCCAGGTGGATCGCGGCATCGCGGATCTGCAGCTCGGAGAACACCAATCGTCCCCGCGCGAGGGACCTCAGATCCATCTGCATCTGCAGCGATTCGATCTCCACCATGTTCTGCTCAGCCGCCCAGTCGGCGTTGGCAAGGCGTACGTCCCGGGCCTTGATGAGCGGCTGCAGCCCAAGCCTTCCCTCCAGGTCGCCATCGATCGCGAATTCTCGCCCGAGGTCCTCCGAGAGCCTGTCGGCGAAGGCATTGCGGAGCATGTTCCAGTCGAAGACGAGGAGGAACACGGTGACGAGTAGCGCGATGAGCGCGACGAGTCCTGCTATCCATTTCAGTGCGATACGCACCAGCGGGTCTCCCGATGGTTCTGCCCCAGAAGTATAGGGCACAACGCTCTCTTGCCCCGCGGACAACCCACGTCGCCCCAACCAACAGAGCTGGCACCCGGTGGTGGCCGATGGCCTGCTGCGGTTACCCTTGACCCTCCTTCTGGCCATTCCGTACGGTGCCCTCTTCGGCAGTCCGGGGATGCGGCCATCACCCCGCGTGTGCGAGGTCCTGATCGTCATGAAGAAAATGCTCCTTGCCGCAACGCTGGCGACGGCCCTGGCTCCGATGGCGGGGCTTGCAGAAACCGCGTTCGAGACCTGTATCGCAGACATCAGGGCCAAGGCCGTTCAGGAGGGCGTCGACGCCGATGTGGCGGATCACGTCCTTGGCAGCGTGGAGCACCTGGACCGCGTCATCGAACTGGATCAGCGGCAGCCCGAGTTCACGACACCGTTTGTCGATTACCTCGGTCGTCGCGTAACGACGCAGCGCATCGATCAGGGTCGCGCCCTGCTGCAGACACACCGGGCGCTGCTGGAACGCGTCCAGGCGGCGACCGGCGTTCCTCCCGCCTACCTGGTGGCTTTCTGGGGAATGGAGACCAATTACGGCACGTATTTCGGCCGTACGTCCGTGCCGAGTGCGCTGGCCACACTCGCCTGCGATCCCCGGCGAGCCGAGTACTTCACCGAAGAGTTGATTGCGGCGCTGCGCATCATCGAGGAAGGGGCGATCCCATTGGAACGAATGGAGGGCTCCTGGGCCGGGGCCATGGGCCACGTGCAGTTCATGCCCTCCGTGTTCCTCCGCTACGCGGTCGATGGTGACGGCAATGGCAAACGGGATCTTTGGAACAGTATCCCCGACGCGATGATGTCCGCAGGCAACTTTCTCAGCGCCCTCGGCTGGGACTCGAAGTATCGCTGGGGACGTGAGGTCGTCCTGCCGCCTGGCTTCGACTACAGCCAGGCCGGCCGGACCGAGCGCAGGCCACTGTACGAGTGGCGCCGACTCGGCATCACTGATGTTCACGGGAACCCTGTGGCCGACATCGACCTGGAGGCAGCCCTGCTGGTCCCGGCCGGACACCGGGGACCCGCCTTCCTCGTCTATCCCAATTTCAACGTGATCATGGGCTGGAACCGGTCGGAGTTCTTTGCCCTTTCGGTCGGACACCTGGCGGACCGCATTTCCGGCGCAGGCAGGCTGTACCGGCCGCCGCCGGTGAATGCCGCCCGTCTCTCGCGGGCGCAGGTCGTGCAATTGCAGTCGCAACTAAACGACAAGGGATTCAACAGCGGTGAAGTAGACGGCATCCTGGGACCGGCGACGCGTAACGCCATCAGCCAGTATCAATTGGCAAACGGGATGCTTGCCGACGGCTTCCCCGAAGAGACATTGCTTGCCCGACTGGGTATTGCTCTGACAGGTCACCAGTGACGGAACCGCCCTTCCCTGGATCTTGCCGATGCTCATCACCCATTCATATGCTACCTTCCATTCATGGGAAGTCCGGTTGGTGCATTGGCGTTCTCCGCCACCGGGGGTGACGCCAGTCCGTCTGGTTCAGTGAGGAATCCGGCTCGTTTCGGGCCAAAGAAGATTCCCGTTTTCCCGTAGCCACTCACACAAGGAGGATTCCCATCATGCTCACACTGGACCTGCTGAACCGACAGAATCACGAGATCGCCGAACTGACCAAGGTCCTCGCGCACCTGATCCAGGAACGCGAGATGTGCGACACCGATATTGCGAGCAACCTGCTTGACCAGTACGTTGCACGCGTGCAGGAACATTTCGAGCGCAACAACAAATTCGTTTACCGAGATCTGCTCACCCACGGGGACGTTGGAATCAACAATACGGCACGTCGTTTTATCGAGGGAGAGAAGGAAATCAAGAAATTGTTCAATGATTTCGTCGGTCGCTGGTGTCGGCGGGGCCTGCTTATCGACGACCACGCGCGTTTCGTCACCGAGGCGGAGGACATTTTCCGGCTGGTATCCAAGAGGATCCAGGCTGAATGTGAAGAACTCTACCCCTTGGCAAGACGACTCCCGCGCGAGCCAGAGGGCATTGCCTCACGCGTTTGACGAAGGTATGCGGGCGCGCCCGTTGCGTCTGCCGCAGAGGCCGAACGGCCCCTATTCCACGTTTCCGGTGCGCCAGCGACGATACGTGGGAAACTCCTTATAGGCTCGCGTCAGGACATACTCCATGGTGTTATGAAGTCGATGCAGTCCCACCACGGCTTCGATGCGGATGATCTCCTGGCCGTGTTCGTCGAAAAACACCATGGTCGGTGCCCAATGGATACCCAGACGCTCGCCCCATGCCCGCGCGGTCGTTCGCTCTCCATCCGGTGTGATGACCCGAGTGTCGGCATCCAGGTCGAGTTGCACGGCCTGAAACTGGCTTACGCGTTCGATCACCTCAGGGTTGCTTAGTGGTTCCGAATGCAGAACATCGCAGGCATGGCAGCCACGGCGTTCAAAAAAGACCACCAGGAGCCGTTGCGCCGGCACCCGGGAGCGGTCAAGCATGTACGGGGGCGGATCAAAAAAGTCCCGTTCATTGATGTCTTCAAGGTCAAACTTCGGCGGGGGGTCGGCACGCTCCAGGTATTCACGGAACGTTCCGTCCCGGTCGTGACGGTCGATCACATACTCGAGCGCCGCGCGAAAACGATACGGCGGGTAATAGCCGCGGATGCGGAAAATCTCGTCACCTTCCGCATCGATGAAGGAAAAGCCAGGGGTGAAGTTGAGACGTCGATTCGCAGCGAACAACCGTTCTGTCAATCGGTCGCCTTCCAGGGTCACCACCTCACGGGCACCCTCCACGTCCAGAGGGACCACGTCGAAGTGCTCTGAAAGATAATGGCGGATATCGGGTTCGGCCAGGTTCTGGTGGAGCATCACTTCACAATAGGGGCAGTGGTCAAGACCGAAATACAGCGCCAGCCCCATCTTCCCCCCGGCGACGGCTTCGTCGAGATCCTCACGCAGATCCAGAAAACTGAGCTTGAACCAATCCGGCACCACCAGGCCAATCTCGCGAGGTGTGTCGTCGATCCTCGGAAAAACCGGCCGCTGTTCCGCGTTCACATCAAGGCCCAAATTGCGTTCCGGATCGGTTTTCCCCGCCAGCGCAGGCAAACTCAAGATCGCGAGAAGGGCCATGCTGCTCGACAGCAACCACAGAGCGGCGACGAATCGCATTCTTGCCGGGGTTGTCCAGGGAGTGTTCTTCATCTCGCCGGTCCCGCATTCAAGCCGACTTCGAGTATAGCCTCCGTTCGTCCGATTGCATCCAGGCGCCCGCGTAGCGTAGCGGCTAGCTTTCATGGCCCTGCGCCACCCCTGATGATGAAAAGCCGCAAACTGTAGGTCGGGTTAGCCCATAGGGCGTAACCCGACGAGTCTCGCACCCACCTATGGCCGCAAACCAGCGTCGTCCCCGGTTCGGCGTCTCCCTCATGCACCGCCTGGCACCAGCAGCGTCAGGCGCCGGGCCTGACGGCATACCGCCTCGGCCGTACTTCCGATCAACAGGTCCGTGACCGGATTGCGGCCGCGCTTGCCGATGATCACGAGATCCGCACCCTTTTCCTCCGCCACCCGGCCGATGACCACCGAGGGCTTGCCCTGGCCCACGAGCGCGGTATCGAAGCCGCGCTCCCCGGCCCGTTGCGCCAATCCCTCGACATGGGTCTCGATGGCGCGGCGTTCGTCGGCACGATCGGGGTCATCGTCCCAGCGCCCGACCGAAACCACCACCCCACGCCGGCACTCGGGCAGGATCTTGAGAAAGGCTTCCTCCGCCGCCTCGGCGGCCTTCGAGCCATCCGTCGCCAGCAGGGGGCGACACACCGGAGCCTCTTCCAGCGGCACTTCGCCGGCCGTGGGCGCCAATAGCAAAGGTCGCCGGGCGCGGCGCGCCAGGTCCAGCACCGTGCTGCCCAGAAACATGTCGCGCAGCGTGCTGTGGCCATGGCTACCCGCCAGGATCACGCCAGCACCGCGCTCGCGGGCCTCACGTTCCAGCTCAGCCGCCACGGCACCCGCGCAGACGACCGTATCGGCCTCCAACCCCCGGTCACGAAGCCTGGCGGCCATCTCCTCCAGGCGGTCTTCGTAATACGGGCCATGCCCCACCTCGGGGGCCTGGGTATAGCCCGCGACCAGCACATGAGCGAGCGTCAGCCGCCGGCAGCCCAGGGCCCTCAGGCGCTCGAGCTGGCCCTCGAGCCGGGCCCATGCGGGCGAGAAATCCACTGCCACCAGAATGTGTTCGAACATCGCGTGCTCCTAGACTCGTCCCATTTCGCCTTCCACCACCAGCCGGCGCCAGCGGAACAGACCCTCCACATCAATGTGATACGGGCCCGCGCCCAGGTCGTCGGCGACGAAGACCCGCACACCATCGATCTCCCGCGCGGCGTAGCCGTCCGCCTTGCGCGGCGCGCCCGGCTCGGCGACCGGCACCCCGGCCTGGCCGCCGCAACAACCATGACGCGCGGACAATCGCAGGGTCACCTCCCCGCCGTTCCCGGCCAGCCACTCGCGGGCGGCCTCGGTCAGGCTGATGTCGGTCATGTCGAGGGCGCCCTGGCATCGGCCGGGAACCAGTGGCGCGTGCGGTTGGCAATGCGCACCAGCGCCAGCATCAGTGGCACCTCCACCAGCACGCCCACCACCGTCACCAGCGCTGCGCCGGATTGCAGGCCGAACATCGCGATCGCGGCGGCCACGGCCAGTTCGAAGAAGTTGCTCGCCCCGATCATCGCGCCGGGGGCTGCCACCGCGTGACGCACCCGCCAGGCCTTTGCCCAGAGGTAGGCAATGTAGAACACCAGAACGGTCTGGATGATCAGCGGGATTGCAATCAGGACAATATGCCCCGGATTCTCCAGGATGCGTTCCCCCTGGAAGGCGAACAGCAACACCAGGGTCACCAGCAGGCCAATCGGCGTGACCGGTCCCAGGCGCTTCATGAACACGTTGTCGAACCACTCGATCCCCCTGCTCCGAATCAGCCAGATCCTCGTGAGATAGCCCGCGGTAAACGGGATCACGATGTACAGCAGCACCGACAATGCGACCGTATCCCAGGGCACATGGATGTTCGACATACCCAGCAACAGGACCACGATGGGTGCAAAGGCAAACAGCATGATGATGTCGTTCACCGCGACCTGGACCAGGGTGTAGGCCGCGTCCCCGCGCGTCAGGTAGCTCCAGACGAAGACCATCGCGGTGCACGGGGCTGCACCGAGCAGGATCGCCCCGGCCAGGTACTCGCGACCGAGTTCCTCCGGGATCCACGCGGCATACACGAACATGAAAAAGAACCAGGCCAGCGCGAACATGGTGAACGGCTTGATCAGCCAGTTGACCGAGGTGGTGATCGCCAGGCCCTTCGGCTCGCGGCGGACGCCGAGAATGGCAGTGAAATCGATCTGCACCATCATCGGGTAGATCATCGCCCAGATGAGAATCGCGACCGGGATGGAGACCTGCGCGTACTCCCACTGCGCCAGCGTCTCCGGCACCACCGGCAGGAGCTGCCCCAAGGCCACCCCGGCGACAATGCAAAGCGCGACCCAGACGCTCAGGTAGCGCTCGAAGACCCCCATGCCTTCCTTCGTCGAGATCTCCTCGACGGAGGTGTTTCGATCGGTCATTGCCTACTCCGTGTTCTCAATGTTCGCGAAACGGACCCGCGGATCCTCCAGCATCCACAGCGAGACCATGGATGGGACGCAGTCCTGTCGCTTGAACCGGTTGCAGCAGCCTTTGCAGACGAAGATTTTGGCGGTTTCGGCGCGGTCAATGCG
>NZ_REBW01000143.1 GCF_007692535.1 Thioalkalivibrio sp. | reverse complement strand
GGGCTAACCCGACCTACGGTTTGCGGGTTTTTCTGGTCAGGGGTTGCGCGGGGGCGATGACAGTCAGCCGGCGTTGTCGGGCGCGGGCTTCTTCTGGCCGATGCGGGGTTCGGTACCCTGCAGCAGGCGCTGGATGTTGGCGTAGTGGCGGGCGTAGAGGAAGATCGTCATCACGCTCAGGGCGGTGACCAGCCAGGGATCGGGGTAGACGAAGGCGAGATAGACCGGCGCTGCCAGCGCCGCGACCAGTGCGGCGAGGGACGAGTAGCGAAGGGTCACGGCGACCAGCAGCCAGGTGGCGATCACCAGCAGCGCGGTCAGCGGGCTGATGGCGAGGATCACGCCCAGTGCCGTCGCCACGCCCTTGCCGCCCTTGAAACCGAAATACAGCGGGTACAGATGCCCGAGGAAGGCCGCCAGCCCGATCAGGCCGATCATCCAGCCCGGGAAGTCACCGAGTTGCATGACGATGAAGACCGGCAGCCAGCCCTTGGCGACGTCGCCGATCAGGGTCAGCGCCGCGCCGACCTTGCTGCCCGCGCGCAGCACGTTGGTCGCGCCGGGATTTCCCGAGCCGGTGGCGCGTGGATCGGGCAGGCGGAGCAGGTAGCTGACGACAATGGCCGAGGATATCGAGCCCAGCAGGTACGCCACCAGAATGCCCATGATCATGATTCCCATGCCCGTCGTCTCACTGTCAGCGCTGTGCCCAATCCGCCATGATACGCAACCCGGCGCCCCGGCTTCATTACCCGCGGACGCGCTGGCGGTTGCCCGGTGCCCGGACCCGGTTCGGTCCTGCGGTGGCGCCGGGTGAGCGCGGCGCCGGACCGGACCCTGGTCCTGATCCACGGCTGGGGCTTCAGCCGGACGATCTGGGAACCGGTGGTTGCGGCGCTGGGCGGCTTGCCGGTGGTGCTTGCGGAACTGCCGGGCCATGGCGGTTGCCCGAATGGCGAGCGGCTCGCCGATGTCCACGACGCCGCGCGGGCGCTGCACGGGCAGCTGCCCGCGGGGATTCGTCAACCGGTCTGGGCCGGTTGGTCGCTGGGCGGCCTGGTCGCGCTGGCCGCGGCGGAGCAATGGCAGGGGCCGCAACGGCTGGCCCTGATCTGCGCCACGCCGCGGTTCACGGCGGCGCCGGGCTGGCCCTGCGCGCTCGATCCGGCGGCGCTGGCGTCGTTTGGCGACGAACTGGAGCGGGATCGTGCCGCGCTGGAGCGCCGCTTCGCCGCGTTGTGCGCGCAGGGCGGACATGCGCCGGCGCGCCTGCGGCGACAACTGCTCGGCCTGATGGCGGGCCGCCCGGCCACGGATCCGGGCCTGCGCGCGGGGCTGGCGGCGCTGGCGCAGGCCGATCTGCGGCGCGTCTGGGCTGGTCTGGATGCCCCGGTGTGGGCCTGGCTCGCCGACGACGACCCGCTGGTTCCGGGGGGCGTGGCGTCCGGTCTTGCCGCGCTGCGTCCCGATGCACGTTTGCATGCCGTGCCGGGCGGGCACGTGTCATGGTGGGAGGATGCGGCCGGTGTTGCCGGCTTTCTGCGCGAGGTGATGGCTTGAAGGACGGGTTCGAGATCGACAAGCGCCAGGTCCGCGCCGCGTTCGACGCGGCGGCCCCGGGCTACGACGAGTACGCGGTGCTGCAACAGGAGGTGCAGCAGCGCCTGCTCGAGCGCCTGGACTGGATCCGCCTCGCGCCGCGCCGGGTCATCGATCTCGGCTGCGGTCCCGGCGCCGCGCTGAAGCCGTTGTCGAAGCGCTACCGCGGCGCGCGGGTCGCGGGGCTGGATCTTGCGCCGGCGATGGCCGCGCGCGCCCGGGGGCAGGGCCGCTGGCTGCGTCGGCCCTGGGCCGTCTGCGGCGACATGGAGCGCCTGCCGCTGGCGGACCGGAGCTTCGATCTGGCGGTCTCCGCGGCGGCCCTGCAGTGGGTGAACGACCTCGACCAGGTCTTCGCCGAGGTGCGCCGGGTACTGGCGCCGGGCGGGCTGTGGCTGTTCGCGACCTTCGGCCCGGACACCCTGAAGGAACTGCGCGCGTCCTTTGCCGCGGTGGACGGCGGCGACGCCACCCACGTGAATGCCTTCATCGACATGCACGACATCGGCGATGCGCTGGTGCGCGCCGGATTCGCCGATCCGGTGATGGACCAGGAGACCCTGACGCTGACCTATCCGGACTTCCGCTCGCTGCTGCGCGACCTGCGCGGCATCGGCGTGCGCAACGCACTCGCCGGGCGCGCGCGGGGCCTGTTCGGGCCGCGCCGCCTGCGCGCGGTGGAGGAGGTCTACCTATCCCGCTACGGCGAGCAGGGGCGTTTACCGGCGACCTGGGAAGTGGTCTATGGTCACGCTTGGGTGCCCGATGCGCCGCCGCCGTCGCGGGTGTCCGGGCCGGTCATTCCGATACGGTCCGTGCGCTGAACGGCGGTGCCCGCGGCGGGAGAAGACCCCGACCTCGCGCAAAGGATTTGCTTTTTTCCAGTGGATTCTTGGGGTACAGTTCACGTCCCGGCGAGCCGGGCAGACCGTGTTCCCCGCAGGCAAGGTGGATAATCGACATGTCGGAAAAAGCAGCAACCGCCGGGTCCGTGCCGGCTTCGACCGCTGTTCCCTCGGAACAGTACAACTACGAAATCGTCAAGAAATTCTCGATCGCGGCGGTCATCTGGGGCGTGCTCGGGATGGCGGCCGGCGTCTGGATCGCCTCGCAGCTCGCCTGGCCGTTCCTGAATTTCGACATCGCGCAGATCACCTTCGGCCGCTTCCGGCCGGTACACACCACGCTGGTGATCTTCGGTTTCGGCGGCAACGCCCTGTTCGCGACGTCGTATTACATCATTCAGCGGACCTGCCAGACGCGGCTCTACAGCGACCGGCTGTCGCTGTTCACCTTCTACGGCTGGAACCTCGCGCTGATCCTCGGCGTGATCACCTACATGGCCGGCATCACCCAGGGCCGTGAGTACGCCGAGTTCAACTGGCAGATCGACATCCTGATCGCCGTGACCTGGGTGGTCTACTTCTGGGTCTTCCTGATGACCCTGCTGCGCCGGAACCAGCCGCACATCTACGTGGCGAACTGGTTCTTCATGGCCTTCATCCTGGCCACCGCGCTGCTGCACATCTTCAACAACATCCAGGTGCCGGTGAGCCTGACCAGCCCGCACTCCTACTCGCTGTTCTCCGGCGTGCAGGACGCGATGACCCAGTGGTGGTACGGCCACAACGCGGTGGGCTTCTTCCTCACGGCGGCGTTCCTCGGGATGATGTACTACTTCGTGCCCAAGCAGGCCGGGCGCCCGATCTACTCCTACAAGCTGTCGATCATCCATTTCTGGGCGATCATCTTCCTGTACATGTGGGTGGGCGCGCACCATCTGCACTGGACCGCGCTGCCGGACTGGGTGTCCACGCTGGCCGCGACCTTCTCCATCCTGCTGCTGCTGCCCTCCTGGGGCGGGATGATCAACGGGATCATGACGCTGTCCGGAGCCTGGGACAAACTGCGCACCGATCCGATCATGCTGTTCCTGATCACCGCGCTGTCGTTCTACGGCATGGCCACGTTCGAGGGGCCGATGATGTCGCTGAAGAGCGTGAACGCGCTGTCGCACTACACCGACTGGACGGTCGGCCACGTGCACTCCGGGGCGCTGGGCTGGGTGGCGATGATCACCTTCGGTTCGCTCTATCACCTGATCCCGCGGCTGTGGAACACGAAGATCTACAGCCTGCGCCTGATCTACATCCACTTCTTCCTGGCGACGATCGGGATCGTGCTGTACATCGTCTCCATGTGGGTGGCCGGGATCGGCCAGGGCCTGATGCTCCGCGCCTTCGACGAGTACGGCAACCTGGCCTATACCTTCACCGAGTCGGTGGTGTTCCTGCACAAGCCCTACGTGGTGCGGGCGATCGGCGGCGGATTCTTCCTGCTCGGCATGCTCATCATGGCCTTCAACGTCGCCATGACCATTCTTACCGCGAAGCGCGCGGTGCCCGCGACCGATGCGTCCCGGGCCACTGCCGCCACCGCATCCTGAGTCGGAGTCGCCAGACCATGAAGCATGAAAGCGTCGAGACCAATGCCGGCCTGCTGATCATCCTGACCCTGGCGGTGATCAGCGTCGGCGGCCTGGTCGAAATCGTGCCGCTGTTCTACATCAACGACACCATCGAGGAAGTCGAGGGCGTGCGGCCGTATACGCCGCTGGAGCAGCGCGGCCGCGACCTCTACGTGCGCGAGGGCTGCTACACCTGCCACTCGCAGATGGTGCGGCCGTTCCGTGACGAGATGCTGCGCTACGGGCATTACTCGCTGGCGGCCGAGTCACAGTTCGACCACCCGTTCCAGTGGGGCTCCAAGCGCACCGGACCGGATCTCGCCCGCGTCGGCGGAAAATACTCGAACGAGTGGCAGGTCCAGCACCTGATCAATCCGAAGTCGCTGGTGCCCGAATCGATCATGCCCGGCTACCCCTGGCTGGCGACCACGCCGCTGGACTACGACGACATCGAGCAGCGGATGATCGCGCTGCGGCGCGTCGGCGTGCCGTACTCGATCAACCAGGAGGAGTTCGACGCCAACGTCGAGCGTTTTGGCGAGGAAACCGCGGTGATGCTCGACATCAACCGGGCCGAGGCCAACCTGATCGCTCAGGCGCAGGAGGGCAACTTCGACGGTGACCGCTCGTTCATCTCGGAGATGGATGCGATGGTCGCCTACCTGCAGGTGCTGGGCACGATGGTCGACTTCAACCAGTACTCTGAGGGCTACTTTGCCGAGTTCCGCTGAGGGGCCGGCAGAGAAGGAGACGCGTAGGAATGGCTGAAATCTGGAGCTGGATCACCGACCTGGGCAACAGCAAGATCGTTGCGCTGCTGCTGTTCATGACCACCTTCATCGTGATCGTGATCTACCTGTTTTCCAACCGTCGCCGTTCCACCCGCTTCGAGTCATACCGCTACATCCCGCTGGATGACGAGGATTCCCACCTGGATCCGAACGCTGCATCCGGCGACCGCAACAAGGGCGAAAGGTCATGAGCACGAACGAAAAGCCGAGCAAGAAGCCGGGTGAGGTCGAGACCACCGGTCACGTCTGGGACTCCAACCTGCAGGAGTACAACAATCCGCTGCCGCGCTGGTGGCTGTGGGGCTTCTACGCGACCGTCGTCTTCGCCATCGTGTACTGGATCCTGTTTCCCGCCTGGCCGATCGGCGGCACCTTCACCAAGGGCCTGAACACCATCACCTTCATGGATGACGGCGAGGAGGTCACGACCCACTGGAACACCCGTTCATTGCTTGCCCGGGACATGCAGACCGGCCGGCACGCGGTGCGCCAGCGCGAGATGCTGGACCGGGTCGGCGACATGGAATACGAGGAAATCCTCGCCGACGTCGACGCGATGAGCTTCGTGAACGCCTACGCCAAGGGCAGCTTCGGCACCTGGTGCGCGGCCTGTCACCAGACCGGCGGCGCGGGCGTGATCGGGCAGTACCCGAACCTGCGCAACGACCAGTGGAAGTGGGGCGGGACCGTTGCCCAGATCGAGGAGACGCTGGTGCTGGGCCGCAACGGCTATATGCCCGGCTATCGTGAATCGCTGAACAGCGAGCAGCTGGATCAGGTCGCCTCCTACGTGCTGGCGATGAACGACTACGATCTGGATGCCGACGCGGTGGCCGCGGGCGAGGAGATCTTCAACGGGTACCTCGGCGGCTGCTACCAGTGCCACGGCGTGGACGCGCAGGGTCTGGCCTCGCTGGGGGCCCCGAACCTGAGCAACAACATCTGGGGCCTCGTCGATGTTCCGGGAGCCGCGGACGATGAGGAACGCGTCAGCCGTGTTGCCAGCTTCGTGCACGATGGCGTCCAGCGCGTGATGCCGGGCTTCGCCGACCGCCTGTCGGAGACCGAGATCAAGGTGCTGACCGCCTACGTCCACTCGCTGGGCGGCGGGCAGTAAGGACGCGCAGGACCCGGCCCGGCGCGTCCGTTCGGCCCGGGTCGCATCACGGCAATGCGATGGCCGGCCCGTGGAGGCTTCCACAGGCTGGCCGTGCCTTCTGGGCGCCGCCAGGGGATGCGGCGGTACAATCCCGGGCGACGCACGTGATGGCCCGTCTCCCGGATGCGATTCCCTTCGGGCCGTTCCGCGCCAATGCGTCACAGCCCTGTCGTGTGCCGGCCATTGCCGGCCGGTGAGTTCATCATGTCGCAGTCGTCGTTCGAGGCCCGCGTTCCGATCCACCCGCGATCGGTATCGGGTCGCTTCCGGAATCTGAAGACGGGCATTCTGGTGCTGGCCTACGGCGTGTTCTTCCTGTTGCCGTGGCTGCGCTGGGAGCGCGAGGTGGGACCCTCGCAGGCCGTGCTGTTCGATATTCCGAACCGTCAGTTCTATCTCTTCGATCTCGTCGTCTTCGCGCAGGACATCTTCTGGCTTGCGGGCCTGCTGATGATTGCCGCGCTGATGCTGTTTTTTGTCACTGGCCTCGCCGGCCGGGTCTTCTGCGGCTATTTCTGTTTCCAGACGCTGTGGACCGACGTCTACATGTTTCTCGAGCGGCACATCCAGGGCGAGCGTCCGGCCCGCCTGCGTCTGGCGAAACAGCCCTGGAACGCCGAGAAGGTCCTGAAGCTCGGTGCCACCCACGCGTCCTGGCTGCTCGTGGCCTTCGCCACCGGTCTGGGCTTCGTCCTCTACTGGGCCGATGCGCCGAGCATGGTCGTGGCCTTCTTCACCGGCGAGGCGGCGAACGCCGCGTACATCACCGCAGGGCTGCTGACGCTCACGACCTACACGTTCGCTGGCCTGGCGCGGGAGCAGGTCTGCACCTACATGTGTCCCTATGCGCGGTTCCAGTCGGTGATGTTCGACCGCGACACCCTGATCGTCTCCTACGATCAGGAACGCGGCGAGGGTCCCGCCGGGCGCGCGAAGCCGTCCCGGGATCGCAAGACGCGCGAGGAGCGGCAGCAGGCCGGCGTGGGCGACTGCATCGACTGCGGCTACTGCGTGCAGGTCTGTCCCACCGGGATCGACATCCGCGACGGATTGCAGATCCAGTGCATCCACTGCGCGCTGTGCATCGATGCCTGTGACCAGATCATGGACAAGCAGGGCTGGCCGCGCGGACTGATCCGGTACACTTCCGAGAGTGCGCTGGAGGGGAAGAAGACGCGGTTCCTGAAACTGAAGACCGTCGGTTACGGGGCCGCGATCCTGGTCGTCACCGTGCTGCTGGCACTGAGCATCGCCAACCGCCCCGACCTGGACGCCAGCGTCAGCCAGGTGCGGCAGCCGCTGTTCGTACAGATGGCCGACGGCAGCACCCAGAACAGCTACGAGATCGCGCTGAACAACAAGACGCAGCACCGGCTCGATCTGGAGATCGACGTGGTCGGGCTGGAAGGCGCGGTACTGGACCTCGGCCGGGTGCAGGAGATCGTGCTGGATCCGGCGCAGCGCGCCACGGTGCTGGCCCGCGTGCGCTACCATGCCGAGCCCGGCGATCCCTCGCGGCTGCCGATGGGATTCGAGATCCGCGACCGCGACGGAGTGATGGACCCCCTGCGCGTCGACTCGCAGCTGAGCCTGCGGCCGTGAGCGCTTTGCCCGGCGCGGAGCGCCGATGGAGCGCGGCGGCTTGCCGCCGCTTTGGGCGTTGGAGCGGGTTCCGGCGCTGCGAAAGCGGGAGCAAGCTCCCGCACTCCATAGGGGGCAGGTGCGCAGCGCCTATGGAGTGCGGCGGCTCGCCGCCACTTTGGGCAGTGGAGCGGGTTCCGGCGCTGTGAAAGCGGGAGCAAGCTCCCGCACTCCAGGGTTCGCCCGGAGGTCGGGTCGTGTCCGGGGTGGGAATTGGGGTGTTACTGGAAACCGGAGCGTGTC
>NZ_REBW01000123.1 GCF_007692535.1 Thioalkalivibrio sp. | reverse complement strand
CGTCGGGTTACGCTGCGCTAACCCGACCTACTGGGCTGTGACTTTCACGTTAACCGCCCCCGCTGCTCCCGGGGACAGATTCATAGATCTGTCCCCGTCCTTTGCGATCAGGCAGCTTTCAACAACAACCGGTTGAGGCGGGCGACGAAGCCAGACGGGTCGTCCAGTTGCCCGCCCTCGGTCAACAGCGCCTGCTCGAACAGCAGCGTGGCGAGGTCGTCGAAGTCCGCGCCGTCCGCCTCCTTCAGGCGCTGCACCAGCGGGTGCGCCGGGTTGACCTCGAGTACCGGTTTGCTTCCAAAGGTCGGCTGGCCGGCCTGCTTCATCAACTCCTGCAGGTACAGGGCCATCTCATGCTCGCCCAGAACGATGCAGGCCGGCGACTCCACCAGGCGTTTCGAGGCGCGCACGCTTTCCACCCGGTCGCCGAGGGTCTTGCCGATACGCTCGGCCAGGTCGCCGAGATCCTCCCCGGACGCAGCCGCTGCCGCATCCTCCCCCTCGTCCTTGCCGATCACCTCGTCGAGATCGAGATCGCCTTTTGCCACCGACTTGATCGGCGTGCCGTCAAAGCTGTCGAGATGCGACAGCAGCCACTCGTCCACCCGGTCCGATAACAGCAGCACCTCGATGCCGTGCTTGCGGAAGACCTCCAGGTGCGGGCTGTTGCGGGCAGCGGCCGCACTGTCGGCGGTCACCACGTAGATGGCCTTCTGGCCCTCCTTCATCCTGGCCTTGTACTCGGCCAGGGACACGTTCTGGGTGTCGTCGCTGTTCTGGGTGCTGGCGAAGCGCAACAGCTTCGCGATCGACTCCCGATTCGCATAATCCTCGCCAGGCCCTTCCTTCAGCACCCGCCCGAAGTTCGTCCAGATTTCAGCGTATTTCTCGGGCTCGTTTTCCGCAATCGAATCGAGCAGGCCCAGGATCTTCTTCACAGACCCGGAGCGGATGCTGTCGACCAGCCGGTTGCTTTGCAGGATCTCGCGGGAGACGTTCAGCGGCAGGTCCGAGGAATCGACCACGCCACGGACGAAACGCAGGTAGTTTGGCAGCATCTGATCGGCATCGTCCATGATGAAGACGCGCTTCACATAGAGCTTCACGCCGTGCCGGCGATCCCGGTCCCAGAGGTCGAAGGGCGCCCGCTTCGGGATGTAGAACAGCGTCGTGTACTGCTGACGACCCTCGACGTGGCTGTGGACCCAGGCAGTGGGATCTTCGAAGTCATGGGCCACGTGCTTGTAGAACTCGCGGTATTCCTCTTCGCTGATCTCGCTCTTGGGGCGCGTCCACAGCGCGCTGGCGCGGTTTACCGTTTCCCATTCCCCCGTCGCCTTGCCGTCGCCGTCCTGCTGCGGCATTCGGATCGGGAAGGCCACGTGGTCGGAGTAGCGGGTGATGATATGGCGCAGCCGGTGCGACTCCAGGAACTCGTCGGCGTCCTCCTTCAGGTGCAGCGTGACTTCCGTGCCCGGCAGCGCCCGCGAGCAGTCCTCCAGCGTGTAACTGCCGGCGCCCTCGGATTCCCAGCGCACCGCGCCCTCCTCGGGCGCGTCGGCGCGGCGCGTCTCCAGGGTCACGCGATCGGCCACCGTAAACGCCGAGTAGAAGCCGACCCCGAATTGGCCGATCAACTGCGCATCCTTTTTCTGGTCGCCGGTCAGACGGCTCACAAACTCCTTCGTACCCGAGCGGGCGATGGTACCGATGTTCGCGACCACCTCGTCGCGCGACATCCCGATCCCGTTGTCGGTGATGCGGATCTGGCGAGCCTCCTTGTCGACGCTGACGTCGATGGTCAACTGGGCGGGCTGGCTAATCGCATCCGGCTGGGCCAGGGCCTCGAAGCGCAGCTTGTCGCAGGCGTCGGCCGCATTGGAGATCAGTTCGCGCAGGAAGATCTCGCGGTTGGAATACAGTGCATGCACCATCAGGTGCAGCAGTTGGCTGACCTCGGTCTCGAAGCTTCGTGTTTCGCGTTGTGTCTCAGTCATGGTCCTTCACATCCAGGGTTTCGGGTGGTTCGGAGGATTCGACGCGGTGAAACTGGGGGCGACCGACCTGGTTTTCAAGGGCAAGCGCCTGAAACAGGCCACCGGACCGGTCGGGGTCGAGACACTGCCAGGCGGCAAACAGGGTCTGGCGCGCCTGCCGGTCGAGCTGCCACGGGGCGCCGAGCACGGCCATGCCCGATCCCTGCAGGCCCGGGCCCCGAACCGGCTGGCTCAGGCGCAGCTCGCTGAACAGGATGCGCTCACCCGCATGGGTGGCGAGCAGCCGGTCGCGCAACGCAGCGTGGCGGCCCTCGGCCAGAATCGGGTACCAGAGCATCAGGATGCCGGTATTCCAGCGGCGCCGGATCTCGGCCGCGATCTCCGCGGTCTCGTCGTATTCCGCGTTGCGCTCGTACGCGGGATCGAGCAGCGCCAGCCCGCGCCGGGGCTCCGGGGGGAACAGGGCCCGTGCCGCCTCGCGCGCGTCGCGAAGATGCACGTGGCAGCGCGCATCGGCTCGCAGACCGGCCTGCAATGCGGCGTAGGCTGCAGGGTGCAGTTCGCAGGCGATCAGGCGATCCTGTGCCCGCAGGCGTGATCGAATCAATTGCGGCGACCCGGGATACCAGGACAGTTCCGCAGCCGGGCCCGGCTGCAGCGCGCGCAGCGAATCCAGGTAGGCCCGTAGCGCTGTCGGCCCGCCGGCAAGGGGCCACAGGCGGCCGATGCCGTGGCGCCACTCGCCGCTGCGCCGGGCCGCTCCGGCGTCCAGGTGGTATTCGCCGGCGCCGGCGAACAGATCCAGCGCCACGAACGGCTTCGGCCGGGCCAAAAGCGCATCCAGCACCAGCCAGAGCAGCAGGTGCTTGTGGACATCGGCGACGTTGCCGGCGTGATATTCGTGCTGATAGCTGAGCATGACGGGCACAGACGATACCGGCAAAACGCCCCCCGAACCACCATTGGCGACGCTGTCACACCGGGCCCGCAACCCCCAAAGCGGCGGCAAGCCGCCGCACTCCATAAGCTTCCCGTAGCTGTGATGCCACCGACCCAACAGAAAAAGGCCGCCGATGTCTCCACCGGCGGCCTGGTCGGGGTCCCGAAGGACCCCCGATCATCACTTGATCGTTGTTACTCGCTTACTCGTTGACCGGGGACTCCGGGTCGAACATGTACGCCATGATGTCGGCGATTGACTCCTTATCCAGGAAGCCGCTCGAACCGAACCGCGGCATGTGGGTGCAGGGGAAATAGACATGCGGGTTGTAGATCATGTCGTACACATACTTCAGGATGGGCTCGCTGGTGCCACGCATCTTGCCGTAACCGGTCAGGACCGGACCGACATTGCCACCGGTACGGTCGGTGGCGAACTGGTGGCAGTTGTAGCAGGTACCGCCGACTTCGCGGACATTGTGGTCGTCGTAATTGTGACCGACGCGGTAACCGAAACCGGACCAGGCGAGCTCGCGGCCCCTTTCCCAGTTGCCCAGCTGGATCCCACCTTCCGGATATACGATCGATTCCTGGGCGGCGGTACGGATGGCGGCCATCGTTTCCTCATCGGGCTTGCCGTCACCAATGATCGAGCAGGCCTTCTGCAGTTCGTCCTGCTGCATGCGGTCACGCGCGGTGCCGCCTTCCTGCATTTCCTGGGCGAGGTTGAATCCGCCGCCGTCATTGGCCTCGAAGATCAGGTATTCGGCGAGTTCGTGCGGGGTCATGGCCGTGTAGTCGACCTGGCCGGACTTGTCCGCTTCGGCGAAGGCGCAGCCGCCGGCGAAGAGGATGGTTGCGAAGGCGGCGACACCGGCCGCCAGAGAGGTCTTCTTAAACATATGTGGAATCTCCTTGTGCGTCCGGGATCAGCGCTTCATGTCAGGCAGAATGGCGGGTTGGCCACGCGCCATATCGGTCCAGTACGAAATCAGCGCGATGGAGGCGTCGGATCCCGCAAGCATGCCTGGCTGACGCATCTGGTAGTAGCAACCACGGACGCGGTGCTGACTGCTGCGCACGTTGTCGTGGCCGACACGGAAGGCAGGCCAGGAGATCGCCTTGGTCCAGTCTTCGGGAACGTTTGCATCCGGAAGCACCGAGGCACGCACCTGCTTTCCGGACTGACCGTGGCAGGCGTAGCAGTTGAAATCGGACATCCCGGCACGGCGGGCGAACAGGACCTCACCGGCATCACGCATCGCCTTCTCCAGCGGGTGATCGAGCGGGTTGTTCCACTCCATGGCGTTGGACTGCATCGCGATGTAGGTCTGGAGTTTCATGTGATCAGAACCCGAGCCGTGGCGCTGGGTCACCGCCGGGTCATCCGCGGCGAAACCCTGCACCTCCGTCATGCAATGCATGATGCGGGTCTCGAGGTCCATCACCTTGCCGGTGTCCTCGAAATAACGCGGCATTTCGACGTAGGCGCCTTCCAGTACGCCGGGACCCTTGCCGAAATCACAGGCTTCCATGGAGACGTTGTTCGGCCCGCGGGCCGCGTGGAACAGTTCCTCACCATCGATGCCAACCCACAGGGCGGGGTTGTCGGGCATCATCATGATGTTCATCTCACTCTGGGTGAGATAGCGTGAATCGATGGAATCAATCAGTCCCTGAAGGACCTCCTCCGGTGCTTTTTCGGCATGGGCCGTAGCCCCAAGAGCCAGTGCCACGGGTAGCGCGAGCAAGGCTTTTCTGAACATGGAAACCTCCATCAAAAGGTGGACATCATTTTTATAGGGTGCGGCGCCAATGTCGCCGAACCTCCCTTAATCGTGCAAATGCGCAGAACCTCCTGTCAACAAAAACCCCGACATTAGCTTCTGCTAACGTACTGATTCGACTGGGAGGTTCAAGACAACATCACGGTCCAGACGGACCAGGCGGAGGGATTATTCCCTTGCGTGAGGGAGATTTCACGCGGCGGAAACCGTTGAGGCGGTTTCGACGGACAGCGGGAAGATGGCAACCCGGACCGAGGGTGAAAGGCGTAAAGAGAACGCCGTGCGCCGACCGATGAGTGCGGCTCGGCTGCGTCTTACGGCAGCCAACACAACAGGGTAGCGACGGCTTTTCAGCCCGCGACGGGCGCTTGCCGGAATCCTGCCCGTTCGTGATCGAGCAGCCACCCCTTGATGTCCGCCAGTGGTCCCTGCCGTTGCCCGGCATAGCCGCCGGCGCCTGCGCGCGCACCCGAGGCCGGCACGGCCCGGTGGCAGGGGATGAACAATGGCCAGGGGTTGGCTCGGCAGGCCTGCCCCACCGCCCGGGGAGAGGAGCCGATCTCCCGCGCGATCTCGCCGTAGGTTCGCGTCTCGCCGACCGGAATGCGACACAGGGCCTGCCAGACCTTTTGGGAATGCGGGCTTCCCGGGGGCACCTCGGCCGGTGCACGCCAGTTCTGCGGATCACGCAGGAAATCGAGAGGATCGAACGGAAGAGCCACCGGCGCACCTTCGGCCCGCTGGCGCAGGGCGCCGTTTACCGCAGCCCGAAACGCGGTGGGCAGGCGCTGGGCGGTACCTGGCGCCGGCGCACCACCTGGCGCGGATACCAGCCAGTCGGCGACCAGCAGGCCGTGCGTCGGCGAGCAGGCGCAGACGAACTCCAGCGCCGCCTGCGGGACGCGGCAGCGGCGGAGGTCGATATTCGAGGGGTCCGAAGGTTCGGTCATCGAGGCCCCGACTAGCGCGCGGCCTTGATGTCTTCCTTGATCCGGGCGGCCTTGCCGGTGCGGTCACGCAGGTAGTACAGCTTGGCGCGGCGGACCGCGCCGCGCCGCTTGACCTGGATCTCGGCCACCAGCGGACTGTGGGTCTGGAAGGCTCGCTCCACACCGGTGCCGTAGGACATCTTGCGCACGGTAAACGCAGAGTTCAGGCCGCGGTTGCGCTTGGCGATCACCACGCCCTCAAAGGCCTGGAGCCGCTCCCGCTCGCCTTCCCTGACCTTGACCTGAACCACGACAGTGTCGCCGGGGCCGAAGTCGGGCACCGCGCTCTTCATCTGCTCGGCTTCCAGCTGCTGAATAATGCTCTTCATCGTCGAACCTCAATCGTCGCTATTGCTGCCGCCCGCGGAGGTCTTCCGCAGGCAGCGGTATTCGTCCAGTAGGGCCGCGTCCTCCGGCCCCAGGTTCAGGCCGGCCAAGAGGTCGGGCCTGCGTTCCCATGTGCGTCCAAGCGCCTCACGACGGCGCCAGCGCTCGATCTGCGCATGATGCCCGGTCAGCAGTGGCGCCGGCACACCGCGCCCCGCGACCACCTCCGGCCGCGTGTAGTGCGGGCAGTCCAGCAACCCGCCCGTGAAGGAATCCTGCGTCGCCGAGTCGGCGTGGCCCAGGGCTCCCGGCAGCAGGCGGACACAGGCGTCGATCAACACCATCGCACCCAACTCCCCCCCCGACAGCACATAATCTCCGATCGACCATTCCTCATCGACCTCGGCCTCGAGCAGCCGTTCGTCGATGCCCTCGTAGCGCCCGCACAGCAGCGCAACGCGAGGCAGTCCGGCGAACCGCCGCACCGCGGCCTGGTCCAGCGGCCGTCCCTGCGGCGTCAGGGCCACGACCCGCACCGGGCGTGGATCGTCCTGTCGCATCGCCGTCAGCGCCGCCGCGAGCGGGGCGTACTGCATCACCATGCCCGGACCGCCGCCGTAGGGCCGGTCATCGACCGCCTGGTGCACCCCGGCGCCCCAGCGCCGCGGGTTCCAGGTATGCAGTTCGTACAGCCCCTGCTCCGCGGCTCGGCCCGTGATACCGAAATCCGCGACCGTCGCCACCATCTCGGGGAACAGCGTGATCACGTCAAAGCGCATCGCGGCGCTCAAAAATCCGGATCCCAGTCAACCCGCACGCAACCGCCTTCCAGGTCCACATCCAGCACGTAGAGCCCGCGTACCCAGGGCACCAGGCGCTCTCGATCGCCCTTGACCACCATCACATCATTGGCGCCGGTCTGAATGAAACCATGGATTCTCCCCAGCTCCGCGCCATCCATCGTTTCCACCCTCAGACCCTGCAGATCAGCCCAATAGAACGCCCCTTCCTCGGGCGGCGGGAGCCAGTCACGCTCGACCGCCAGCGTACAGCCGATCAGGGCATGCGCCGCCTCCCGGTCCGGCGTCTCCATAAACTTCAGGACCACGCCGCGCCCGTGAGCGCGCCCCTCCTCGACTTCAAGACACTCCCAGCTGCCGCCACGCTCCACCCAGAGACGGGGGAACTCGGCGATCGCGTCGCGCGGCTCGGTGTCGGAGAAGACACGCACGAAGCCCTTCACCCCATAGACACCGGACACGCGTCCGACGACCAGGCGTTCCCCTTCGGAACGCACCCGAGCAGACGCCCCGAACCGTCCTAGCTGGCTGCGGCGGTCTGCTTGCGATGGTTCTTGATCAACTGACCCACACGCTCGGAGGGCGCGGCGCCGCGCTCCAGCCAGTGGTCGACGCGCGCCATGTCGATCTCCAGCGGCACTTCCTGGCCGCGGGCAACCGGATTGAAAAAGCCGATGCGCTCGATGTAGCCGCTGTCGCGGCGGGCCCGCGAGTCGGTGACGACGATCTGATAAAAGGGCGCGCGCTTCGCACCACGGCGGGACAAACGAATGGTAACCATGCCTGTTCTGGACCTCGGCGAATTCAATGTGCTTCAGGAAACCGGGGATTATAGCGCACTGCGGCCGCGAAACAACCTGTTGAGTCGTGAAGATCTGAGAAACCGCTGGACCTGGCTAACTTTTATGGCCCTGCGCCACCTCTGCCGACGAAAAGGCGCAAACCGTAGGTCGGGTTAGCCCAAAGGGCGTAACCCGACGGGCCTCGCACCCCACCCATGGGCACAAAATAGCGTCGTCCCCGGGACGTCGTCGGGTTACGCTGCGCTAACTGTCATGGACT
>NZ_REBW01000265.1 GCF_007692535.1 Thioalkalivibrio sp. | reverse complement strand
GGTCGGGTCGTGTCCGGGGTGGGAATTGGGGTGTTACTGGAAACCGGAGCGTGTCGCCGGTACGTTGAACGTTCACTGTTGTCGTTGATGGTTGCCATGGATAATCTCGTCATAACGCTTGGAGTCGGGGTCGCGCTGATCACCGGCCTGTTCTTCCTCATCTACCGCCTCACCAGCCTGCGCGGCTACCAGACCGCGGGACTCGTGTTCGCGATCACGATGCTGCTCTTCATCCCGTTCTCGGTACTCAACTGGGCGGGGGCCGATGTCTTCGCCATTCACCTGGCGCTGTACGTGATCGTGCCCTATGGACTGGGCATCATCACCACGCAGCAGGAATCGGAACACGGCAGGAAGGCCAAAAGCGGTCGGCTCCACTGGGCGCCGATGACCATGCTGGTCTTCTTCGGCATCGTCGCCACGGTCAACGCGATCCTGCTGTCGGTCGCGACCCACGGCATGCCCAGCCAGTTCATCGGCGTGCTGCTGCCCCAGCCGCAGAGTCAGGCGACCGAGGTCACCTCCGGCTTTCCCGGCACGGTGGCGCGCATCAGCGAGCGCAAGGAGGCCCTGGCGACCGGCTACTTCGATTCGATGCGGGAGCAGCGGACCGTGGGCTGGCAGGTGCAGCAGGGCTGGCAGTCACGGCCCGAGGTCGGGGAGCCGGCGGTATTCCAGGTCCGGGTGCTCGACCGCGACGGTCGGCCGATTTCCGACGCGGCCATCGAGGGAGAGTTCATGCGCGTGTCGGATTTCAATCTCGACCAGGTCTTCGCGATGCGACCCGTCGGCGGCGGCCTGTACCAGGCCGAGGTGACGCTGGACGCGCCGGGCCGATGGGATCTCCTGTTCCGCGTCCGCCACGGCGAGCACACGCACGAGCAGCAGGCCAGCACCCGGGTGCGCGAGAGCCGCGGCTAGTGGGCCATGCGGAAAGTCACGAATCCTCTGCAGGCAAGGAAAATCGCATTGACCGCAGCGATACCGCCAAAATCTTCGTCTGCAAGGCAGGCTCCTACAAGGGCAAGCACCCGTGGGAGCGCGCCTTGCGCGCGAAGGGTGATTGAGTCGATGACGACCGGGACAGGCGTGCGTCTGCGGCGCGGCCCGGGGATGGCCGGCGGGGTTGCGCCGGGTGTCCCGGGACTGCCGCGGCGCGGGGCGTTCGTGGGCATTCATGGCTGCAGTTGAACCGTCATCGGGACCGGCGGCGGCGACGGCACAGCAGGCCGCGGATGCCGGCTGTTTCCATTGCGGCCTCCCGGTCCCGCGCGGGGCGCATTATCCGGTGCAGTTCGAGAGGCGGGCCCGTGAGACCTGCTGCGGCGGCTGCCAGGCGGTCGCGAACGCGATCATCGAGAACGGCTTGGGCGGGTACTACCATCACCGTACCGCGCCCGCGGGGAGCCCCGGCGAACCGCTGATCCCGGACGAGCTGCGCGAGCTCAAGCTCTTCGATCAACCCGAGGTGCAGCGCCAGTTCGTCACCGACGAGACCGATCGGTCCGGCACGGTGCTGCGCGAGGCCTCGCTGATTCTCGAGGGCATCACCTGCGCCGCGTGTGTCTGGCTGAACGAGCGCCACGTGCGGGCGCTGCCGGGCGTCACCGATTTCACGGTGAACTACGCGACGCACCGGGCGCGGGTGCGCTGGGATCCCGAACGCCTGGCGCTGTCCGACATCCTGCAGGCGATCCGCGGCATCGGCTACCGCGCGCACCCCTTCGACCCCGGTACCCGCGACAAGGCCTTCCAGCGCGAGCGCCACGTCGCACTGCGCCGCCTGGCGGTGGCGGGACTGGGGATGATGCAGGTGATGATGCTCGCCGTGGCGCTGTGGCTGGGCGCCGGCGACGAGGCCTACGCCAACCTGCTGCAGTTCATGCGCTGGGTTGCCGCGGGACTCACCACGCCGGTGGTCTTCTATTCCGCGCTGCCGTTCTTCAAGAGTGCCTGGCGCGACCTGGAGCACCGGCGGCTGGGGATGGACGTCCCGGTCAGTATCGCGATCCTCAGCACCTACTTCGCCAGCGTGTATTCGGTGGCGCTGGGGACCGGCGAGCACGTGTATTTCGAGTCGGTGGCGATGTTCGTCTTCTTCCTGCTGACCAGCCGCTACCTGGAGTTGATGGCGCGGCAGCGCTCCAGCCAGGCGATCGACCGCCTGGACCGCCTGATCCCCGCGCTGGCGACGCGGGTCGCGGCCGACGGCAGCGACGAGCAGGTGCCGGTGGCCGAGCTGGCGCCCGGCGACCGCGTGCGTGTCCGCCCCGGTGAGCCCCTGCCTGCCGACGGCCTGGTCGAGGCCGGCGAGTCCACCGTGAACCAGGCGCTGCTCACCGGCGAGCCCGAGCCCTGCCTGCGCAAGGCCGGCGACGCCGTGACCGGCGGCACCGTGAACGTGGACAGTCCGCTGGTGGTGCGGGTGACCCGCGTCGGCGCGGAGACCACGCTGGCCGCGATCCAGCGCCTGCTGGACCGCGCACAGACCGACAAGCCCCGGCTGGCCCGGATGGCCGAGAAGGGCACCGGGCATTTCACCGCCGCGGTGCTGATCCTGACCGCACTCGTGGGCATGGTCTGGTATCTCTGGATCGCGCCGGACCGGGCCTTCTGGGTCGTGGTCGCGATGCTGGTCGCCACCTGTCCCTGCGCGCTCGCGCTGGCCACGCCGGTGGCGATCACCACGACCACCGGCGTGCTGTCGCGCATCGGGCTGCTGCTGACCCGCGGGCAGGCCGTGGAGGACATGGCCAGGACCAACGTCGTCTGCTTCGACAAGACCGGGACGCTGACCGTGGGGCAGCCGGAATGGGTGGCCACCCGGGTTCTGGCGCCCGGTTACGGGGAACGCGAACTGCTGGAGATGGCGGCCGCGCTCGAGCGCCACTCGGAGCACCCGCTGGCCAAGGCGCTGGTGCAGGCCGCGGGCGCGGTTCCGGCACCGCCGCTGGAGCACGTGCGCAACGTGGCCGGACGGGGTCTGTCGGGGCTGCTGGACGGTGTCGAGATCCGGGTGGGAACCCCGGGATTCGTCGGACTCGAGCAGGTGCCCGAGAATGTCCAGCCGCCGGTGACGCATGCGCAGGCGACCGCGGTCTGGCTCGCGCGTGCCGGCGAAGTGGTCGGGGTGTTCTGGCTGGCCGATCAGCCGCGCCCGCGGGTGCGCGAGACGGTGGCGGAACTGCAGGAACTCGGGCTCGAGGTCGTGCTGCTCTCGGGGGATCGTCCCGAGTCGGTCGCGCTCTTCGCGGCGGGCGCCGGCATCAGCGAGGCGCGTGGCGGCATGACGCCCGAGGACAAGGTCGAGTACGTGCGCCGGCGCCAGGCGCGCGGCGAGGTCGTGCTGATGGCCGGCGAGGGCATCAACGACGCGCCGGTACTCGCCGGCGCCGATGTCTCGCTGGCGATGGGCAGTGGCACGCGTATCGCCCAGACCCAGGCCGACCTGGTGCTGATGTCGGACCGCCTGGACGCGATTCCGGCCGCCATCCGACAGTCGCGCGAGACGCTGCGGATCATTCGCCAGAACATCATCTGGGCCATCGGCTACAACGGCATCGCGCTCCCCGTGGCCGCGACCGGATTCCTGACGCCCTGGCTGGCCGCGCTCGGCATGTCGCTCAGTTCCCTGATCGTCGTGGGCAACGCCCTGCGGCTGCGGCGCGAGAACGAGGAGATCCTGTCTGGCCAAGAGGACAAGCCGCCCCTGCCCGCCACCGTGATCCGTCCGGCGCGCAACGGTTAATCCGCGCCAGCGGATCAGGCTGCTACACTTGGGTTATGGAAGTACTCTACCTGCTGATTCCAATTGCGCTCGTCCTCGTGCTGGTCATCGGCCTCGCGTTTTTCTGGGCGATCCGGTCCGGACAGTACGAGGACATGGAGGGCCCGGCGTACCGCATCCTGATGGACGACGACGACCCGATGATCCCCGGCAACGAAGACCGCCGCACGGAGCCGACGCCGGAGGATGATGACCGCAACGGGGACCGGAAGCCCTGAGACGCCGCAAGGGCCCACCTGCCGATGATCACGAAAGCTCCGTCGGCGGTCAGGTTCGTGTTGTTTCAAGGGGCCCGGCTGTAGGAGGCCAGCCTCTGGCCGATGGGTTTTCCGGCGCCAGATCGGCGAGAGGGCTCGCCTCCTACGGGCTGGGGCACGGGTTGTTCTTGCGTCGGGGCGGGCTTCGGCATACCCTTCCGGCAAAAGCTACTGACGGGATCGCTGGCGATGCGCGACTGGTTTACCTTTGAAAATCTTCCCCTGACGCTGATCGTCATTCTGATCATCGTCTCCTGGCTCAGCTTCTTCTCGGTGATCCTCTTCGCCGGTTGACGGAAATTCGCGCGTCGGTTCCGGGCCGGCAAGGGACGGGGGCGCGGAGCGGCCCAGCACCTGGCCGAGCAGCAGCCTTGCCCGCTGGGCAATGAATTTCCTCGAAAGCCTTCTTTCCCGCAGCAGGAGTTGCTGCCGCAGTTCGTCGTCCTGGTAAAGGACCTGCCCCGGTGACGGATCGAACGGCCGCTCCAGGCTGATGCGCAGCAGTTGGCCCAGGTTGATGCCGCGGCCATCATCGAGAACGATCATGTGCGGGGCAAGGCCGCGGGCCGGGTCCGGTCGCGGAAAGCCGATCACGTCCACCAGCACGTGCGGCTGCCCCGTCTGGCGGACCCCGAGATGGATCGGAGTGGCCGCGAGTTCGACCAGGTAGACCGTGCGGCCCACCGCCGCACGCAGTGTCTCCACCTGGCGCGAGTAGGCCGCCGACGGCCAGAGTTCCCCAGGTCGCTGGCTTCCCGGATCGTCCATCAGCCGTACCGAACGTGTGCGCCCGACCGGCTCATGGTGCTGACGGCACCGGCGTCCGCGCCCGCCGCCAGGGCGCCGTGGCGATCAGCCGCAGCAGCGCATCGACCTCTGCCGCGGTGGTCTCCCTACCCAGGCTGAAGCGCACCGCGCCCTGGCCCGCCTCCGGGCTCACGCCCATCGCGCGCAGCACCGGGGACAGTTCCACCCGCCCCGAGTGGCACGCGGAACCGGTCGATGCCGCAACTCCTTCGAGGCCGGCCAGCACCTCCGCGCCGGTGGTGCCGAGGAAGGACACGTTCAGCGTGTTTGGCAGCACCCGCTCCGGATGGCCATGGAACACCACCTGCTCGCCGAGCTCCGCCGCGAGGGCGTCGCGGAGGCGGTCGCGCAGGGTCTTGACCGCCTGCATCGGGGCCAGGTCGCCGGCCAGCGTGCCGGCCTCGCCCAGCGCTGCCGCGAGGAGCGCGCTCTCGGTGCCGGCGCGCCGCCCGCTCTCGTGCGCTGCGCCGTGGAGCAACGGCTCCAGCACGGTCCCCGCTCGTACATACAGGGCGCCGACACCCTTGGGTCCGTAGAACTTGTGCCCGGCGAGGGTCAGCAGGTCGACGCCGAGATCGTCCACGCGGGTGGGGATCTTGCCGACCGACTGCGCCGCATCCGTATGGAACGGCACGCCGTGTTCGCGCGCGATCGCCGCGCACTCGGCGATCGGCTGGATGGTGCCGATCTCGTTGTTCGCGTGCATCACGCTGACCAGCAGCGTCTCGGCGGTGATTGCGCGCCGCAGGTCCTCGGGATTAACGCACCCGCTGCCGTCCACCGGAAGCCAGGTGATGCGGGCGCCCAGGCGTTCCAGGAAGCGGCAGGGCTCGACGATGGCGGGATGCTCGACCTGCGTGGTGATGATGTGGGCGTGCGCCTGCGGTTTGGCGAAGAACAGGCCCTTCAGGGCGAGGTTGTTGGATTCGCTGCCGCCGCTGGTGAAGATGATTTCCTCGGGACTGCAGCCGAGGAGCGTGGCGACCTGCGCCCGCGCCGTCTCCACCGCCGCCCGCGCCGGACGCCCCGCCCAGTGGCTGCTGGAGGGGTTGCCGAAGGCCTCGCCCATCATCCGGCGCATCACCTCGGCGACCCGGGGCGCGATCGGCGTGCTGGCGTTGTAGTCCAGGTAGATCCGCTGCATGCGCCGAAGCATAGCAATTTGCTCAGCGGTCTGGCGTAAGCGCCCATGGAGTGCGGGCGCTTGCCGCCGCTTTGGGCTTTGGTGCGGAGTCCTGCGTCGTGAAAAAGCGGGAGCGAGCTCCCGCACTCCATAGGGGGTGGCGCGCAGCGCCTTTGGAGTGCGGCGGCTTGCCGCCGCTTTGGGCGCTGGTGCGGAGTCCTGCGTCGTGAAAAAGCGGGAGCAAGCTCCCGCACTCCATAGGGGGGTGGCGCGCAGCGCCTGTGGAGTGCGGCGGCTTGCCGCCGCTTTGGGGCGGTGGGGCGGGTTTCGGCGTCGTGAAAGCGGGAGCGGGCTCCCGCGCTCGCTGGGCTCAGTGGTGCCGGTGGCCGTGGTGGTGATGCGCGTCATGGTCGCGGCCTGGCGCGGCGCGGCGTACCTCGGCGGCGACTTCCAGGGTGCGGCCGTCGGCAAGGTGCAGGATCACCGGCACGGTCTCGCCCTCGGCCAGGGGCTGGTGCAGGCCGATCAGCATCAGGTGGAATCCGCCGGGTTCCATGGCCAGGCTGCCGCCGGCGGGCAGTGCCAGTGACGCCACCTGGCGCATGCGCATTACGCCGGCCGCGTCCTGCAGGTGTTCGTGCAGTTCGACCGTGCCCGCAATCGGGGATTCGGCGGCAACGACCGTCAGGTCGTCGTCACCGCGGTTGCCGAGGGTCATGTAGGCGGCCGTCACCGACAGGTTCGGCGGGGGCAGGCGGACCCAGGCGGGCTCGGCCAGCGTCACCTCGTCCGGGCAGACGCAGGC
Source organism: Thioalkalivibrio sp. (assembly GCF_007692535.1). Lineage (GTDB taxonomy): Bacteria > Pseudomonadota > Gammaproteobacteria > Ectothiorhodospirales > Ectothiorhodospiraceae > Thioalkalivibrio. The sequence continues at coordinate 1,126 of NZ_REBW01000265.1, read as the reverse complement.
TCCGGATCCCTGGTCAGGCGCGTCCTGGGCGGACAGGAGGCTGGTCAGGCCGAGGCCGAGCAGTAGTGCGCCCAAGAGCCGGGCGAAAGCGCGTGTTCCAGACATGGGTCCGGGTTCTCCCTGGGTTGGCCCGGCCGTGGCCGGGCTGGGTCCTGCGCCTACGCCGCAAGGACGTCGCGGAGTTCCTTGAAGGCGCGGTTCTCGATCTGCCGGATCCGCTCCGCGGACACCCCGTATTCGTGGGCCAGTTCGTGCAGGGTGGCCTTGGGCTCGATCAGGTAGCGGCGCACTACGATGTCCCGGGTGCGATCGTCCAGGGTGCCCAGGGAGCGCTGCAGCTGGGCCTGGTAATGGCGATCCCAGTCGGCATCCTCGACGATCTGCGCAGGGTCGCTGGCGGCACTGGCGGACAGCTGTTCCGAAGGGACCAGGTAGCCGCGGTCGTCATCGTCGGCGGGATCGGGATCGAAGCTGGTGTCGCGGCCGGCCAGGCGGCTCTCCATCTCGCGCACGTCGCTCTCGGGCACGCCCAGGTCGCGGGCGACCGCGGTCACCTCGTCCGGGTTCAGCCAGCCGAGGCTGCGCTTGGCCTGGCGCAGGTTGAAGAACAGCTTGCGCTGCGCCTTGGTCGTGGCGACCTTGACGATGCGCCAGTTGCGCAGGATGAACTCGTGGATCTCGGCCCGGATCCAGTGCACGGCGAAGGAAACCAGTCGCACCCCATGGTCGGGGTCGAACCGGCGCACGGCCTTCATCAGGCCGACGTTGCCCTCCTGGATCAGGTCGCCCAGCGGCAGTCCGTAACCGGAGTAGCCACGGGCGATGTGCACCACGAAGCGCAGGTTGTGCAGAATCAGCTGGCGCGCGGCATCGAGATCCTGCCGGTCACGCAGTTTCCGCGCCAGACGCTGTTCCTCGTCGACGTTCAGGACCTCGATACGGCTGACCGCCGCCATGTAGTGGTCCAGGTTGCCTACCGGGACGGGCATGTCCACGGGCTTTCGCACCAATGCTTGGCTCATGAAGGTGTCCCCCTTGAAAATTGGCTCAATATTAGCAGTCTGGCGGTTAGAGTGCTAAACAAAGGGGTTGTTCCCCTTGCATCGCGTAAGGTTGGGCGAGCAAG
>NZ_REBW01000054.1 GCF_007692535.1 Thioalkalivibrio sp. | reverse complement strand
TGCGACCGACCCGGTCTACGCGGACAAGATCCTCGACATCCTGAGCCGGGGCACGCTGCCGCAGACAGTGGGCCTCAAGTCCGGTGCAGCGGCGCCGACAAGCTGATGAAGGAGAAACAGTGCATGCAGAGCATGATGGTGGGCCTCGAGAATTTCCCGGAGAACTTCGATGAGTAGCGGACTCCTCGGTATTGGCACCTCCGGGCTGCTTGCATCTCAGCGCGGCCTGTCGGTGACCGGCCACAACATCTCCAATTCTGCGACCGAGGGCTACAGCCGCCAGCGCCTGGATCTGAACACGCGCACGCCGCAGTTCGCCGGCAACGGCTATTTTGGTACGGGCGTGGAGGTGGGTGGCGTGAACCGCGTTTTCGACCAGTTCGTGGAAAATCAGCTGCGAACCGCGACTTCTTCGAGCGCGCAGTATTCGGCGTTCCACGACTACGCGAAACGGGTCGATTCCCTGCTCGCGAACCCCGATTCCGGTCTCGCCCCCGGGCTGCAGAGCTTCTTTGCCGCCGCCCAGGACGTGGCCACGGATCCCACCTCGCTGCCGGCACGTCAGGTGCTGATATCGGAGGCGGATTCTCTGTCCGACCGCTTTGGATTCCTCCATCAGCGGCTGGATGATCAACGGGCGTTGGTCAACGGGCAGATCCAGACGACCGTGGACGAGATCAACGGCCTCTCCAAGGCGCTGGCGGAAGTGAACCGCGGCATCGTCGGAGCCATGGGCCGCGCCGGTGGTGCGCCCCCCAACGACCTGCTCGACCAGCGCGACAAGCTGGTGCGCGAGTTGGCCGAGCGGGTGAACGTGAGCACCGTTGCCCAGGACGATGGGTCGCTCAACGTCTTCGTCGGTAATGGGCAGAGCCTCGTGGTGGGCAGTACCGCCTCCATGCTCACTGCCGCACCTTTGGGTGAGGATCCGACGCAGATCGGTATCGGTTACGCGTCCACCGGCGGAAATGTGGCGGACATCAGCCGCTTCATGACGGGAGGCAGGTTGGGCGCGCTGCTGGACGTGCGCTCGTCCGTGCTCGACGTGGCGCAAAACGCGCTGGGACGCACGGCCCTCGGGTTGGCCGAGGCCTTCAACGAACAGCACGCGCTGGGACAGGACCTGCTGGGCAACGTCGGTGGCGACTTCTTCCGGCTGCCGGAAGCCGAGGTTCTCGCTCGCTCCGACAACAGCGCGGCTGGCCAGCCCGTGGTGACCATCGCCGACCCGGGACAGCTCACCACCGAGGACTATCGGCTTCGATTCGACGGTTCGGATTGGGAATTGCGGCGGGTCCCCAGCGGCCAGCCCGTCGATCCCGAAGCTGTGGGTCTTGCCATCGATACGGACGCGATCACCGGTGCGGCCGCTGGGGACAGCTTCCTCGTCCGGCCCACACGCACCGCTGCGCAGCAGATCGGCACGGTCATCAGCGACGCGCGCCAGGTCGCTGCCGGGTCGCCGGTCCGTGTCAGCGCCGACTCGGAAAATACCGGGGTCGCGGTCGCGCGTTCGGTGCAGGCAGAGAACGCCGAAGCGCTGGACACGAGCCCCGCCACGGTCACCTTCAACGCGGGATCCTCGCAGTTCGAGGTGGGCGGGGAAGTGGTGCCACTCGACCCGTCGGGCGTGACAGAGGTCCGGCACAACGGTTGGACCCTGGCCATCCAGGGAACGCCCGCCGATGGCGACCGCTTCACGGTGAGCGCCAACACCGGTGGCGTCGGTGACAATACCAACGCATTGGCCCTGGCAGGCTTGCAGGACGCCCGATTCCTGGCCGGTGGTACGGCGACCCTCGAGGGGGGGTACAACACCATGATCGGCGAGGTGGGGACCCGGACCCGGCAGGCCGAGGTCGCGTCGGCATCCCAGGCGCGTCTCCTCGAAGAGGCGAGAAACCAGCGGGATTCGATCTCCGGCGTGAACCTGGACGAGGAGGCGGCCAACCTGCTGCGTTATCAGCAGGCCTACCAGGCCGCCGCACAGGTGATCGCCGTGAGCAGCACACTTTTCGACACACTGCTCGGCGCGGTGAGGCGGTAACAGAGATGCGAGTATCCACGAGCCAGGTCTTCCGTAGCGGTGTCGACAACATCCAGCGCAGCCAGCAGGATCTGTCCCGCACCCAGCTTCAGCTCGGGTCCGGGAAACGCATTCTGAGCCCCAGCGACGACCCCAGCGGCGCAGTCAAGTCATTGCAGCTCACCAGCGCGGTCGGCAAGCTCGAACAATACGAACGCAACGCGCTGTCGGTGACGCAACGGCTGCGTTCCACCGAAACGGTGCTGACCTCAGTGGGGGACGGCCTGCAACGGGTGCGCGAACTCGTGGTGCAGGGCAACAACGGAAGCCAGACCAACGAGACCCGCGCGATGATTGCCGGAGAGATCGCGCAGGTGCGGGACGAGCTTCTGCAACTTGCAAACAGCCAGGATGCGAACGGCGAGTACCTGTTCGCGGGCCTCCGCTCCTGGGACCAGCCCTTCATCGACGAAGGAAACCGTGTCAGGTATGCGGGCGACGACGGCCAGCGGGCGGTCCAGATCAGCGCGGTGCGCACGGTGCCGGTTGGCGATCCGGGGCAGAGCGTATTTTCTGTAAAGCCCCCGGGTGAAGACGGTCCTGAGCCGAGAATGCTGTTCGATCTCTACGCGGATGTCGTCAGCGCTCTGAAGAACGGACCCGATGCCGACGGAGACGGCGAAAGCGAAAGCTTCCATGGGGCAATGGGCCAGGCACTGGGCGATCTCGACCAGGCGCTCGGGCGTCTGCTCGAGACGCGGACCAGCCTGGGCGCGCGAATGAACACGGTGGAGACCCAGAGCCGGGTCAACGAGGACCAGTTGCTGCAGGTGAAAACCGCGCTGTCCGAGGTGCAGGACCTCGACTACGCGGAGGCGATCAGCCGGTTCAACCTCCAGCAGACGGCGCTGCAGGCGGCGCAGCAGACCTTCGTCCAGGTGCAGCGGCTGTCGCTGTTCAACTTCCTGTGAGGCATCGTTCCGATACGGCGCCGCGGGAACTGGCATATGACTTGCATCAAGACCCCTTGAGAGACCGCGTGCGTCATCAATCTGGCAGATGCCACCGCGTGAACGGTCGATGCGAGACGGGAGGTATGCAGCAATGATCCGGCGCAAGTGTCTGGGGGTTCTCTGGCTGATCACGGTGGGAATGGCGCTGGCCCCGACCGCCAGCGCGATCGATGAGCCGCACGAGAACATTCTCCGTGCCGCCACGAGCTTCATGGAGATCGAGGCCCGCCAGGCCCACGATGCCCGGTTCGATGTCAGCGTGACCCCGGGTCGCCTGGATTCCCGGTTGCGTCTGCGGTCCTGTGAAGAGGGCCTGGAGGCCTTCATGGCGCCCGGCAGCCGCACGGCCGGCAACAGCACCGTGGGGGTTCGGTGCCTGGGCCCCGTGACCTGGACCCTGTATGTGCCGGTCGAGATCAGCGTACAGGGTGAGGTGGTGGTGCTCTCGGAAGCCCTCCCCCGAAGCACGGTTCTGCAAGCCTCGCATCTTCGCCTCGAAAGACAGGATGTGGGCAGCCTCTCCAGCGGGTACCTGACGGATCCCGACAGCACGCGTGGCATGGTCCTGCGGCGTGCCCTGCAGGCGGGCACGCTGCTGACGCCCCAGATGGTCGAGCCGCCGCGTCTGGTGCAGCGCGGTCAGCGGGTCACTTTGTTGGCGGAGAACGCCTCGGTCGTGGTCCGGGTTGAGGGGGAGGCCCTGGGAAATGGTGCCCACGGCGATCGGGTCCGGGTGCGCAACCTCTCGTCCGATCGGATCGTGGAAGGGTTGGTACTTTCCCACGGTACCGTGGGCGTAAGCATGTAGCCGATGCGACTCGGACGAGCGCGAATGGGTGGCCTGCCGAGGGGAAATGCGGCTACAGTGACCGCTGGCACTAAAGTTTGCTCCGTGGTTGCCGACACATAGGCTAGCAAAGGGTGGAAACGAGGCCCGAGGAATTTGGAAATGTCGATAGAGATCAAGAACCCGTCACAGACCCATGCGCGCGCCAGCAACGAGGGGCGCAGCGTGGCGGAGAACCGTAACGGGTCCGTGTCCGATGGGAGCGCCTCCCAGGGCCGCTCCGCTGGCGCTGACAAGGTCACGCTGACCAATAGCCTGAGCGATCTTGCCCAGACGGCCAGTGAACAGCCCGTAGTCGACAGCAAGAAGGTGAGCGAGATTCGCCAGGCGATCGAGGAAGGCCGTTATGAAGTGAGCCCGGAGCGGATCGCTGCGGGCCTGATCCGAATGGAAGGGCTCTGATTTCATGAGAGCCTCGGAGGCCGCACCGGAGAGACTGCACGACCTGCTCAACCAGGCAGTGCGCGATGCCCTGTCACTGGAGGCCGTTCTCGAGAGGGAAACCCGGGCATTGTCCTTGCGGGATCTGGAAAAGCTCGACGACGCGGTGACCACGAAACACCAGATTGCACAGTCCCTGGAACGGATCACCCGCGAGCAGACGACCCTGCTGCAGGCCGAGGGATTCGAGCCGGACCGTCAGGGCATCGAGGCATGCCTGCGGGTCTGGGACCAGGAGGGGCTGATGCGCCCCCTCTGGGGCCGCCTGCAGGACGCCATGGAGCGCTGCCGCCGGCATAACCAGATCAATGGCGGAGTGGTGCAGACGCATCAGCGGCAAGTCCAACAGGCGCTCCAGATCCTCCGTGGAGAGGATTCCCGCATGGAGCTCTACGATCCCAGCGGTCGCACGGTGGCCAGCGGGCCATCCCGCCACATCTCCGAGGCCTGAGTGCGTCGGGCGGTGATGCTCCGCCGACGCGCCCTGCCTTGCTCCGCAGTCACCAAACTTCCCCGCGACCCAAAAGTCATCGGCGTCCCGAAGCCAGCCATCGCTGGATATGCAGACTCGTTCAAATGCGTCTGGCCTGACGATTTCGCGATGCGGATGAGCCCCGAGTGATGAATCCTGCAGACGCTACCGTCACCGTAGATCATGTGGCCCTACCTGAGGGATGTGCAGCACGATGGACATGAGCTTGGCGGAACCAGCCGACTTCCGGGGATTCGACAGCCGACCGCGTCGGGAACTGATCACGAATCCGGCGCGCGTGCATCGGATGCTTCAGAACCTGTGGGATCGACGTGTCCTGCTCAGCGCGAAACTGGAAGGTGACGAAAACGGGTATACGACGGCGCTCCTGGACGTGAATCCGTTGACCGGGACCATCGTTCTCGATGAACTGGCTCCGGACAGGGGACACGAGCGTGTGGGCCTCGGCACCCGGCTGCGGTTGACGGGCGTGCTCGGCGGCGTGCCCACGCGCTTCGTCGGGGAGGTGTTTGACGTCGGGGTCGAGAATGACATCGCCTTCTACCGCGTTGCGATGCCGCAGCAACTGGAATACCTCCAGCGCCGTGCCTTCTTCCGGGCCTACGTGCCCCGCAGCCTGGAGTTGCGGGTACACCTGGTGATGGAGGAGCGGTTCGAGGTCACCGGGCGGCTCCTGGATATTTCGCTCGGCGGATTCGGGATGCAGCTCGCCCAGGACTGTCCGCTTGCACCACTCGACGTCGTCACCGTCCGGGCCCTGGATCTTCCCGACGGGCAGACGATCAGCTGCACGGCCGAGATCCGCTACATGCAGCAGGAATACGGACAGAAGCTGATTCGTGCCGGCCAGCGGTTTTTCGGTCTCGACAAGTCGGTCGAGCGCACGCTGATGAAAGCGATCTACTCGCTTGAACGGGAACAGATCCGCAAGCGGCCGTTGACGGACTAGTCGATGCAGGCTTATTGGATTCCCTGTACCCAGGGCCTGTTCTTTTCTCTCGCCCGCTTTCGGGAGAGGGGGGTGGCTGGGCGGTCACGTCATCCAGGATCATCTGCCGCCCAGCGCCACCCGCATCCGGGTCTTCAGGCCTGCGCTTGCACGCGGTTGCGTCCCGCCCGTTTCGCCTCGTACATCGCCTTGTCTGCACGGTCAAACAGTGTCAGCGGCGTGTCGCGTCGGCACGCGAGCGCGACGCCGATGCTGGCGGTCACGTGTTGGCCGGGGGCCGCGTCCTGCACGGCCGCGCAGTATTCCACGGCCGCCCGGACCCGCTCCGCGGCCGGCGCGGCATCCTCGGGACGGGCGATCCGCATCAGGATCACGAACTCCTCGCCGCCCGTGCGGAACACCATGTCACAGGCCCGGGTGGCCTCCACGAGGCAGCCGGTGACTGCCTTCAGCACGCGGTCGCCCACCGAGTGGCCGAGCGTGTCATTGACGCGCTTGAAGTGATCCAGGTCGAGTACCAGCAGGGCCACCATCTCGCCGCCACGTTCGAAGCTTGCGAGTTCACGCGTCAGCAGCTGATCCAGCGCTTTTCGGTTGTATACGCCGGTCAGCGGATCCGTCTGGGAAGCCTGCACGGCCTGCCGGTACAGGAGCGCGCTGCGCAGCGGATAGACCAGGCCTGCGAGCATCGTCTCCATTTCTGCCAGTTCCTGTTCCCGGAACTTCCGTCCCCGCAGGAAGCGCAGTTCGCCCAGATCCTCACCGTTCACGGACAGGGTGTAGGTGCAACTGTGCCGAGACAGCCGCCCCTGGCTGACGTGCAGGCCTGCGCCCGGATGGTCGTAGCTGAAGCCGTCGTGGGGGAAGGTCAACTGGATGACCCGTGAGAAACGTCCCAGCACGGACTCGGGTTCCAGCGTGGTTTGCAGTTGAAAGGCCAGCTCGGCGGGCGTGAGGGCGATCTCAGCGCTGTTCGGCAGTGGCTGGTTGTCCCTGGAGATCCCACTGGAGATCCCCCGGGGGAAGGAACGCAGGATGCTTTCGGCGAATGTCTGGCTCATGAATCGGATTCCGTGGCTTCAGTCATCTGCTAATAAGCGATTTTCGTGCCAGGAATAAAAAAGCATAAAAAACAGTAATATACGAGGAATTCTTTGTGCCATGACGGAATCTCGACACCAATCGGAGCGATGTTCCGCGTGGGAAGCGCCGGAAATCCGTCTCGGCCGGAACATGGATACGGAGCGGGATGGTGACCCCGGGGCCAAAGCCCAGAATGTCAATCGTTTCAAGCACGTCCTGCTACACTACTACCCGGTAAAAACCGCCCCGGACAGCCGCGATGCTCATCGATAAACCGGTCGTCACCCTGCCCAGCGCGCCGGTCAATCGGCCGTGGGTCGGCGATCGCCCGGGTGGGGGCGCCGTCGCGGTGATCACCGAGTCCCTGCGGCCGGTGAACGAGCCGGAACATGCGGCCGCCGGCCGACACACCGAAATCGACGGGTCAAGATCCGATCGGCCCGCTCGCGACGACGCGGAGATGGCGGCGCGGATACGGGTTGACGTCGCCAGGGAACGCGCGGCGGAATCGACCGGCCGCCCCGGAGGCTGGGGGCAGCGCAACGGCGACCGGCGCGAAGACTACATCCCCGCAGCGGAGATCCGGCAGCTGCGGGAGCGCCTCGAGGCCCGGCTGGCCCGGGAGCCCGGCATCCTCACCCTGCACAGTATCGACGTGCTGACCTGATCGGACCGGAAGCCGGGCGGGTTTCTCTGCGCCCAGCGGGGTGCCGTCGGGGCAGGTTCCACCACGCCCGCAACCCGCCTCAAGGTGAATAAAGCGTCAACGCAATGCGGTGGCCACGTGGTCGACTGAGGCCCGAAGGCATTGAATAGCGGTGCATGTCCTGCCGCCGGCGCGCCCCTCTGAAAAAGTCAAGCCATCCCCCTAAAGCTTGTAGACCTCGGGCCGATACAACCCCTGAAAGCGGCATATTGCGCCGTCCGAAGACCCGCCACCAAGGGCGGTAGGCTAAATCTAAAGACTCCTGAGAGAGGGAAAATAAAATGGCACAGGTCATCAATACCAACATCATGTCGCTGAACGCCCAGCGTAACCTGAACAGTTCCCAGGGCGCGCTCGCGACCAGCCTGGAACG
>NZ_REBW01000064.1 GCF_007692535.1 Thioalkalivibrio sp. | reverse complement strand
AAAAACCCCCCATTCGCGCCGCCGGCGATCTTCCATGCACCTGCACCCGTTTGGGGGTCGAAGATGATGTAGCCGGCGCCCTGCCAGCCGGGAACGCTGATCGGGTCGGTATGAACGATCACCTCCCGCCCGACGGCGAGGGAGGCGCGGATTTCGTTCATGGTCAGTACATTCTGCCGGATGTGGGGGAGCGCGTCAGCCTGGTTCGCCGGGGTGATGTGGTAGACGCGCTGGCCCATGGCGACTGCCTTCTGGAGGGCCCGGACCGCGGAGACTCCTTCCCCCGTCCCATCCTCGGCGATGAACATCTGCTCGGGCACGGCATGTTCCAGGCCGGAGGCTAACGCGCCGAGCTGAAAGTTCAGCGCCGCGCTCACCTCCTGCCCCTGGCCATCTGTACTGGCGATGTGTGCCACGCGGTCGAGATCCATCACGACCCCACCGGCCGTGATCGAGCGCGGGATCCCGAAAAGGTATGTGACCGTGGGCACATAACCGAAGGTGCCGGCCGAGGTGGTCAGCTGGAAATGGGAATCCTGGCTTCGCGCCTTGAGAGTGCCCAAGGCCTGATACTGCCCGAAGTAACTCAAAAGGCCAGCATGAAAGAGATCTCCCAGGAGGTCCTCGCGCGTCAGGCTTCCGAGCAGGCCCTGGTCACCGGTGCTCAGGATCCGGACGGTCTCGCGCAGGCGATCCTCTGCGGTCTCGATACCGCCCGCCGCCACGCCTCCGCCGATCACGCCCAATGCCAGGTAGGAACCTGCAACCACCTTGTTCGGATAGTGCCGGGTGCCATGGACCGGATCGGTCACGCTATAGGACACCGCAAGCTCTTCGCCCAGCGGCATGGGAGGGGCAACCAGCACCGTCTCGCCATCGACCTTCAATTCGGGTATCACGTTGATGAGGTACGCCGGGATGCTGGAGGGCAGCTGGCTTGGGTCCTCGATATCGCCCTCGGGCAGCAATGCCTCGAGCGCCGCCTGATCGTCCTCGGTCGCGGGGCGGAACGAGAGGGTCACCTTTCGGTTGTTAAGGCTCGCCCAGGGAAATGCGACCTGGTGCAGGGGCTGTCCCAGGATGTCCGCACCGAGTCCAAGAGTAATGCGCGGTTGCAATGCTGTGGGCAACGCGGCGTACCTGGCGCCCTCGATCGCCCGCTGGTAGGGCAGTCCGGAGGGCAGCACCTGCGCCTCGCGCAGAACCACCTTGCTGCCGCCGATGACGTCCGCAGCTGTCGGGGCCTCCAACTGCTCGACGTGTGCAGCCAGACGTTCCTCGGCTTCGCGTTGCGCGGCCAGCACCCCCGCGGCATCCAGCCCCTGGATCCATCCTTCGGCCTCGTTGACGGTGCCCGTGGCCAACAGGTCCAGCAGCAGCCCATCGCCTTCGAGTCCGGTGATCAGAGACACATCGAGCCCAGGAACAAACTCATACTGCTTGTAACTGGCATCGAGCGGAAGCCAGGTGTCCGCCTCGCGCATCACGGCACCGCGCGATGGCAGGAAGTCGATGGCCGCCTCGACCCAGACGTGTTCCATCCGCACGTGGGTGATCCGCCCACCCTGGATGAGCCCGGTGACGGGGATTCCGCCCGAGGCGGCATAGTTCATGGCCTCCTCGATCCGTTCGAAGCCGCCGGCCCAGTTGCGGAAGGCCTCCGCCGGCACCTCGATCGTTCCATGCACGTAGCGGGCTGGAACGCCGGAGGCACGTAACAGTGCCAGCAGCAGGCTGGCGACATCCATGGCGTTGCCCCGGCGTGCCGATAGCGTCAGATCGGCATTCTGGACGGCGCCCCAAGTGGGAACCCACTCGATGTGATTGCGCACCCAGTGATAGACGGCGACAGGATCGTGGGCCAGTTCCGCAGCCCTGGCGCGAATCGCGGCAGAGAGTCGCACCTCGTCCGTTTCCGCAAGATAACGAGGATCCTCTGCACCCGGCAAGCCATCCAGAATGAACCCGTCGAGCGCAGCCAGATGCATCAGCGGCGTATCTAAGAGCCCTGCTCCGATAAAACTTTCCCTGTCGATCCTTGGCAGGTTGTCTTGCCTGGGCTGCTGCGCCTCATGCGGTAGTTCGTTCGGATCGAAAGGCTGCTGACTTGCTTGCAACTGGCGTTCGGACAGTCGCTGGTGGACGCGCTCGATCGGTAGCGCAACGGGTTCATCGTCACCCGCCGCCTCGATGATCGCCAGATCCTCGAGCACGGCCTGCATCTCCTGCTGGTAGAGCGAGACGGCTTCCTGATGGCGGTCGAGTATTCTGGCCGAAACCCCGCGCTCCCGGAGCATGTCATCGATGGCGGCAAAATCCGCCATCACATGGGTGTTCAGTTCGGTCGCGTGTTTACGCAGGGCGGCGAGCTCCCGGCGCTCCTCGGCAATGGACTCGCCGCGGCGAAGCCTCGCATCAGCGGCCCCGAGAACTCCCCTCGCCTCGCGAAGCTTGCCCGATAGAAGTTCGCCGGCAGAATGGGTTGTCCCGACATGCTCTTCGGACGTCTGCGGTGGCTCGCTGAGCGCGGCAGCCAGGGGCTCCGAGGTGAGAAGGATCAAGGCGATGATCAAGATGCTCGCCACGACCCGGCTGAACAGACTGTCCCGCAACAGCGGAAAAAGGGTAATCCCTGTCCTCATGAGTACACATCCTTGTCGACTCGTGATTCTTGTTTGTGTTGGGGCCGTTATTCAGCCCCGACCTCCCTGGCCAGGGCGTGGATCAGCCACGCCAGGGCCTCCCGAATGACCGCCGCATCCGGCTCATCAATCCCTGCCAACCGGTCCGCTGCCTTGAGCAGCCGGAAAACCGCCCGGTTGGCGTCTCCGCCCAGGTATTTCAGCCTCGCGGACTCGACTTTCTCGACGACAAGACGGTAGTCATCGTCGAAGATCAGCCTCGGCTCGATCAATGCACGCACTTCTTCGAATCCAGGAAGGACTTCGATGGTCAGATCATGGAAATCCACGTCATGGAGATACAGCTGGGTTCCTTCACGAAGATACAAAGTGGCCATGATCCGGGCTGCGTCGGGGTCCATCGGCAACCTCCACCAGAACAGCAATTCCCGGTGCCCACCTGCTGGCAGGTCAATCTCGTACGAGATGTGTCGCGGGCCTTCCGCGTTGGCGGACCCGGGGTCGGCGATGGTCCCTCCGATCACCGCAAGATCCAGACGAACCGATCCGGCATCGCCACGGTTGGCCAGCACCCAGCGCACGGGAACCGCCATACCGGGACGTTGCATCACCGGATTGGGTCGGGTGTATTCCAGGGCGTCGCGCAGCAGGGCTGCGAAACCCCCGGATGCTCCCGAGGCCTTGGCCGCGGCCTGCAGGTCGAAGCCGGCCAGCAGGCTGCGGCCCAGACCGAAGTCGTGTACCGTCATGGCCGCGGTATCCTGGGTCTGCCCGCCATCGATTCGATATTCCCCGATCACCGAGCCACCGTGCGGGCGCAGCATCACCGCCCTTGCCTCCGGGGAGAGGGCATCATCCGGGACCTCGATGGGACTGGGAAGCACCGGTCGGATACCCACCGCATGCGGATCACGCCCCAGAAATTCGGCTCCGAAGACCTCGAGCAGATGGTGGTTGCGGTGATCGCGCGCCGCCGCCTGCACGATACCCCGGCCCGCGAAGACAGCCTCCCGCAATTCCCGGCTCACCTGGTTGTCGAGCTTTACCCGTTCGGCCAACAGGAGGAAGCTGGCGTACCCCCCGGTGCGCAGTTCGTGGGCGAAGGCATGAGCCTGGGTGACGACGGTGTAGGACCAACCCTCCGCGTCCAGAAAGGCCTCGAGAAATGCGCGTCGGAGCAGGCTTGGACCCTCGGCCACGATAGCCGCATCCCGCACCCTGAAGTCGCCCAGCACATCTCCGGATTCGGGCATCTCCGCACACCCGACCGGCACCGTTCCGGACGTGAACTGACGGACAAATCCGTCCCGATGGAAGGTGGCGATCAGCTGAAGCCGATCCGTCCGGAGGGCACTCCCACCCCGGAAATCAATGCCAATGGCCATGCCCTGCGTGGAAAGGCCCTGCAGGATCAGGTTCGGCCCCGCGCCCTGACTCAGGTCGGACGGCAGCAGATCGCCGCCTCGGAGCGACTCCGAGTCCAGGAGTTGTCCACTACCGTCGTACAGGTCCACCTGCAGCAGATCTCCGTAGCCCAGTGAAGTCAGCGCCGGCAGACCCAGTTCCAACTGCTCGACCGCCAGGCATTCTTGATGCCCGGGAGGATCCAGGAGCACCAGTAGTCGACCACGGCCTTCGACGCTCGGAGTGGAGACGAAGCGGTCCTCCACCCGTATCGATGCACTGGCAAGAATCCGCAGTTCGCCCTGGATCTCGGCGCGCAACACCGCCACCAGCGTGGTCCCCGCGGGAGCGTCGATGCTCCAGTCCGCCGTAAGGAAACGCGTCTCCTCTTGTTCCAGATCCAGCGTGTGAGACCAACTGGCGAGTTCCCGGCCGGCACCTGGGTCGATCAGGGACAGGGTCGCGGGCAGCCCATGCAGGCTGGAATTCCCGTCATTGGTGATCTCCGCCTCCAGGTATAACGTCTCGCTACGCAGTGCCGGTTCTGGGGAGATCGATATCCCGCCCCAGAGACCGGCGCCGGTCTCGCTCGTGGCCAGGACCTGGAAGCCGGTTTCGGCGGTTGTGGCGAGGAGATCTTCCGCGTCGCGAACGACGAGAAGGACTCGATAGTGCCCGGGGACTGCAAGCCCGAGAGCAAACGGACGGACGACGTCCTGATGCGCGCCCGGCAGGAGGACACCCGGAGCCACCTCCTCCCGCCAGATCTCTGCGCCTTCCGGGTCGATGACGCTCAGGCTGGCCTGATGCCCGCTGACCTGCAGACCCGACGCCGTGTTCTCGATCCTGCCCGTCAGTGTGACGGTCTCGTAGGGATCGTAAGCAGGCCGATCCGCGGCGACGGCGGCCGCAAGACCACTGCCGGAGGGAATCGCCAGCCGAAAATCCGCTCGCGCCTCGGTCGTTGCTGACGTGAGGGGATCCCGAAGCTGCGCGACCACGGTGTAATCCCCTGCGTAGAGCCCGGCCGTGTCGAAAGCCTCGACGGTCAGCACTCTCGTCTCACCCGGCTCGAACCCCAGTTCCTCAGGGGCGGGCAGGGTCGATACCGGGTACCCTGAGGCGTCGCGGATTTCCCATCCGATCACGGGGGTGCTGGCTGCAGATCCCCGATTCTTCACCTCCAGCGTGACCGCGACCGGCTCTCCGACCGCGTAGCTGATCCGGTCTGTCGCCAGTTCCAGGAGGTAGAACGACTGCAGGACCTCGACATGCAGTGGACCGAGCGTCTGCCGATGCGCCTGTCCCAGACGATCGAGATAGCTGATCACGACCTCGTCAACGACAGCACGGTTTTCGCCCGGCTCGGGGTCCGTGATCCCGACCTGGAAATCGAGATCTTCGAAGGCGCCGAGGACAAAGTTCGGGAAGAACCACTCGATTTCGGTCGCCTCGCCCGCACTCTCCATCCTCACCGGCTCGACCGCAAAGGATCCCGGTTCGATGACGACGCCGGCATTGACCAGACGGGCGGTCACGCGGAGATCGCGATATTCGGGTTCGGCACCGATGGGCTTGCCACCCACCATCACCCCATCGAAGGCAAGCCCGCTTTGGAAGGCCGTGTCGGACCAGTTGACGACACCCAGCTCCAGTACATACTCACCCGTCTCCGGGATCACGTACCGGGAGCTCACCCAATCCGTGTAACCGCAGCCGCTTGCGTAACAGCGACCCGAGTCGCCGCCCAGAGGCGACCATCGGGGCCCGCCCCCGATGATGTTGACCGTCTCCGGCGTGATATCGGCGCCGATCTCTGGCATCCCGAAACCCGGGACGATGTTCCCGCTTGAACGCGTACGCGCGGTGAATAGCAGGGCAACGGGTTCCATGGATGCGTCCAACAGCCGCGCCCA
Organism: Thioalkalivibrio sp.; assembly: GCF_007692535.1. GTDB lineage: Bacteria > Pseudomonadota > Gammaproteobacteria > Ectothiorhodospirales > Ectothiorhodospiraceae > Thioalkalivibrio. The sequence goes on along the minus strand of NZ_REBW01000064.1, from coordinate 23,316 downwards.
AGCATAATCCGCGAATCCGGCACCGTCCGACGTGACGTAATTGAACTGGAATTCGAGGGGCTCGCCGGCCCCGGCGGAAAACATCGGGGAGCGCAGCCGCGAGCCATTGGTGCCGCCAATCCCGGGCAGGCCCAGGGAACGCAGCGGACTGCCGGTCGTCGCGACCCAACCGTATTGCTCGCCCCCGGAAGGAGCGAGGGTCACCACGCCATCGACGACCCCGGTGCCGCAGGAACCCTCGCAGATCCAGCCCTCCGGAATACCGTTGTCAAAGGTGCCTGCATGCGCCTGCGAAAACAGGCTGATTGCGAGCGTCACGAGGACGGCCCATCGGTAAACGATCCCTGTCATTGGGCATCCTCCATGCCTTCGATCCTGAGTCTGACCGTAATCCCGGCGTCCTCCCGGGGCAGGATCTGCCCGGGATCCAGGCCGTGCGTTCCCTGCACGCGGATATTCGGCGCGACATCGATACCGCGGACGTCCAGGGCCTCTACCGTTGCGCCCGTTAGCCCCAGGATCTCGATGGGGTACGCTCCAGCCAAGTCGAAATCATGGGAGAAACGGGTGAGAGAAAATTCCTGGAGTCCAGGGAGCGGCTCGGCCTCCAGTTGCACGCGTTGTTGATGGATCGGTTGTCCGGAAGGGCTGCGGACGATGACGTCGAAATCCAGGATCGTCTGCACGTTCGAGGCGTTATTCATCGTGGCCACCAGCTCCACCTCGGTGGAGACACCACGCACGAGTTCCCGGGGTTCCGGCTGCACAGCAAACGCACCGATACGTGCCGTCTCGGCGATTGCCACGGCCCCGACGCCCTCCGACAGGACCGTGACCCGGTCCCCTGTCCAAACCTGCACCACCATCCGGTACAGACCAGGCGGAACGTTCCCGGTGAACCACGAGACTGTGCGCAGGACCTGCTCGCCGGGAGCCAGGACAAAGGTTGCGTCGCGGCCACCACCGGGAACCGGAACCACGAAGTCTTCCCGGAAGTCGTTCGCCACACCCTGGGCGCTGGCCACAAGAACCAGTGGCATCTCGTGCTCGCCGCGGTTCTCGACCCCCACGGTGAAACGCGCTTCTTCGAACGCGCCATACTGGTCCTGGTGTTCGACAACCTCGACGACCCGGATGCCACCGATGCCCGTTGGTTCCAGAGAGACGTCCAGCCGGGTCCACCCGTGTTGCTGCAGGACGAGGCTGCCTGTGAGGGTCCGGTAGCCGATGGCGTCCGCGACGACCTCGAATGCCAGGTCCTCGATCCCGTCGATGCGAAAGTGACCATCGGGATCGGCATACGCGACTCGCGGCCCTGCGCTGACCCGGGCACCCGGCACCGGCGCCCCGGATTCCCGGTCCGTCACCAGTCCCAGAAGGGTCGTACTCGAGCGGGGATCCGGAAGGAGGTACCAGTGGCCCAAATCCACATCCGTCCCGGCGGTGGTCAACAAGGTGAACGTGATCGGCTGATACCCGGAGTGCAGCAACTCAACGCGAATCTGACCCGCAGCCGCAAGGGTCAACCGGAAGGATCCATCGACGCCGGACAATGTCATCACATCGGTGCCGACCACCCGGACCACCGCGCCGGGGATCGCAAACCCCGTTTCCGCATCCAGGAGTCGCCCGTTCAGGATGACCGAGGGTTCTGTTTCCGTGCTGCCGCTCCGGCTCATGACCGGCGAAAACAGCAGCCGGTCGCCCGGTTCGACCCAGGCGGCGGCATGGACCGGTTCGTAATCGGTGGCCGTCACCGACAGTTCGACGGCGCCCGCTGGAACCGGGAGTGCGAAATGTCCGTCCATTCCGGTGCTCGCGGTCACGATCCCGGAGCCCTGCAAGGCGACGGTTGCCGCAATCCCTGCGCCAGTCACGGCATCCGCAACCCTTCCGGTTACGAGGGCGTTTTCCGGCTCCATATCGAGGACAACCGCTCCGAGGTCGGAGCGCTGGTCGGCCTCCAGTTCGACGTTCCGCATTAACGTCTGGAAGCCCGTTGCACTGAACGCCAGTGTGTACGGCCCCGGTTCCAGATCCTGCAGCACGAAACGTCCATCGGGGCCGGTCGTGGTCATCCAGTCCCCAGCCCCGCTCCCGTGCGCGGTCACGGTGCCTCCCGACACGACGACGCCGTGGCGGCTGTCGATCACCTGCCCGAGGAGCGTGGCCGAGCTGGGCGAAGACGAAGAGTCTTCCGCTGCCGCCAGGCCCAGCGCGCGCAATGCGAGCGCAGTGGCATAGACACTTCCGTCCCAGGAACCATCGTCCCCCTGTGCCGCTCGCAGGGCATCCACAGCGACCGCGTGGCGGCCGGTGTCCGCCGTGCTCGGCAGGAGCGCCAGCAGCGCCTGCGCGTTCTGCCAGGTTTGCCCCCAGCCCCGATCGCTCTCCCGGGCCGCGAGGAAATCAACCGCTGCCTGCAGCACTCCCGACAACCCATACTCGATTCGATACCGCTGCAGGCCGGCCACAGTTCGGGCCGTCAGATAGACAGAGGACGGACTTTCTGCCGCTGCGGCGAAGCCACCGTCGGTACGCTGGCGCGCAGCCACGAAGGCGATGGCTGGCTGAAGCACGTCGAAATCGTTGACTCCGGCGGCTGCGAGGGCGTCCAGTGCGTCGAGCGTGTCGAGGACACTGCTCTGCTGGCCGGGTTCGGCGCCGAATCCGCCGTCCGGATTCTGGTGGCGGCGCAGTTTCGCGAGACCTTCGGGATCGGATTCGCCCGCAAGGCTCAGGGCGATCAGCCGGCGCGGGACATCCGGAATTCCTGCACCCGAGGCCTGTTCGACAAACTGCCGCAGCTGCACCCATGCATCCGCCTGATCCGTTACGGGGCGCAGCGCGCGGAGTGCCTCAAGGCTGGCGTGCGGGGCCGTGGTTTCGTCCGCCGGGGCCGCGATTCGGCCATCGTGCCCCTGCTGTTCGAACAGCCACGTGACACCGGACTCGTTGGCCTTCGCCACGGTCGTGAAGAACGGGGAAGCGATGCACGCGGCGATCGCGAAGAAGAAAAGCCAGCGGCACATCCCGTGCCGATTCCATGACTGAGCATCCATGCCCGTATCCTTTCTGGTCGTCCTGGGGAGATTTTTAGCATAGCCGAAACCGGCCCACAACCCTCCCCCGCACCGGTTGCACCACTTTTCGCAGGGCCGCTAGGATCCTGGCGGAGGTTCCTCCTCGCCTTCCTGCGACCGTGACGCCAAGGGTGGCTCGGCATCGGCCGTCTCGGAAGGCAGGTCGACCAGTTCGCGCAGATCGTCCAGTGGCGGGAGTTCGTCCAGCCGGCCGAGGCCGAGATCATCCAGGAAGGTCCGTGTCGTTGCGTAGAGTCCGGGACGGCCCGGGACCTCCTTGTGTCCAACCACGTGCACCCACTCCCGTTCCGTGAGGGTACGCATGATCTGCGTGCTCACCGCGACGCCCCGGATATCCTCGATCTCGGCACGGGTCACCGGTTGCCGATAGGCGATGATGGCGAGGGTCTCCAGCAGGGCCCGCGAGAGCCGTGGTGGCCGTTCCGGCTGGGCCGCCTGCACCTGTGCGGAAAAGCGCGAGCGCACCCGGAAGCGGTATCCCCCCACCGATCGCACCAGCTCGATCGACCGGTGGAGATAATGCGCCGCCAGGCGCTCGAGCGCCGCATCCAGCTCTTCCCGCTCGGGCCCGCCGGATTCCACGGTACTGCACGCCGCGAGCAGATCCTTGACCGAAACCGGCTCCGAGGCGGCGAACAGGACCGCCTCCAGGATCAACTCGAGTTCCTGTGTGCGCGCTTCCACGGTGACCGGCTCCCGGTCCTTCACGATTCGACTACCTCGGCCATGCGACGCCGAACCTGAATGGGGCCGAAGGCCTCGCCCTGGCCCCATTCCAGCATGCCCCCCTTGCTCAACTCCAGCACGGCGAGAAAGGCTACGACAACTCCAGGCCGGCCCTCGCTGACCACAAGCAGGCTGACGAAATCGACGAACTCTCGGTGTTCCAGCGTCTCAAGGATCCGCGTCATTCGCTCGCGCACGGAGAGCGCCTCGGCACTGATCTGGTGGTGTGCACTCAGGCTGGCGCGGCGCAGCACCCCGACCAGCGCCTCGATCAGGTCGTCCAGCGCCGGCGCGGGCGCCGGCGGGGCGGCAAGGGCGTCACGCGCGGCGTGGGCATGGAAGACGTCCCGTTCCAGGCGTGGGATGTCGTCGATCCGCTCGGCGGCGGTCTTGAACCGCTCGTATTCCTGCAGTTGCCGGATCAGCGCCAGGCGCGGATCTTCTTCGTCGTCCTCCGCGGACCCCGCAGGGCGCGGCAGCAGCATGCGTGACTTGATTTCCGCCAGCAGCGCGGCCATCACCAGGTACTCACCCGCGAGTTCCAGGCGCAGCGCCTGCATCACCTCGATGTACGCCATGTACTGGCGGGTGATCTCGGCAATGGGTATCGACAGGATATCCAGGTTCTGGCGACGGATCAGGTACAGCAGAAGATCGAGCGGACCCTCGAAGGATTCGAGAAAGACCTCCAGAGCGTCGGGCGGGATGTACAGATCCGCCGGCATATCCCCCATCGGGCTGCCATTCACCCGACACGACCAGTCGGCCTCCAGCGGGCGCTCGAGCTCGTCGACTTCCGCCTCGGTCACGTGCTGACCCCGTTGGCCAGGCGTGGCATGGCCATCAGCGAAGGTAGTCCAGGCCCATGGCGCGGCGCACTTCCTCGAGGGTTTCCCTGGCCTCCTCCCGCGCCGCGTCGGAACCCTCGGTGATGATGTTCTTCACCAGTGCCGGATCGGACGCGTATTCCCTTGCGCGCTCCTGGATCGGCCCCAGCTCCGCCAGAACCGCCTCGATCAGGGGGCGTTTGCAGTCGACGCAACCGATCCCCGCCGAACGGCAGCCCGCAGCGAGTTCCACACGCGTGGACTCCGGTGTGTAGACCTGGTGCAGCGCCCAGACCGGGCACTTCTCGGGTTCTCCGGGATCCGTGCGCCGCACCCGGGCCGGGTCGGTGGGCATCGTCCTGATCTGGGCTTCGACCTGTGCCGGTTCGGCCCGCAGACTGATCGCATTGTTGTAACTCTTGGACATCTTGCGTCCGTCCAGACCAGGCATCTTCGCGGTCGGTGTCAGCATGGCCTGGGGTTCGGGCAGGATGATCTTGCCCCCACCCTCCAGATAACCGAATAGGCGCTCACGGTCGCCAAGGGAAATGTTCTGCTGCCCTTCGAGGAGCGCTCGACCGACGTCCAGGGCGTCTTCCTCGCCCTGTTCCTGGAAGCGCCGGCGCAACTCGCGATAGCGCTTCGCGATCTTCTTGCCCATCTTGTCGATCGCCGCCTCGGCCTTTTCCGCAAAACCGGGTTCGCGTCCGTACAGATGGTTGAAGCGGCGCGCAATCTCGCGGGTCACCTCCAGATGCGCGACCTGGTCCTCGCCCACCGGGACGAGTCCCGCACGGTAGGCGAGGATATCGGCGCTCTGCAGGACCGGATAGCCGAGGAAGCCGTAGGTCGCGAGATCGCGCTCACGCAGCTGTTCCTGCTGATCCTTGTAGCTGGGAACGCGCTCCAGCCATCCCAGGGGGGTGAACATCGACAGCAGCAGGTGAAGCTCCGCGTGTTCGGGGACGCGTGACTGCACGAACAGGGTTGCGGCGCTCGGGCTGACGCCGGCAGCGAGCCAGTCGATCACCATGTCGGTCACATGTTGACCAAGGTCGCCCGGGGATTCGTAGTGCGTCGTCAGGGCATGCCAATCGGCGACGAAGAAGAAGCACTCATAGCTGTGCTGGAGTTCAAGCCAGTTCTTCAATACCCCATGGTAGTGCCCCAGATGCAGGCGCCCGGTAGGTCGCATGCCGGAGAGCACGCGCCGGTTCGTTCCCTGATTGCTGCTCACGAAGAATACCCTTTGTGATTCATGAATAACCCAACATTAGAACATGCCTTGACCGAGGGCGAACACCAGCGCAAGAAGCAGGATCGTCTGATCGCTGTCGTTGATCAGCAATCGCCCCTCATCCATCCGCAGCCGGCTGCTCAACTCGTTGTCACGCACCTCGATCCATCCATCGTCGATGCCCAGTTCGAGCCAGGTGTGCAGAGCCTCGGGAGCCCCGGCAAGGGTGTCGAGTTCCTCGAGCAATCGCCTGCCGACCTCCAGATCCAGAGCGACGTCCAGCGCCTCCAGCGGACGCGTGGCAATACGTTCAGCATCGCCCTGCAGGCCCAGGTCCAGGCGCACACGCAGCCACTTGTCGGGGTCGCTGTTCACGCTGATGCCACCCAGGACCCGAGGATCATGAGCGATCATCTGCTGCAGGCCGTCCAGGACCATTCCCAGGACCAGTCCTGTTCTCGCCTGTGGGTCCAGTTCCATGGAGGCCATGCCCTCCCACGCCTGGATGAAACCCATGACGGTAGGACGATGCCAGCGCAGGGCGCTCAGGTGCAGATCCAGACCCTCGAGTTCGAGGTCCGCGCTACGCACCTCCTTCGCGCGCAGTCTCAGCAGGCTGTTCATCTGGCGGAGGGTCGAGTTCTGCCAGGCGCTCATCTGCAGCGACTCGGCGCCGAACCGCTCGCGTCCATCCCGTTGAAAACTCAGGCGGCCCGCTCCGAGTCCAAGATCGTAGTCGGGCAGACGCCCATACAGTCCTTCGGGCCCCGGATGCACGAGCACCCCATAATGGAACTCGTCCAACAGCAGGCTGGCGCGCCCGGAGTACAGGCGGAGTGTCTCGGTATCGAAGCTCAAGACGAGGCGCTCGGGTGAGAAGGACAGGCCTCCTTGACCTGCGCCGATCTCCAGCCACCGACCGTCCTGGTTCTTTGCACCCGCGCCAGTCCAGGCGACCTGTACGGGACGGGTCGACAGCCTCGAACTCACCCCGCCACCCAGCCCCAGCCAACTGTCCGCGCGGGGCTGAGCCTGGGCAAGCGCGGCACGCCAGTGTGGCGGAAGATCAGCCGTGTTCTGTCTGGCAGCGAGCCGCGTATCCACTACCGCGCCCAGAAGGCGATGACGGATTCGGTGATCCAGGTGCAGGTCGAAGTCCATCCCGCCGCCGACGACATGGAGCACGGTCGTGGCACGCGCCCGGTAGTTGTCGCGATGGTAGTCCGCCACCGAGTGATGGAATAGAACACCACCGAGCTGGCCCGTCCGGGTATCGCGCAGTGCGGTCTCCACCTGCACGCCCACGTAGACCGGCCAAGCGGCTGCAGCCAACACGAGCAACAAGCACAGGATCAATATCTTTCGCACTGCAATCTCCTGGACAGCCCCGGTCTGTCGCTATGGAAGCGCTGAACAGGGCCCTCGACACGTTCAGGATGAACGGCAAGGGGTTGATTCCGCGCGTGCTGGGCCTGCCAAACCAGGAACCGATTCGAACGGTTCAGCGTTTCCCCAGACGAGCGGGTACGTATGCCGGGCGGCCTCCCGATGCCCCCCGCAGGATCAGAGAGTAAACGTGTCCGCTCAGTCGAGGAAATTCACCGGCCCCAGTCCGTGCCGAACCACCTCCGGCACCGGTCCGGTGAGATCGATCACCGTGGTTGCCTCCAGCGTTCCCGCCCCACTGTCGACGATCCCGTCCACCTGGCGACCGAGCCGTTCTTCGATCTCCCAAGGCTCGCTGAGCGGATGCGGGTCGCCCGGCATCTGCAGCGTCGCGGACATCAGGGGTTCTCCCAATTCCTTCAGCAACGCCTGCACCACACGGCTGTCCGGCACACGCAGCCCCACCGTGCGCCGCTTCGGGTGCTGCAGCCGTCGGGGCACCTCGCGTGTTGCGGGGAGGATGAAGGTGTACGGACCCGGGGTCAGCGCCTTCATCAGGCGGAATGCGGAGTTGTCCACCTTGGCGTACAGACCCAACTCCGAAAGATCGCGACAGAGCAGGGTCAGATGGTGGTCTTCGTCGACCTGGCGCAAACGTCGAATGCGCTCGGCACCTGCCTTGTCGCCAAGCCTGCACGCCAACGCGTAGCAGGCGTCGGTAGGGAGGACGATGACGGCCCCCTGCTCAAGCCGCGCCACCGCTTGCTGCATCAGCCGCGGCTGCGGATTTTCAGGATGGACCTTGATGGCGTTCATGACGGGAACCGTGGCTGGGTTTGTTAAACCCTCTATCATACCAGCAGGCACCGGAGCGCTGCGGTAACAACGACGCGGGAAACCTGTCATGACTGCCTGCCCGGCCCGGCCTGCCCCGCGCGATGTATACTCCGCAGAGGTCAAACCCAACCCCAAGGAAACACTCATGCTGTACATGATCCTTGGCCAGGACGCGCCCGACAGTCTGGAGCGACGCCTTGCCGTGCGACCCGAACACCTCGTGCGCCTGGAGGCCCTGCGTGACGCAGGGCGTCTGTTGCTGGCCGGTCCCCTGCCCGCCGTCGACAGCCCGGATCCCGGCTCGGCCGGCTTCACCGGGAGCCTGATCGTTGCGGAATTCCCTTCGCTGGACGAAGCCACTGCCTGGGCGCATGCCGATCCCTACATGAAGACCGGTGTGTTCCACGAGGTCCTGGTTCGTCCCTTCAAACGCGTTCTACCATGATTGCCACCTAGGTAGCTAAAGCAGGTAACGCGGAGCCGACATCTGCCACCCCGCGCCAACACACGCCCACACCGGAGCCTCACGATGGATATCCGAATCACAGCCCCGCTGCTCCTTGCCGCTCTCGTTCTGCTCAGCGGATGTGAACGGCCTGACACCCTGCAGGAAGCGGTCGCGCCGGACGCGGAAACGCTCGTGATAATCAACGGGATGCCGATCACACGCGCCGACGTCTTTGCCTACACCGGTCTCGACGGCGCCCCCGACCCGGTGGGGCCGGAAGGTGTTCTGGAAGAACTGATCAACCTGGAGTTGCTGCGCCAGGAAGCCATTGCCCAGGGCATCGATCAGGAGATGGAAATCCAGATCATCCTGCGCAACATGGAGATCGGCCTGCTGGCCTCGGAAGTGATCGAACGCAGGGCCCGAGAGATGACCTTTTCCGACGCGGAGATCCAGGCGGAGTACGACGCACAGATCGCGGCCCACAGTTCGGTCGAGTACCGCGCGCGGCACATCCTGGTCGATGACGTGGCGGAAGCCCAAGAGGTCATCGCGGCGCTCGAAGAAGACGCCGACTTCGCCGAACTTGCCGCGACACATTCGCAGGATGCATCCGCACCCGAAGGTGGCGACCTCGGCTGGTTCGCGCCTGAGCAGATGATCCCCGCGTTCACCGAGGCGGTCGAGGCGCTGGAGCCCGGTGAGTACACCCGTGAACCGGTGCAGACCCAGTTCGGCTGGCATGTGATCCTGCTGGAGGATACCCGCGAGACTGCCCCGCCGCCGCTCGCCGAAGTGCGCACACAGATCGAGGAAATCCTTCAGGCCCGCGCGCTGCGCGCCTTCATGGAGGAGTTGCGTGCCGACGCGGAGATCGAATACCCGATTCGCCCGGCACAGTAGGGGTATGGAGAGGAAGACGTGACCGAGAGTTGGCTCTTCACCTCCGAGTCCGTCTCCGACGGGCATCCCGACAAACTGGCCGACCGCATTTCGGACAGCGTCCTGGACCGCTGCCTGCATCTGGACCGCAATGCCAAGGTGGCCTGCGAGACTTTGCTCACCGAGGGCCTGGTCGTTCTAGCCGGTGAGTTTCGCCTGGACAGCGAGGACGGGCTCAGGACCGTCCGGGGTGCCCTGGATGGTTTGGTCCGCCAGTTGTTGCGCGATACTGGTTACCACGCGGGATTTCCCGGCATCGATCCCGAGACCTGCGAGGTGCTGATCCGGATCCACGGGCAGTCCGCGCAGATCGCAAAAGGCGTCGAACGCGCCGATGGGGTTCTCGGGGCCGGAGATCAGGGACTGATGTTCGGTTATGCCTGCGATGAAACCCCGGAACTGATGCCCTTGCCCATCCAGCTGGCGCACCGCCTGATGCAGCGCCAGCACGCCCTGCGTCGACAACCGGAATTCTCCTGGCTGCGGCCCGACGCGAAGTCGCAGGTCTCCGTCCGCTACACGGATGGGCGGCCCACGGCGGTGGAAACCGTGGTGCTGTCCACCCAACTTCAGGGGGCGATCACGGACGCGGACGTTGAACGGGAGACGATCCAGCATCTGATTGAGCCGGTCATTCCCCCTGCGCTGCGCGCCCCGGAGATCCGCTACCTCGTGAACCCGGCAGGACGGTTCGAAGTCGGCGGGCCGCAGGGTGATACCGGCGTCACCGGCCGCAAGATCATCGTCGATACCTACGGGGCAAGTTGTCCGCACGGAGGCGGGGCATTCTCGGGGAAGGACCCGACCAAGGTGGACCGCTCCGCGGCTTACGCTGCACGCTGGGTGGCCAAGCACCTGGTCGCAGCGGGTGCCGCGAGGCGTTGTACCGTCCAGTTGGCCTATGCCATCGGGCGCCCGGATCCGGTGTCGATCCGCGTCGACGGGCATGGGACGAGTCTGGTCTCAGGCGACCGCATGGAACGGGCCGTGCGCGATGTCTTTGACCTGACGCCCGCGGGCATCATCCGGGAGCTCGATCTTCGCCGGCCGATCTATGCGGCGACAGCGGCCTTTGGACATTTCGGCCGGGAGGAAACCGACTTCACCTGGGAACAGACGCCCCGGATCGACGCACTGCAAGACGCCCTCGGCCTCTGATTCCATGGAGTGCGGGGCTCGCTCCCGGACCCCAGCCGCCGCCCCGTACACCCTATATGGAGAAGCTCTCTCCGCAACCGCATTCGGCCGTGACGTTGGGATTGTTGAAGACCAATTGCCGGGTCAGTCCCTCGGAGACGAAGTCGATCTCCGTGCCATGGACGAAGCTGAAGCTCTTCTCATCGACGTAGATGTCGAGACCACCGCCGACGCCGAAGATCATGTCGTCGTCGCGCGCCTCGCGGACCAGGTCGACCACGTACATCCAGCCAGAGCAGCCCGTGCGCTTCACCTCGAGGCGGAAACCGATCGCTGATGGGTCCGACTCCATCTGTTTCAGGATGTGACGCGTGGCCTTGTCCGTCGCCCGGACGCGATCTGCCTCGGGCACCTGCGCGCTGCTGGTCGGTGTGCTGCTCTCAATGGCCGTGGTGTTCATTGGCTGCTTCTCCTGAATCATGTCAATTCTGCTGACTGGATCATGGGGCCTGATGGGCCGGTCTCAATCCCAGCGATCATCCCGGACCTGCACCATGCCCTCGTGAATACGCACGGGGAAGGTGGTGAGGGGCTCATAGGCGGGCGCGGTCAAGGCTGCGCCGGTGCGCAGGCAGAACTCCGCCCCGTGTTGGGGGCAGGTGATACGGTCGCCCTTTACCTCGCCGCCGGCCATTGGGTACTCCTCATGCGAACACATGTCCTCGATGGCATGAAAATCGCCCTCGACATTAAACACGAGGACCGGCACATCATCGACATCGACCCATCGGTGCTGCCCGGGCTCGATCTGGTCCGGCGGGGCTACGTCCACCCAACCGCTCATGTCAGAACATTCCCGTCTGCAGGCGCGCAGCCTCGGTCATGCGCGAGGCGTCCCAGGGCGGATCGAAGACGACCTCGACCGTGGCCTCGTCTACCGTAGGTACTTCCATCACCCGTTGCCACACATCGGTGGCGATCACGTTGCCCATGCCGCACCCCGGCGCGGTCAGGGTCATATCGATGTGCACCGAGCGGCCACCGGACTCGTTGCGCTCGATCTCGCAGCGGTAGATGAGCCCCAGGTCGACGATATTGATCGGAATCTCAGGGTCGTAACAGCCCCTCATCTGATCCCAGATCAACTCTTCGACCTCTTCGTCCGAGGCGTCTTCCGGCAGTTCGGGGCGTGGTGTTGGCTCCTTGCCCAACGCGTCCGCGTCCTTGGCATCGATCCGGAACATGCGGCCCTCCGCAGTCACCGTATAGCTGCCGCCGAGCGCCTGGACCAGTCCGACCTCGCCCCCTTCACCGATCATCACCCGTTGCCCCGCGGGCACCGCAACTGCCGGGCAGTCACGGGTGAGTTTGATCATTTCCTGAACCTGCATGTCCTGGCCTCTCTACTCAAGGTTTCAACTGCGAATGATACTGGGCCATGCTCAGCCGATGACGTCGATCGCACCGGCTTCCGGGAGCCGCGCCGCCAGCCGCCTTTCGATGCTGGTGCGCACGGGAGCCAGCTCCATCCGCTCGAGGACCTCGTCGGCGAAGGCGAACACCAGCATGCCCCGCGCCGCCTCGGCATCAATACCACGGCTGCGCAAGTAATACATCGATGTCTCGTCGAGCTGGCCGACGGTCGCGCCGTGGGCGCACTTCACATCGTCGGCATAGATCTCCAGTTCCGGCTTGGTATCGATCTCCGCGTTGGGCGAGAGCAGCAGGTTGGCACTGTGCTGCTGGGCATCGGTCTTCTGCGCGCCCCGCTCCACCAGCACCCGGCCCTTGAACACGCCCCGGCCGTGACCCTGGCCGATACCCCGGTATTGTTCCCGGCTCGTTGTGTGCGGCGAGGAATGATGAACCCGCGTATGGGTGTCCACATGCTGGCGCCCGCCCACCAGGAACAGGCCATTGAGCTCGATCTCCGCGCCCGGCTCGGTCAGGTCGACATTCAGATCGTGGCGAACCAGGCGGCCGCCGAGATTCACGTTATGCGAAGTCACACGGCTGTCGCGCCGCTGCTGGATAAAGACACTGCCCACGTGATAGGCGCTATCGGCGTGGTCCTGCAACAGGTAATGGCGCAGCTGTGCCCCCGCCTCGGCACGCAGCTCGGTCACCGTATTGGTGAAGCCACTGGCACCTTCCAGGTCGGCATAGTGCTCGATTACGGTAGCCTCGGAGCCTTCCCCGGCCTGGATCAGCACGCGCGGGTGGCTCCAGGTCGCGGGGCTACCGGCGGAACCGACGATCAACAGGTGCAGGGGCCGCTCCAGGCGTACGCCCTTGCCCAGCCGGATCACCGCACCGTCTGTCAGGAAGGCCATGTTCGCCGCGGCAAAACTCGAGAAGCGATCATGCGCGAGCGTACCGAGCAAGGGCTCCAACGGGTCGGGGTCGGAGGCCAGCGCCTCGGCCAGACCCTGCACGGTGACCCCAGCGGGAAGCTCGCCCAGATCGGAGAATTCCGTGCGCAGCCGTCCGTCCACGAAGACCATGCGGTAGGCATCCAGGCCCTCGAATCCCATCGCGCGCAGCGCTTCCTCCGACACCGGGGCATCGCTCACCGCCGCCATGAAGGGCTTGGTCGCGATCGGCCGCACGTTGGTGTACTTCCACTCTTCCTGACGCGGATCGGGGAAGCCTGCCTCGGAAAAACGCGCGGCGGCACCGTGCCGGCGGCCGGCGAGCCACTCGGGAATGGCGCCGGGCAGCCCGTCCTGCAGGCGCTGCACCTGCTCGGCGTAGTGTTGGCTCAGGGCGTTCGTGCTCATGCCGCCTCCTCGATGATCCCGTGGTAGCCGTTGCGCTCCAGTTCGTGGGCCAAGGTCTTGTCGCCGGACTTGATGATGCGCCCGTCGGACAGGACATGGACAAAATCGGGCTCGATGTGGCTCAGCAGGCGCTGGTAGTGGGTCACCAGCACGATCGCACGATCCTGGGAACGCAGCCTGTTGACGCCCTCGGACACCACCTTGAGTGCATCGATGTCCAGGCCGGAATCGGTCTCGTCCAGCAGGGCAAGTTTCGGTTCCAGGACCAGCATCTGCAGGATCTCGTTGCGCTTCTTCTCGCCGCCAGAGAAGCCCACGTTCACCGCGCGGTGCAGGAAGCTTTCGTCCATCTGCATGGTCTTCAGCTTTTCGCGCACCAGTTTCAGGAACTGGAAGGTGTCCGCCTCGGGCTCGCCGCGATGCTTGCGCTGGGCGTTGTAGGCCTCTTTCAGGAGATAGATGTTCTTGACACCGGGAATCTCCACCGGGTACTGGAACCCCAGCAGAATGCCCTCGCGGGCACGCTCCTCGGGCTCGAGTTCGAACAGGTCCTTACCCATGAATTCCACGGTGCCGCCGGTCACCTCGTAGCCGTCGCGGCCGCCGAGCACCTGGCACAGCGTGCTCTTGCCCGAACCATTCGGACCCATGATCGCGTGCACTTCGCCCGCCTTGACCTCGAGGTCGATGCCCTTGAGGATCTCGGCCGCCTCGACCCGGGCCTGCAGGTTGTTGATTTTCAGCATTGCGTGTTCTCCTGAAAAGATTGTGCGGGCCATGCGGCCACTCGGTTGAATTCTCGTATGCGGTCGCGCGCGTACCGGATGGGCGGATGACGGCCTTCGGCCTTCTTTGCCCTACGGGTGGGTTCCGCGTGCTTCATCGCGTCAGGCCGTGGCTGCGTGTTCGATGGCCAGTTCACGGACACGGAACATCAGCGCTTCCATGCCCGCGCGTCGGGTTGGGCTCAGCGCGGATTCCAGACCCAGCGGTCCGAACAGTTCCTCGGGGTCGGTGGCCAGCACCTCCTCCGGGGTCTTGTCGCGGAACGGGAGCAGCATCAGCGCCATCAGGCCGCGCACGAGAGACGTCTCGGCGTCCGCATGAAAGACCAGCTTCGGCGGATCCTCGTCACTGAGGTGCGCGGTCAGCCAGGCCTGGGTGTTGCAGTCCTTGATCCGGTTTTCCTCGGTCAACTGCTCGGCCGGCAGGTTGGGCATGTGTCCGCCCAGATCCTCGATCATCTTGTACCGGTCTTCCCAATCCGGAAGCATCTGGAAGGCTTCCATCAGTTCCTGCACGTTCATCTCATCCTCCTCCAGTCGATCGGCGCAGCGGGCTCAGCCGACCGCTCCTTCGAGCGATACCGCGAGCAGGGCCTGGGCCTCGACCGCGAACTCCATCGGCAGTTCGCCGAAGACTTCCTTGCAGAAGCCATTGACGATCATGTTCACCGCGTCCTCTTCCGAGATCCCGCGCTGCTTCAGGTAGAAGATCTGGTCGTCGCCGATCTTCGAGGTGGTCGCCTCGTGCTCCACCTGTGCGCTGGGATTCTTCACCTCGATGTAGGGATAGGTGTGCGCGCCGCAGCGGTCGCCGAGCAGCAGCGAGTCACACTGGGTGTAATTCCGGGCCCCCTCGGCACCGCCAAGGATCTTCACCAGGCCGCGATAGGCATTGTTCGCGCGACCCGCGGAAATCCCCTTGGAGATGATCGTGCTGCGGGTGTTCTTCCCGACGTGGATCATCTTCGTGCCGCTGTCGATCTGCTGCATGTTGTTGCCGACCGCGACCGAGTAGAACTCGCCCACCGAGTTGTCGCCCAACAGCACGCAGCTCGGGTATTTCCAGGTGATCGCCGAGCCGGCCTCGACCTGGGTCCAGGAGATCTTGCTGTTGCGGCCGCGGCACTCGCCGCGCTTGGTCACGAAGTTGTAGATCCCGCCCTTGCCTTCCTCGTCGCCGGGATACCAGTTCTGGACCGTCGAGTACTTGATCTCGGCGTCGTCCAGTGCGATCAGTTCCACCACCGCTGCGTGCAGCTGGTTGCGGTCGCGCTGCGGCGCGGTGCAGCCCTCGAGGTAGCTCACGTGGGAGCCTTCCTCGGCAATGATCAGCGTGCGTTCGAACTGCCCGGTGTCCATTGCGTTGATGCGGAAGTAGGTCGACAGCTCCATCGGGCAGCGAACGCCCTTCGGGATGTACACGAAGGAGCCGTCCGAGAAGACCGCGGCATTCAGTGCTGCGAAGTAGTTGTCGCCCGAGGGGACCACGGTCCCCAGGTACTTCTGCACCAGCTCGGGGTGATTGTGCACGGCCTCGGAGAAGGAGCAGAAGATCACGCCCGCTTCGCCGAGCTTCTCCTTGAATGTCGTCGTCACCGAAACGCTGTCGAACACGGCATCCACCGCGACACCGGCGAGCCGCGCGCGTTCGTGCAGGGGGATGCCCAGCTTCTCGTAGGTCTCGAGCAGCTTGGGATCGACCTCGTCCAGGCTCTTCGGGGCATCGTCGTCGGACTTCGGGGCCGCGTAATACGAAACGGCCTGGTAGTCGATCTTCGGGTAATGCACATGCGCCCAGCTCGGCTCTTTCATGGTCAGCCAATGGCGGTAGGCTTCCAGCCGCCAGTTGAGCATGAACTCCGGCTCGTGCTTCTTCGCGGAGATGGCGCGGATCACGTCCTCGTTCAGCCCCGGCGGCAGGATTTCCTGATCGATGTCGGTACTGAATCCGTACTTGTACTCGCGCTTGACGAGTTGCTCGACGTCTTGAGAATGCGTGGACATGGTTCTGGCCTCGGTTTGCTGGTTGAATCGTTCAGAGAGCGGCCACCCGGACTCCGCCCAGGGTGACCGGGACTGGCATAGTGCCGGTCGTGAGGTCGTTCAGGGTCACCACGGAGAGGGCCTGGCGAAAGGCTGCGTTGATATGAACCCAGTGCGGGCGGGTGTTGCACTTGCTGTGGATCTGGCAGTCCAGTTCCTCGCTCATGCACTCGGTCAGGGCGATCGGACCTTCCACGGCCTCGATGATCACCGCAAGATTGGTCTCGGAGGGACGGCGCGCCAGCCGGTAGCCGCCGTTGCGACCCTGCATGGAGAGCAGCACCCCGTCTTCTTTCAGCATTTTCAGCAACTTGACCACGGTCGGCAGCGCGATCTGGGTCGTCGCTGCCAACTGGCGCGCTGTCGTACCCTGCCCGCGATCCGCCTTTGCTATCTCGCAAAGGAGGACGATCGCGTAGTCACTGAGCTTGCTGATGCGCAACATGGTCGCTGATTGGCTCCGTTAAACAGTACTGAATTGGTCCCATTTTACCTTAAAAAGTAGGGGCGAGAACGCCCCGGGGTCCACTTCCTTTGAATCAATGATGCGGAGTTTGGCGAAGGGCGCGCTGGCAATCAACAAAACACCCCGCAATACGCGGAAAAGCCACTACCCACGGACAGGCAAGCGTCGTGCCGGCGGCGCCACTCCAGACTCAATGATTGAAACAGGGGTAGCTCGAAGCAATCGGGGGCTTCTACCTGGGCTGGCCTTCGCCAAATACCGGAGTGAACGCGTCCCAGTCGATCTCCAGCCCTGGTACGGCGCCGACGGATTGTCGCCCTGACAATTCCTGGATCTCCGGCTTGCCGAACGCCCCCTCAACGAGTCGATAGGCGGTCACGACCCGATCCACCGGGTGGACCAGCCAGTATTCCTGAACACCGGCGCGCTCGTAGAGGTCGCGCTTCAGGATCAGATCGTGACCCGCCGTGGCCGGCGAAAGCACCTCGACAACCCAGTGCGGCGCGCCGCGGCAGCCCCGCTCGTCGAGTCTGGAGGGGTCGCAGACCACTGAAAGGTCAGGTTGCACCACGGTCTCGATCTGATCGTCCGCCTCGTCACCGCGGGGGAGCCGGACGTCAAAGGGAGCGATAAAAGGGCGGCACGGCCCGGTTCGCAGAACATTGGCCACCTGCCGAAACAACTCTCCAAGTACATCCTGATGCCGCAACGACGGTGCCGGTGCCATCGCATACGCGATTCCATCGATCAATTCGTAGCGGAGATCCTCAGGCCACTGCCGATAGTCGCCGTAGGTATGCCTTTGGTCGTCACGTCTCGCCAGACCCATCAGTATTGCCTCTATCACGAAACCAACGCCTTCCCGCAGTATAGGTTCCCATGGAAGGGCGAACCAGTACTCCCACGCGGGCATGACCAAACTCTTCGTGTACGGCACCCTGCTGCGCGGCCTGAGCCGCGCCCAGATGCTGCGGAGCTCGCGGTTCCTGGGACCAGCGTTGCTCTCGGGTCGGTTGTTCGACCTCGGGAGCTACCCAGGGCTGCTTTTCGGCGAAGGGCTGGTCGTAGGAGAGATCCACCTGGTGGATTCGTCCACGCTGCAGCGCCTCGACCGCGTCGAAGACTTTGATGCGGGGGATCCCGAGGGCTCTCTGTACCGCCGCGAACCGGTTTCCGCACGCCACTTCTCGGGCGGGGGCGAAACCGTAGAGACCTATTTCTACAACCGCGAGCCCGCTGCCGGGGCCCTGATCCCCCACGGGGATTACCGCCGGCACCTGATCGAGCGGCGGCCGTGCGCTCAACCCGCGGTTGCCTACGGATCGAACCTCAGTCTCGCGCGCATCGAAGCGCGTATCGGACCCGTGGGCCGGCGCCATCCAGGGTGCTTTGAAGGCTTCAGGCTGAGCCTGGACAAGCGGGCGGCGATCAGACGCAACGTGGTCGCGAACATCCGCTACACGGGTGAGGACGACTGCCCGGGGGCGCTGCACCATCTCAGCCTGGAACAGTTGCAGGCGATGGATCGCTACGAGGGTACCCCGAACCACTATCTGCGCATCGTGCTGCCTTTCCGGCTGAACGGGCGCTCAGGGACCCGCCTGGCGCATACCTGGATTGCCCATCCGGACCGGGTCACCGCCGGCCTCCCGGTGCGCGCAGAGTACCTGTCCCACCTGCGATCCGGTTACGCACAATTCGGCTGGTCCGAGGCTCCGATCACACGCGCCCTCGAAATCCTGCGGCAGGGAAACCCCTGACGGGGCGCACGTCAGCGGAAGAGAGCGCGCTGCACGGGGTTGGGTATACTACGCGCCCGCCAGTTTGCGGACGCCTGAAGGCCCCCGCCCAGATCGCTCCGAAGAGTACGTGCCCACCGATGAACCCGAACCTCGACCACCTCCAACCCTACCCATTCCAACGCCTGCAGGCCCTGTTCGCGGATCTGCAGCCCGCGACGACGCCAGCGCCCATCGCGCTGTCCATCGGTGAGCCCCGGCATCCGATGCCCGCCTTCGTCCAGCCTGTTCTCGAACAGGCCCTATCCGGCTTCAACCGCTACCCGACCACGCGCGGCGAACCCGCGCTTCGCGAGGTCATCGCGCGCTGGCTCCAGATTCGCTTCAATCTCCCGAACGTCGATGCAGAGCGGCAGGTATTGCCGCTGAGCGGGACGCGAGAAGGCCTGTTCGCCCTCGCCCAGGCGGTGGTCACGCCCGGGCCCGACGCGGGCGTACTGATGCCCAATCCCTTCTACCAGATTTACGAGGGTGCCGCCCTGCTCGCCGGGGCCGAGCCCCTGTTCTACAACCTGGAGCGGGCGAACGGATACCGGCCACAGTTCGAGGATCTGCCCGCCGCGCTCTGGGACCGTGTACAGCTGCTATACATCTGCAACCCAGGCAACCCCGCGGGTGCGGTTATGTCGGAGAAGCAACTGGGCGACCTGATCGAACGTGCCGAACGGCACGACTTCGTCATCGCGGCGGATGAGTGCTACTCCGAGATCTATCCGCCTGACAAGGCGCCACCTCCGGGACTTCTGGGTGCGGCCGCTCGTCTCGGCAACGCGAACTTCTCGCGCTGTGTAGCCTTTCATAGCCTTTCGAAGCGATCGAATCTGCCGGGGTTACGCAGCGGGTTCGTCGCTGGGGACTCCAATATTCTGGATCGCTTTGCGCTGTACCGGACCTATCACGGCTGCACGCTCCCGGGGCCGGTCCAGGCCGTCAGCGCAGCCGCCTGGGCGGACGAAATGCACGTCCACGAGAACCGCTGGCAATACGCTGCGAAGTTTGCCGCGGTGCTGCCGACGCTCGAACCGGTGCTGGAGGTTGCAAGACCCGACGCCGGCTTCTATCTCTGGCCACGGGTTCCCGATGGCGACGATGAGGCCTTCGCACGCCGCCTCCAGCAGGAGGTCAACGTTACGGTCCTGCCCGGCCGCTATCTGTCGCGCCCGACTCCGGAAGGCGATCCGGGCGCAGGCCACGTGCGCATCGCCCTGGTCGCGGAGCCGCAGGCCTGTATCGAGGCGGCCGAGCGCATTCGAACGCTGCTGGAGCGAGGATGAGCGCGACGACCCTATTGTGGAGTGCGGCGGCTTGCCGCCGCTGTGGGGATTTCCCGGGCGAAGCCGCAGACTGTAGGTCGGGTTAGCCCAAAGGGCGTAACCCGACGGGTCTCGCACGCACCCATGGCCGCAAAGCAGCGTCATCCCCCGCACCCCGGCACGTCGGGTTACGCGGCGCTAACCCGACCTACAGAACTGCCAGCCGCAATGGGCCAGCCCCGGACCACGGGCCTCGCACACCACCCATGGGCGCAAAATAGCGTCGCCCCCGGGACTCCGGCACGTCGGGTTACGCTACGCTAACCCGACCTACAGAGCTTATTCTATAATCAACATGAACAAAGGATCCCACATGTCTGATCTAAAAAGTGTCATCGAATCCGCATTCGAGCGCCGCGCGGAAATCACCCCGCGCAACGTAGAGACCACGGTGAAGGACGCGGTACGCGAGACCATCGAACAACTGGACCGCGGTGCCTTGCGCGTCGCCGAGAAGATCGACGGGCAATGGGTGGTGCACGAGTGGCTGAAGAAGGCCGTTCTGCTCTCCTTCCGCATCGAGGAGAACCAGTTCATCAAGGGCGGCTTCACCAATTACTACGACAAGGTCCCCTCGAAATTTGCCGATACCAGCAGCCGCGATTTTCGCGCCGGTGGCGCACGCGTGGTGCCGCCGGCGACCGCGCGCAAGGGTGCCTTCATCGCCCCGAACGTGGTGTTGATGCCCTCCTACGTGAACATCGGCGCCTACGTCGACGAGGGCACGATGGTCGATACCTGGGCAACCGTCGGATCCTGCGCCCAGATCGGCAAGAACGTCCATCTCTCCGGCGGCGTGGGAATTGGCGGGGTGTTGGAACCGCTGCAGGCGTCTCCGACCATCATCGAGGACAACTGCTTCATCGGCGCCCGCTCGGAGATCGTCGAGGGCGTGATCGTCGAGGAAGGCGCGGTGATCTCGATGGGCGTGTATATCGGACAGAGCACGCGGATCTATGACCGGGAAAAGGACGAAGTCACCTACGGCCGGATTCCCGCGGGTGCCGTGGTGGTGTCGGGCAACCTGCCCTCCAGGGACGGCAAGTACTCCCTCTACTGTGCGGTGATCGTCAAGCGCGTGGACGAGAAGACCAAGGCCAAGGTCGGCCTGAACGCATTGCTGCGTGACATTCCCGGCTGATGGCGGATCTCGTCGTCTACGGCATTCCCAACTGTGACACGGTGCGTCGGGCCCGCCGAGAGCTGACCGCAGCGGGCCTGGAACACCGTTTCCACGACTTCCGCAAGGATGGGCTGACCGCGACGCTGCTCGATCGCTGGCTTGGAAGCGTGGGTTGGGATGCGCTGCTGAACCGCCGTGGCACCACATGGCGTCAATTGCCGGCCGAGACCCGCGATGGTATCGACGCCACCCAGGCGCGTTCGCTGATGCTGGATCGTCCCACCCTGATCCGGAGGCCCGTGATCGAACGTGCCGGAGAGATTCTTGTCGGCTGGGATGCGGACCGCGCGACCCAACTCGCGGGCAAGAGCTGATAACTCCGATCCCTCTGGAGTGCGGGAGCTTGCTCCCGCTTTTGGAGAGCCGGGAACTTCCCAAAAGCGGCGGCAAGCCGCCGCCCTCCAGATCGCCTCAGGCCTCCTCGGCGAGCCGCAGTTCCTCCTCATCCAACTGCTGCACGTGAATGTGTACCGGCACGTTGCCATGCAACGCCTGGTGCACCGGGCAATGGTTCATCATCCGGTCGAGGATGTGACGCTCCTCGTCGTCGAGCGTCACCGCGAGGCGCAGGGTCAGGTCCATGCGCGAGATTCGGCAACGGCGCCCATCCACCTGCCAGTCGAGCGTCGCCATCAGGGTTTGCGGAAGATTGCGGCGCTCGAGGAAACGGCGCGCGAATTCGGTCATGCAACAGCCCAGCGCGATGGCAAGGTGCTGCACTGGGTTGTATCCCAGCGGCTTCGACGGATCGAGGGCAGCCGTCGGATCGTCACAGGGGTTGATGATACGGACCCGGCCCCGGATCGTCCGGCACAGAGTCAGGGTAGCGGCATTGTCGCCATTGTCGCTCATGAAGGAATCCCGTTGATCGGCGCCGGGGCACGGCGGGCCGCCGGCGTCTTTAAGGCTCAAAAAATACTATAAAGCAAGTGGGAATCCTTCCGGAAGGTACCTATCCCCTTTGGGTCAGGTAGCCTTGATGTATCGACTTCAGCGATCCGGCACGCAATACCGTGCGAGAATGGTCGAATCGTCGTAGGCATGGCCACTTTCCAGAGCGCGCGCCAGCGCAGCCCGCACCCGTTCCACACCCCCGAGATCCAGCCCGAGACCGGCCGCCGTGTTGGCGACGATACCCATGTCCTTGGCATGCAGATGGGCCATGAACCCGGGGACGAAGTTGTCGTCGAGCAGACGCTGGCCGTGCATCTCCAGAACCTTCGATCCGGCAAAGCCACCCAGCAGGGCCTCGCGCACCCTGGCCGGATCCACGCCGGCACCCTCGGCCAGGGAATAGGCTTCACCGATCGCCACCAGCGTCTCGCCGATGATGAGCTGGTTGCACGCCTTTGCGATCTGCCCGGCCCCGCTCTCGCCGACGCGGGTCAGGGTCCTGCCGACCAGCGCGAGCAGTGGTCGGACGCGATCGACATCCGCCTCGGCCCCGCCCAGCATCAGGGTCAGGGTGCCGTCGATCGCTCCGCGTTCGCCACCGGACACGGGTGCGTCCACGAACGCGATGCCTGCCTCGCGCGCACGCTCCGCAATCACCCGCGTACGCATCGGGTCGATCGTGCTGTGATCCACCACGATCAGCCCCGACGGGGCGTGGGTCAGGATACCGCCTTCGTCCAGCATCAGGCTCTCGACGTCAGGGGTGTCGGACACGTTGAGGAACAGCACGCGGACAGAGGCGACGAGGCTCTCGAAGCTGTCCGCGAGCGTCGCACCATCGGCGACGAGTTTCTGCGCCTGTTCGAGCCGGCGCGCCCAGACGTGCACGGGCACCCCACCGCGCAGGAGGTTCCGCACCATTGGGGCACCCATGATCCCGAGGCCGATATAGCCGACGGGAAGCAGATCATCCGGAACTGATTTCTGGCTCATCGCTGTCCTCCTCTACACAGTCTGAGTCTAGCAGCCCGGCCGGCCCCACGTGGCGCTCATGCCGCCGCTGCCACTGGTGATGCCGGAGGTCATCGTCGGGCTTTCCGGCCTTTTGATGTTCGTGACCCTGGAACAGCTCATCGGCTGCCCCCCGGGCGCAGGATGACCACCATCACCATTGCCCATGTGACCTTTACCAGCGCCTTCGTGGCGGTGATCGTGCAGTCACGTTCCAACTCGACGTGCGCCTCGAAGAGGCCGCGATGGACCTCGGTGCCCGGCCCTGGAAGGTCTTTCTGGTGATCATCCTGCCGATCATCTCGCCGGCGCTCGTCGCCGGGTGGCTGCTGCACCGTCAGGCGTCCCGCAACGCCCACTAGTGGGCCATGCTGAGAGCGCCCCAGTCCATTCGATTT
>NZ_REBW01000221.1 GCF_007692535.1 Thioalkalivibrio sp. | reverse complement strand
GGATCTCGTCGATGTCGCGCTCGTCCTGGTAGGTGTACCAGACGCCCTCGGGGTACACGACGGCGACCGGCCCCTCGTTGCAGCGATCCAGGCAGCCCGCGGTATTGACCCGAACCTGACCCTTGCCGTGGATTCCCATGTCCTTGGCGCGCTGCTTGGCATACGCGCGCATCTCGGTCGCGCCGTGATCCTCGCAGCAGTTGCCGTCGTCACGGAGGTTGGTACAGAAGAAGATGTGTCGCTCGTAGTAGGCCATGCCGCCTCCCGCAGTTCGCCGTCATGATAGCGCCACACCCGCGGGCGCGACAGGCAACGGGATGGACGGTGGGGAAACCGTCAGGCACCGTGCGCCGCAACCCCCATCGCCGACCGGCCAACACCCGAGGCCTGCGGGCTGCTGGTATGCTGAACCGGTCGTCCACCGCCGCCTCCCCGATGAGCACAAACCACGGCCAAGCAGCATCCCCTGCACCCGTTGCTTCGCCGGCAAGCCTGCCCGGGTTTGCCGCGGATCTCGCCGGGGCGGACCGCTGTGTGCTGTGCGGCATGTGCGTCCCTCACTGCCCGACCTACGCGATGCAGCGGATGGAGGGCGACTCACCGCGCGGCCGCATCACCCTGATGCAGGGGCTGGCGCAGGGACGCCTGGAACCGGACAACGAGCGGCTGCGCGGGCATCTCCAGGGCTGCCTCGGTTGCCGCTCCTGCGAAGCGGTCTGCCCGGCGGGCGTGCGTTTCGGTGAACTGATGGACACCAGCCGGCGCATCCTCCGGGAACACCCGGGCGGCGCCTGGCGAACGCTCCCGGAGCGCCTGTTCGGTCCCTGGCGGCGGCTGGCGCTGCGACGGCGGCCGGTGCGCCGCATGGCCGCCCTGGCCGCGCGCGCCGTGCATCGCATCGGCCTGCGGCGCCTGTTCCCGGCATCGAGCCGGCTCGGGCGCGTGCTGCGCCACACCGGTCCCTCGCTGGTCAGGATGCCGCGCCTGGCGCGCCTTGCGGATGCGTCCAGGGCGGATGTCTGGCTCTTCACCGGCTGCATGGACGCCTTCTTCACCGGGCCGGACAGCGCCGCCACGCTGGAACTGCTGCACGCACTCGGCATCCGGGCCGGAGTCCCGCCGGGTCAGGTCTGCTGTGGCGCGATGGACCAGCACCTCGGCCGCACCGACGCCGCAGCCGCGCTGCAACGGGAAAACGAGGTCGCCTTTGGCGGCACCCGGCCCATCCTGGTGCTGGACAGCGGCTGCGAGGCGCAGCTGCGTGAATACCCCGGGGACGCCTGGCGCGAACGCGTCACCAGCCTGACCGGCTTCCTGGCGCAGCTGCCGGTCGAGGACTTCCGCTGGCGATCCGACCCGGTGCGCGTGGCGCTGCATCTGCCCTGCACCCTGCGCAACGTGACCCGCGAGAGCGACGGCATCCGGCGCCTGTTCGAGCGCCTGCCCGGGATCGCCCTGGCCGCGCTCATCCCACCCCAGAACTGCTGCGGTGCGGCCGGTACCGCCATGCTGACCCAGCCCGCAATGGCCGACCCGCTCGGGCAGGCGACCCTCTCGGCACTGGAGGCCGCGGAGCCCGACGTCATCGTCAGCCCGAACGTCGGCTGCAGCGTGCATCTGCGCGCCCTGCAGCAGCGTGGCGGTACCGGGCCCCGGATCGTCTCCCCGGCCCGGTTCCTGCGCGAACGCCTGGCGTCCCCCGGCACGTAGGAGACCTCCGGTCGCGATGCCCTTGTGCTCACCCGACAGCCGTTGATCGCGGCCGGAGGTCGCTCCTGCGGGGTTGTAAGGAGGGCCGTTGCTGGCCTAGCATCCTGCAATGCGCAATCTCTCCCTTGTCGATGAATTGTTGAGCCAGGCGGATGCCTTCGTAAAGGTGGTCTCCGGCCATGCCCGCGCCACGGGGCGCCCGTCTCCGGGGCAGGGGCTCCCGGAGCCCTTCCTGGAGGCCGACGAGCGCCGCCTGGTCGGACGACTCATGCGCGTCAACCATGCCGGAGAGATCGCCGCCCAAGGGCTTTACCAGGGCCAGATGCTCACATCCCGCCGGCCCGAGGTGCGGGCACGCCTGGACCAGTCTGCGCGCGAGGAAGGGGACCACCTGCACTGGTGCGCCGAGCGGGCGCAGGAGATGGGCACGCAGACCAGCCTGCTGAACCCGCTGTGGTATCTCGGCTCACTGGCCATGGGCGCGGCGGCGGGCCTCGCCGGCGATCGCTACAGCCTCGGTTTCGTCGACGAGACCGAACGCCAGGTCGAACAGCACCTTGACGAACACCTCCAGCGACTGCCGCCGGAAGACAACGTGTCGGCGGCGATCCTGCTGCAGATGAAGCTGGAGGAAGTCGAGCACGGCGCGGCGGCGATGGAGCTGGGCGGCCAACCGGTGCCATGGCCCATCCGCAGACTGCTGATGCCGGTCGTCGCCGGGGTGATGACGCGGACGGCCTACTGGATGTGATGCCCGCCGCGCGCACGGCGGCCCGGGCCCGGCCCACAATCGCCGCAGTTCAGTTGGCGCGACTCATGTTCTTGCCGTAGAAGATCTCCATCATCTCGCGCTTCAGCAGCTTGGAGATGCGCGACGCCTCGCGCGCCGGGTAGTCCTCCTTGCCCAGGCCGAACATGTAGTTGTCCAGGTCGAATTCCTTCAGCACCATCTTGGTGTGGAACAGGTACTCCTGGTACACGTTCACGTCCACCATCTGGTACTTGTCCTTGGTGTCGCGCGACAGGAAGTCCTGGATGGAATTGATCTTGTGATCGATGAAGTGCTTCTTGCCGCGGATGTCGCGCGTGAACCCGCGCACCCGGTAGTCCATGATCACGATGTCGGACTCGAAGCTGTGGATCAGGTAGTTCAGTGCCCGCAGCGGCGAGATGCGTCCGCAGGTGGAGACGTCGATGTCGGCGCGGAAGGTGGCAATGCCGCCTTCCGGGTGGGATTCGGGGTAGGTGTGGACCGTGATGTGGCTCTTGTCCAGGTGCGCGAGCACGGTCTCGGGCAGGGGTCCCGGGCCCTCGGTGAAGCCGATCTTCTCGGTGGCGACCGGTTCCTCGGAGATCAGCATGGTCACCGAAGCCCCCTGCGGATCGTAGTCCTGGCGCGAGATGTCCAGGACGTTCGCCCCGATCAGCTGGGCCACGTCGGTCAGGATCTGCGTCAGGCGCGCGGCGTTGTAGGCCTCGTCGATATACGCGATGTACTCGTCACGGTGCCGGTGCCCCGCGGCATAGCAGATGTCGTAGATGTTGAAGCTCAGGCTCTTGGTCAGGTTGTTGAACCCGTGGAGCTTGATGCGCTTGTCGTGCCGAGCCAGCATGGCCTGTTCCTCCAGCCCCAACCAAAGAGCGGCGAATTTTAGACCCCTTGTTCAGTGTGTCAACGATTCAGGCCTCGGCAGGCGCCGGGCCCTCCTGCCGGGGGGCCGGACCCTCGATGATGGTGAAGTCGTGCGAGAGCTTCGCAGAGGCGCCCAGCATGATGGACGCCGAGCAGTAGCGGGTGGCCGAGAGTTCCACCGCGCGGGCCACGTGCTTCTCCGACAGCCCGTCGCCGTAGACGCGGAAATGCACCGCGATCTCGGTAAAGACCTTGGGCACCTTCTCCGAGCGCTGGGCCTCGACGATGACCTCGCAATCCAGCACCGGCTGCCGCGCTTTCTTCAGAATCGCGATTACATCGAAGCTGGTGCAGCCCCCGAGTCCCAGCAGCAGCATCTCCATCGGCCGCGCCCCGAGGTTGCGCCCGCCGAATTCCGGGGCACCATCCATCACCACCGCGTGCCCGGTACCCGTCTCGCCCACGAAGGCCATGCCGTCCAGCCATTTCACCCGTACCCGCATCGGTTCCTGCTCCTCGTGTCGGCGGCCCGATCGCACGGGCCGCGGGAAAATCGTCGCTTGCGCCGGACTTCAGCCGAACAGCCGCTCCAGGGCTGCGCCCGGATCTTCGGCGCGCATGAAGGCCTCGCCGACCAGGAAGGCGTGAATGTCGGCGGCGCGCATACGTGCCACATCGGCCGCAGTCTGGATCCCGCTCTCGGTCACCAGCAACACTTCCGGTGGCACCAAAGCGCGCAGTTCGAGGGTCGTCTCCAGCCGGGTCTCGAAGCTGCGCAGGTTCCGGTTGTTGATTCCCACCAGGTCCGCCCCCAGGCGCAGCGCGCGCTCGAGTTCGTCCCGGTCGTGAACCTCCACCAGCGCATCCAATCCGAGTTCACCCGCAAGCCGGTACAAATCGCCCAGACTGGCGTCGTCCAACGCGGAAACGATCAGCAGGATGCAGTCCGCCCCCAGCGCCCGGGCCTCCAGGACCTGGTAGGGGTCGATCACGAAGTCCTTGCGCAGCACCGGTAACCCACATGCGGCACGGGCCTGCTGCAGGTAGGCGTCGGCCCCCTGGAAGAAGTCGATATCGGTCAGCACCGACAGGCAGGTCGCGCCGTGCTCTGCATAGCTGCGCGCGATGCCTGCCGGGTCGAAGTCCTCGCGCAGGAGTCCCTTGCTGGGACTGGCCTTCTTGATCTCGGCGATGACCGCCGGCCGGCCGGCATCGATGCGCTCGCGCAGGGCCGCGCGAAAGCCGCGCGGGGGTTCCGCCACTGCCGCCAGGGCCGACAGGTCGGCCAGGGACAGGACGTCGACCCGCGCCCGAACCTCGTCGCGCTTGCGCGTCAGGATGCGCTGCAGGACGTCCGGGACGGTCCCTTCCTGCAGGTGGCTCATGGCTTCCATTCGGGCAGCGCGGCGGTGAGTTCGACCAGCTGCCGCAGGCGCTCCCCGGCGGCGCCGCTGTCGATGGCCCGACCGGCCTCGGCAACGCCCTCGGCGTGGCTGGCGGCGCGACCGCTGACGTAGAGCGCGGCGCCGGCGTTCAACAGCACGATGTCGCGGGCCGGTCCGGGCTCGGCGGCGAGCACCGAACGGATCATGGCCGCAGAGGCCTCGATGCCGTCGACCCGGATGCTGTCGAGCGGGGCACGCCTGAGGCCCATGTCCTCCGGGCCCAGTGTGTACTCACGGATCGCGCCGTCGCGGAGCTCGGCTACGTGGGTCGGGGCGGAGATGCTGATCTCGTCGAGTCCGTCCTCGGCATGAACCACCAGGACATGGCGGCTGCCGAGCTTCTGCAGGGCCTCGGCGAGAGGTCGCAGCCACTGTGCCGCGAAGACCCCGAGGACCTGGTTCGGCGCCCCGGCCGGGTTGGTCAGCGGCCCGAGCACGTTGAAGATGGTGCGGATGCCGAGTTCCCGGCGCGGGCCGATGGCGTGGCGCATCGCGCCGTGATGCGCGGGAGCAAAGAGAAAACCGACGCCGAGCCGGTCGATGCAGCTCGCGACCCCCTCGGGCGCGATCCCGAGACGCACGCCCAGGGCCTCGAGCACGTCTGCGCTGCCCGATCGCGACGACACCGAGCGGTTGCCGTGCTTGGCCACGCGTGCGCCGGCGGCCGCAGCGACCAGCGCAGAAACCGTCGAGATATTGAAGGTGCCGGAGGCATCACCGCCGGTGCCGCAGGTATCCACCAGGCCCTCGGTGGCCACCTCGACCCGCGTCGCCAGTTCCCGCATCACCCGGGCCGCCGCGACGATCTCGTCGGGAGTCTCCCCCTTCATTCGCAGCGCGACGAGCAGGGCCCCGATCTGGGCCGGCGTGTTCTGGCCGGTCATCACCGACTGCATCACCGAGACCATGGCCTCCGGTTCCAGATCCTGCCGCTCGATCAACGCGGCGATCGCTTCCTGTATCGTCACCCGGCCCCCCTTGTCTGCGTCGAATTGAAGGATAGGGGCGACAGTCTACCCTCGCTCGCCCGGGCAGACGACCCGTGCTCGTGGGCCACTGGTGGGCCATGGGTTCACGCCGCGGTCGGCAGACGCTTCAGGAAATTGTTCAGCAGATCGTGGCCGTGCCGGGTCAGGATGGATTCTGGATGGAACTGCACGCCCTCGACCGGCAGGCTGCGGTGGCGCACGCCCATGATCTCGTCCAGCCCACCCGTCGCGTCGCGGGTCCACGCGGTCACCTCGAGGCAGTCGGGCAGACTGTCCTGCTCGATCACCAGCGAGTGGTAGCGGGTGGCCTCGAACGGGTTCTCGAGCCCGTCGAAGACGCCCTGGCCGGCGTGGAAGACCATCGAGGTCTTGCCGTGCATGATGGCCTTGGCGTGGACCACGCGCCCGCCGAAGGCCTGCCCGATCGCCTGATGCCCCAGGCAGACACCCAGCAGCGGGATCTCGCCGGCAAAGGTACGGATCACCTCCAGCGACACACCCGCCTCGTTCGGCGTGCAGGGTCCCGGCGAGATCACGATGCCGTCCGGCGCCAGCCGCCGCACGCCCTCGACATCGATCTGATCATTGCGGTGTACCGCCACCTCCGCCCCCAGCTCGCCGAAGTACTGGACGAGGTTGAAGGTGAAGGAGTCATAGTTGTCGATCATCAGGATCATGCGGCGCAACCTTGTGCTTGGGACCGTCGGGTCGAGAGACAGCGCCTTCCTTCGGCAACACGATGAAATCTTCTGCCACTGAAGTGGTCGGAAAGCCGGAGTGAGCGCTGATCCATTCCTGCTCCCCGCCCGGGAGCGACACTCGACCGTTGGGGAGACTTTCGTATGTTCTCACGTTTCACCGCCGTATTGCTGACGGCCCTGCTGCTGGTGCCGGCACCCTTGATGGCGGACAGCAACGCCGCCCTGATCGAGCAAATGCGCGACGGCGGCCTCGTGATCTACTGGCGCCACGCCCTGACCGACCGCAGCCAGCGCGACAGCAATCTGTCCGACATGAACCGTTGCGAGACCCAGCGCAACCTGAACAGCCCGGGGCGGCAGCAGGCGCGCGACGTGGGCGAGGCCTTCGAGCGCCATGGCATTCCGGTGGGCACCGTGCTCAGCAGCGCTTTCTGCCGCAACCGGGATACCGCGGAACTGGCATTCGGCCGGTACGAGCAGGTCGACGACCTCTTCAACCTCCCGGCGGTCGGCGATCCGGCGAGGCGCGAATGGCTGGCGACCTCGCTGCGCGAACGGCTGGCGACGACGCCCGCGGACGCTTCGCTGAACACGGTGATCGTGGGTCACAACCTGAACCTCCGCACCGCCGCCAACGTGTTCATCGACGAGGGCGGAATCGCTGTGTTCGAGCCTCTGGGCGGGAGCCGCTTCCGGCATCTCGGAAGCCTGCGCCCCGAGGACCTGTAGGAACGGTAGGAGGCGTTTTCGGCACGGGCCCGATCGCGGCCACACCGCGGGCGGACCTCGCGGGCGGACCTGGACCGGCCGGCGCGTCTGAGGGCCCGGCCCGACCCGGCCCACTGGGACATGCGGAAGGTTCGGGACCCGATCGCTTCGTCAGCCGTCAGCGGGGATCACACAATCAAATCGGTCTTATTCTTGACTGTTTTGCTCAGGCTTTGCTTTAATGCACTCACAGCACAGTTGCAAGGAGTCCGTCATGAAACTCTCAACCAAGGGCCGCTTCGCCATCACCGCGATGATGGATATTGCCATCCACGAGCGCAGTGGACCCGTCACCCTGATCGGAATCTCCGAACGCCAGGGTATCTCGATGTCCTACCTGGAGCAGATGTTCGCCAAGCTGCGCAAGGGCGGCCTGGTCGAAGGCATCCGTGGTCCCGGAGGCGGCTATCGCCTGGCCCGGCGCCCCGAGCGGATCAGTGTGGCCGACATCATCGACGCCCTTGGCGACACGATGAACCTGACCCGACTGAAGCAGCACCAGGACGAGGCCGAAGAGGAACCGCCGCTGACCGAGGTTCTCTGGCAGGAATTCGACCAGCAGCTGCACGACTTTCTGGACGGCATCACGCTGGACCAGTTCGCCAACCACCCGGAAGTGCTCAAGGTCATGGGCAAGCCGGATGTGCGGCAGTTCCGCCCGCGCCACCACTTCATCTTCGACAGCGCCGCCTGAGCCATCGGGTCGGCTTCCGGCCCCCCGGAGTTCGTCCTCGGAGCGTGAAAGTCACGGCCATGCCCGCGCCCCCTGTGGGAGCGGGCCTCGCCCGCGAACGCGCCGCAGGCGCGCCCGGCGCTG
>NZ_REBW01000220.1 GCF_007692535.1 Thioalkalivibrio sp. | reverse complement strand
TCGGCGAGAGGGCTCGCCTCCTACAATCGCGGTGGCCGTGGTTGGCGTAGGAGGCCAGCCCCTGGCCGATCGGTTTTCCAGCGCCCGATCGGCGAGAGGGCTCGCCTCCTACAATCGCGGTGGCCGTGGTTGGCGTAGGAGGCCAGCCCCTGGCCGATCGGTTTTCCAGCGCCCGGTCGGCGAGAGGCTCGCCGCCTACGGGGGAAGGTCAATGCGGAGCTTGCATGATAATCAGGCGGAAAAATGAATCCGCCTTGTGCAAAGGGTGAGAGAGGATGAAGCGAGCGCTGCTCCGGATCGAAAAATCGCTGGGGTTGCTGACCGGCTTGTCCGGCGTCCTGTCGGGGCTCGGCATGGTGCTGATGATCCTGCTGGTCTTCGGCAACATGGCGGCGCGCTACCTCTTCGGCACGGGGGCCGTGTGGCTGCAGGAGCTCGAACTCTACCTGCTGGCCTTCACGGTGATGACCGGCTTCGCCTACGCGATGCGCCACGATGATCACGTGCGCATCGATGTCTTCTCGAATTTCCTGAACCGTACCGGCAAGCTCTGGCTGGACACTTTCACCATGCTGGTGGTCGCGATCCCCATATCGGTGCTGATTCTCCACTACGCCTGGCCCTACATGGCCGTGTCGTACGCGCGCGGCGAGGGCTCCCCGAACGCGGGGGGCATGCCCTGGCTGTTCCTGCCCAAGGCGATGATCCTGGTCGGTTTCGCGCTGGTGCTCACCGAAGCACTGCGCCAGGCGCTGGCCGGTGGGCGACGCCTGATCTTCCACTATCGGCGCCCGCGCCGGAACCAAGAACCCGCCAGGGAAGCCTGACCGTGCCACTCGAATACATTGCCTTGATGATGGTGGGCGCCTTCTTCGTGCTCGTGCTCACGGGAATGCCCGTGGCCTTCGCGATCGCGGCGGTAGGGTTCGTGTTCGGCTTCATCGGTTTCGACGGCTGGCTGTTCGAGCTTCTGCCAGCCCGCATCTACGGAACCATCAGCAACTACACCCTGCTGGCCATTCCGCTGTTCGTCTTCATGGGCGTGATGCTGGACAAGACGCGGGTTGCCGAACGCATGCTGGAGGTCATCGGCTACGCCAGCGGCGCCCTGCCGGGCGGCATGGCGCTGGCGGTGATCGCGGTGGGGGTGCTGCTGGGGGCGGCAACCGGGATCGTCGGCGCGGCGATCGTGACCCTGACCCTGATCGCGCTGCCCACCCTGCTGCGGCGCGGCTACAAGCGCACCGTGGCCTGCGGCACCATCTGCGCAGCGGGCACACTGGGGCAGATCATCCCGCCCAGCCTGGTCCTGCTGGTGCTGGCAGACACGATGAACCTGTCGGTGGGCAGCCTCTTCGCCGCTGCGCTGATGCCCGGCCTGATGCTGGCCGGCCTCTACGTGCTCTACCTGATGACGCTGGCCTGGTTCTACAGCGCCGACGTACCCGCAATCGATGCCGCCGAGCGGGCGAAGATGAGCAAGCGCCAGATCGTGAAGGACCTCTTCACCGCCGTACTGCCGCCCGGGCTGCTGGTGGCGGCGGTGCTCGGGTCGATCATCGCGGGCATCGCCGCACCCACCGAGGCTGCCGCGGTCGGCGCCGTCGGTGCAGTGGTCGTTGCTGTGGTCATGCGCAGGCTCAGCTGGCCCGTCTTCAGCGACGCGGTGATGTCCACGGTGCGCATCACCGCGATGGTCTTCTTCGTGCTGATCGCCTCGCAGGTGTTTGCACTGGCGTTCCGGGGCCTCGACGGCGAATTCCTGATCGAGGCCATGTTCGACTGGGTACCCGGCGGGGCCTACGGCACCCTGCTGTTCATCCTGCTCCTGATCTTCCTGCTCGGCTTCTTCCTCGAGTGGATCCAGATCACCTACATCGCGGTGCCGCTGTTCCTGCCCTTCCTCGCCGGCTACCCCGAGTTCTCGCTGGTGTGGGTCGCGATCCTGATCGCGATGAACCTGCAGACCTCGTTCCTGACGCCGCCGTTTGGCTGGTCGCTGATCTTCATGAAGGGGGTGGCTCCTCCGGATATCAGAACCACGGAAATCTACCGTGGTGCCATTCCCTTCGTCATCATCCAGCTGGTCGCCCTGGGCCTGCTGATCGTATTCCCCGGCATCGCGCTTTGGCTGCCGGAGGCGATCGGCTGGTAGCCTGTGCGCGTCGCCTTTAGGCGACAGTGTGTCGCCAATTCATCACAACTTAACCGAATACTCATAAAACGGTAACCCCGGACCCCCATTCTGGCTCCCGTCGTGCTTGCCCCACCCGGCATCACCGACATCGTTGAATCACGAGCCAATTTCAGGGAGTTACCATCATGAAACAGAAGCGTATCGTAATCGCGCTGCTCGCGGCGGGTATGGTCATGCCGCTCGCCGCCGCAGCCGAATGGACCGTGTACGGCCGCGCCCACTTGTCCGCAGACTTCCTCGATGACGGGGCGGATTACAGCGAATTCAACATTTCCAGCAACTCAAGCCGCCTGGGGTTCAAGGGTGAGCGGGAGTTCCGTCCCAACCTGACCGGAATGTTCCAGATCGAGCAGGAAATCTTCTTCGACGACGCGGGTACCGAATTCGCCACCCGTGACACCTTCGCCGGACTGAAGGGCGACTGGGGGATGTTCCGGGTCGGCAAATTCGACACGCCGTTCAAGCGTGCCCGTGGGCCAGCGAACTTCTTCGGTGATCAGTTGGGCGATCTCCGCAACGTTGCCAGAACCCGCACCTATGGCCGGTTCGACGAGCGCTTCCGCAACAGCCTCCACTACCGCTCTCCGAGTATCGGCGGCTTCGTCTGGGACATCCAATATTCGCCGGAGCGTACCGACCGGACCACCACGGAAGGCAGCGACACTGATGGGGTCAGCACCTCGATAGGCTTCCGCCAGGGCGGACTGAATCTTGCGCTCGCCTACGAAAAGCAATTCGATGGAGCCGAGGATCCGGATGGTTTTCGCCTCGCGGCATCCTACCGCGTGATTCCGGCACTGAACGTCGGTGCGCTTTACCAGGTCACCGAAAGTGCGGCTGGTGACGAGGGCACCGTTT
The DNA here is from genome assembly GCF_007692535.1 of Thioalkalivibrio sp. Classification (GTDB taxonomy): domain Bacteria; phylum Pseudomonadota; class Gammaproteobacteria; order Ectothiorhodospirales; family Ectothiorhodospiraceae; genus Thioalkalivibrio. The sequence continues at coordinate 5,011 of NZ_REBW01000220.1, read as the reverse complement.
ACGGCTTAGGGGCACAGTATCGCATCAACCCCGCGATGTTCCTTAACGCACACTACTTCATGCTGGATGGCGATCTGGATGACACCGACGCTTCGCTGTACGCGATCGGGCTGGAATACCGGGTCGACAGCGCACTGCGCTTTTACGGCAATATCGGCGCCGTAAGCAACGACGACAACTCTGCACTGACGCCCTGGGGAGCGGGCCGCTCCGCTGCGCCAGGCGGTGCCGCTGGAGAGACTGCAAACGGGATCTCGTTGGGCATGCGTTACGATTTCTGATCGGAAGTTCGTCGCGCATCGGCGTTCCGGCAATACCCAGGCCGGGCATCAGGCGTCCGGTTTCTCCCAGGCACGTGGCGCTGGCTGGAACGTTTTTGTACCCCGTCAGCGATGGCGGGGTATTTTTTCATGATGAACACGAAAGCGCCAGCAAGGCCCCTTTCAATGCACTGCGCAGTCTGGTTCCCTGAAGGATCCTGCAAGACCCACTCCCGCGCTGCCGCAATCCTCGAGCGCCAGGCTTCCACGAAGGCTCGACGAAACGTGGCAACCTCCGGAGATCCGCGGCCTATGGATCCTCAGCACGGCAGAAGTTGCCGATGATCCCGGCGCGCACGGTCATCACCAGGAAGACCAGTACCAGCAAGGCCACGAACAGGAGCAGGATCAGGCCCGCCCAGAGATAGGCCATGTGGCCGGTCAACTGCGCCATTTCCATCAGGGCGACGCTCATCGCCGCCAGCGGGAAGGTGTAGGACCAACTCGCCAGCGAGAACGGAATCTGTGCCTGCCCCCGTATGCGGGTGAACAGCAGGATGGCCAGGAACAGCGCGATGAAAAAGAGGATCCGCGCGAAGGCGTCGAGTTCGTCTGTCAGCCGGACATAGGCCAGAAAACCCACCGCAGGCGGCGCAATAAGGATGTAGAGGGTGGGCAGCACGCGGGTGGCTAGCGGCTCATGAAACAGGATCCGGTAGAAGACGATGGTCATCAGGATCGCCCAGAACAGGATCCCCGCACTGAAGAAGAACCACGCGACCTCGACGAACCCGAAGGCGACCGCGGGAATGGGTATCAGCACGTTACCGATCGAGGGAATGAACCAGGCCGGGTTGACCTGCGTGATCGCGAAGCGTGCATGGTGCATCCAGAAGTTCACGACCAGGATGGTAACGATCAGGTGGAAGCTTGCCCCGAGGGCGAAGATGCCCAGGGCCGGTACAGGCTCATGGGGGCGCAGCACCATGCTCATCAGCACAATGGAGATCGAGATCGCGGCCAGGTAGTTGAGCCTGATCGGGTGGCGCAGATCGATAATGGTCTCGGCCGGGTAACGCACGGCCTTGAAGATGAAGAGCATGCCGAGCAGGAAGAAGATCAGCCAGGCAAACATCAGCACCGGCTCGCCCAGCCAGGCCGGGCCGCCCTGCTCGCCCCAGGTGCGTAGCCCCAGACCCAGCCCGGCAATCCCCATCACCGCGGCAAAGGTCGACAGCGGAAAGTGCTCGACGCAATCCCGGATTGACCTGGACATTCCTGATTCTCCCAGCAATGGATCTCTTAATCATGACTTCGACCGCGGGCCGGCGATCGATAGCGCCAGTTGCGCGCCTTTCGGAATCGCCGATCCATGTCTGTCGACAGACTCGGGACGAATGGCACATCGATCCAGCGCATCGTCAGCGTATCGAAGCATGGGCGGAACCGACTGCTTGGGTGTTTCCCTGACGCACCCAGGAAACCCGACTGCCGGGTGGCTGCGGATGCCCCCGCTGACTGCCCGCGAAAGGCTATCACAGTGGCCGGGACAGGCAACCTCCAATTCCGTGGCAGGAAGCGCCTAGTCTTGGCGTTGAGAGGGCTAACTGTCATGGGGTCGGAGCGAGCCACCCCGAATGATGAAAGCACAAGCGCCTATGGAGTGCGGCGGCTTGCCGCCGCTTTGGGGCGCCGGGATGTCCCCGACATCGAATAGCGGGAGCAAGCTCCCGCACTCCATAAACAGGGGCGCAGAGCCGGGCATCATTACCCATGCGGCAATCACAGCCACACAAGAAGGCGGCACCCGATATTTCCGGGTGCCGCCAGACGTGGTCAGGGACCTGACCGCACTTCCAGGGAATAGAGCGGCGTCAGCTGCCGATCACACCGCCTTCGTCTTTGGTGATGACCACCGTGGCAGAGCGGGCGTAGTTGCTGCCGCCAAGAGGCCAGTTCCCCTTGCCGGCAATGGCGCCCGAACCGAAGTCAGCCGGGGAGATGGTGGCACCCGGATGCTGCACGTTGATGAACATCGTCTGCTGGTCCGGTGTGGTGATCACACCCGTGATCTCCTGGCCAAGCGGCCCGGTCAGGAAGCGACGCAGCTCCTTGTTGAACGGGTCGCAGGCCAGCATCTGGTTGTTGCCGAACTGGGCCCAGTCGCCCACGTTCATCACGCTCTCGCTGATGTCGGTCTGAATCCAGATGCGCGAATCGAAGTCGATCCAGAGCCCGTCAGGACTATTGAAGATCTGATCCTCGTCGAGCGGTTGCCCGTTGAACTCGGAATCATCCATCGGACCGGCGAGAATGAAGATATCCCATTCGAAGGCCGTCCCAGCGGGGTCGTTGCCGGCCTCCTGCCAGCGAATGATCTGGCCCCAGCGGTTGTTCGGACGCGGATTGGCGGCGTCGACCTGATCCTCCGTGCGAGCCGTGTTGTTGGTGAGCGTGAAATAGACCCGGCGGGTATTCGGGTCCACCGCACCCCATTCCGGACGATCCATCGTGGTCGCGCCCACCCGATCCGCCGCCAGACGAGTGTTGACCAGTACGTCTGCCTGGCTCTGGAAGCAGGTGCAGTCCGACTCCTCACCCTGGTTGATCGGCTGCGGCTGCAGCAGGCCCTGTCCCCAAGCCAGCGGGAGCCATTCTCCGGTGCCGTCGTCGTTGAACTTCGCAACGTACAGGGTTCCGGAATCCAGCAGGTGTCCACCGGCGGTGGCCCGGAAATAGGGCTGGGCCGAGACGAACTTGTAGATGTACTCATTGCGCGCGTCGTCGCCGGAGTACAGAACGATCGGCTGACCTTCGACCGGCGGTTGGAAGACCACCCCCTCATGCGCGAAGCGGCCCAGGTAAGTGCGTTTCACCGGCGTGCTTTCGGGGCTGAACGGATCGATCTCGACTACCCAGCCGAAGGTGTTCGGTTCGTTGCGATAGTCTTCTGTCGCGCTCGCACCGACCGGGGCGGCGTTGAAACGTGCGTAGGCCTCCTGGTTACTCTCCGGATCGACATCCGCCAGATCCCAACCATACCGGCTGACGCCGGCGCGAACGCCATAGCGCTGATGCTCGCGAGGCTGGTCGTCCCCGCTATTGTCACGGTTGCGAAAATATCCGGCCCAGTTCTCCTCGCAGGTCAGGTAGGTATTCCAGGGGGTGACGCCGTGCGCACAGTTGTTGATCGTGCCGCGGGTCATGGTCCCGTCCGGGCTGTACTTGGTTTTCACAAAGTCCGTGCCGCGCACCGGCCCGCGAATCTCCATCGGCGTCAAAGCCGTCACACGACGATTCCGGGAATCCGCGACGACGGCCCAGTCGCCGTTGACTTGCTGCTGCACGCGCACGATGGATACGCCGTGGCCGTTCATTTCCGTCAGCACTTCGTCGGCCACGCGCCGGACCGTCTCCCCATCAACGTAGGTCGGGAACGCGCTGCGGCTCAGTTCCTGCCCGATCGCCGCGATGTGCATGTAGCGCGGTTCCACATACTCGTGGTTCATGACGAGCAGCCCATCGGTCGAACTGCCCTCGTAGGGATCGGTGCCCTCCATCGGGAAGAAATGCATGCCATCGTGATGCGATCCGATGGCGTCGCCCTGCTGTTCGCCCGTCAACGGCAACTGGTACAAGATCGCCGGGTTGCTCACGGAACGCCCCCAACTCCGCGATCACTTGGGTGCTGTAGCCGGCTGGCACATGCACCACGTCTTCCTCGCTCACCGGGATTGCCTGGAAGCCGAGCAACTGGGGCGACACGCTACCCGATCCGTTACCTGCACCGCCGCCGGAACTCGATCCGGAGCCGCAGCCTTGAAGGGCCGCCGCTCCAAACAGACCGGCAACAGCCGCGGACAGGCTTCCTTTCAGAACCATGCGCCGGTTCATCCGTGCTTCAAGGACTTCCTGGAAGTGCCGCAAATGACTTGGGTTGCTCATCGGCTCGTCGCCGTCGCCATGATCGATGGGTTGTCCGGGTACGAGGTGCTTGCTCATCGGGTCTCTCCGAGGTCGGTGGTGGTGAATGTGGCGGCGAGCTTAAACACCACACGTGACCAACCAATGGCGATCCAGTGACAAGCCGATTACGGATTCCCTGACGAAGTTGTTGGGCTTGTTGAGCCACCTGATTCCGGACCAATCGCCGGATGCGGAGGACGCAATCGACGATTCCGTAAAGCACACCAATGCCCGTTCATCATCCTGAAACCAGAAGGCAGTAGCGTGAGGAAATCCGGTGCCGGCCCCCCATTTAAAATGGAAGTCGCGGTTATCCCCGCGCCCTGGTCCCAGGCGGATGGACGGGCTGTGGCCTCTTCCGTGCTGCGCTCCCCTTTATGGGTGCGGGATCTGGGTCCCAGTATTCGGCGCCGAGGATCGGCCAACTCCCCACAGCGGCGGCAAGCCGCCGCACTCCATAGGTGCTTGTGCTTTCATCATTCGGGGTGGCGCGCTCCGAGGCCACGGGTGAATTCAAAGGAAAGTCATGGGCCGCCGGTTTCCGGACCAGCCCCCACGAACAGGTCCCGGGCGCAGTTGGTCGCGAACGATTCGAGGGCATCCGAAGGGTTCAAATTCCGCACGAACGCAGGCCGATGCTGCGGCGCAAGCCCGGTTGCTGCTACCGTTCAAGCCTGTCGAAATGCGGAGCAAGCCATTGCCCTACCACCAACAGAGCATCACATCGCTACGGCGCTGGTCGCCGAAGACCTTCACTTTCACGACCACCCGCCCGCCCGGCTTCG
>NZ_REBW01000168.1 GCF_007692535.1 Thioalkalivibrio sp. | reverse complement strand
GGCTGACCGTCATGGCCCTGCGCCACCCCTGACGATGACAAGCCGCAAACCGTAGGTCGGGTTAGCCCAAAGGGCGTAACCCGACGGGCCTCGCACCCACCCATGGCCGCAAAGGAGCGTCGTCCCCGGCGCCCCACCACCCCGGCACGTCGGGTTACGCTACGCTAACCCGACCTACAGAACTTTCACGCTAACGTCGGTTTGGCATGGCGCCGCGAGCGATGTCCCCTTTCGCCGTCCCGGTTTTTGCCTGGCAACGGAATGCCGTAGTCTTATGGGCCCCCCATTTTGATGAAGGGACTCCACCATGAGCGACGACAGCCTGCAATTATCCGGCGATCTCATCGAGAAGCTGCAGAGTGTTCTGCAGGAGGCCGACCCGAGGGCACGCGAGCCCATCGTCGGCGTACAGTACCTCGCGGCGGTGATCGGCTATCTCGTGGCGCAGATGCCGGAGCCGGTTGCGCAGCGCAAGGACTACCTCTCGCAACTGGCGCAGTTCACGGATTCCGTCTTCGTGGACGTCGAAAGCCGCAATCAGTCCGCCGCTCCGGCGCAGCCGCCCCAGGAGGCCTCGGGCGTGTGGCGCCCCGGCGATCCCTGAAAGTCCGCGAGCCCGGCGTTCGCACCCGGCAAGCCGGTGCTTTGACCCGGGACGCTTCGGCCGCGCCTGACGCCACCCTACGTCTGATGGTGCCGCATGGCCCCACGGCGCCCCGCGGTGATGGTGGCTGGCTGTAGCGCGTGGCGCGGCCACTCGGCCGGTAAGCGTTCGGGGGCATGGGTCACGATGACTGCCCGGCGCGTTGCGAACCAAGGCGCGAGGCGCGCGAGGACCCGCTGCTCGGTAGCGCCGTCGAGCCCCGAGAACGGCTCGTCGAGCAGGATGATCGGCGTGTCCCGAAGGATCAGCCAGGCCAGTGCGAGGCGGCGGGCCTGACCGCCGGACAAACGGCGTCCCATCTCTCCGACCAGGTAGTCCAGTCCGGCTCCCTCGCGTTGCAACGCCTGCGCCAGATCCACAGTCTCGAGCGCCGTCCACAGGGCCTGATCGGTCAGTTCGGGCCGCCCGAGCCGGAGATTGCCGGCGACGCTGGTGTCCAGCAGCAGGGTTTCCTGGGGCAGATAGCCGATCCACCGGTAGCGCCGGGGTTCCGACCACGCCCCGACCTCGCGCCCCGCGAGCGTGACCGTGCCGTCCAACGGGGGGCGTTCACCGGCGAGGGTCTCGAGCAGCGTGCTCTTGCCCAGCCCACTGCGGCCATGGATGACCAGCGGTTGCCCCGGCTGCAGGGAAAAATCGAGCCCGGTCAGCAGCGGGGGTTCCCCGGCGAATCCGATTCCGAGATCGTGGGCATGAAGCGTGGGCGCGTCGGGCAGCAGACCTTCCTCGGTCCGATCCCGTCCCGTCGTTGCGCGCGCGGGCCTGCCGCCGGGATCGACGCCGAGGCTCCGCAGTCGCGCCGCCGCCTGCAGGCTCTCTCCCGTGCGCCAGAACGCCCCGGGCAGGGTGCTCAGGGCCTCGTTCAACCCAAGCGTCATCAGGGTCAGTAAAACCGCAACCGGCGCGTCGATGGCGCCTGCGGCATGCCAGTGCAGGGCCAATGCCAGCATCGTCAGCGTGGTCGTGGCGACCAACCCCTGCACGGCCTGGTCGGCGAGCAGCGCGACCCGTTCCTGCAGCAGGACGCCCCTCGCCTGCTCGCGATCCAGGTCGTCGAGAAGCATCCGCTGGGAATCTGCGCGTCCGTAGGCGATCAGGTCGGCCAGCCCCCCGAAGTAATCCAGCAGCGCGACCCGCTGCCGGCTGCGCCGCTCCACGAGCGCGCGCCCGCGCGCCTGCCCCAGCCGGGCGGCCAGCAGCGACGCCGCCAGCGTCAGGATGGCGGTGGCCAGGAGCAATACAGCCGCGGGCCAGGGTGCCAGCCAGTAGGCGAGAGCAGTCGCGGCAAGCACCGCCAGGCTCGCCGCGACAACCGGACCGGTGATGCGCAGCGGCACCCCGTCCAGGGTGTCGATGTCCGCGGTCAGCCGGTGCTGCAGGTCCCCGCTGCGCAGCTGTCGCTGGCTGGCAATCGGCAGCTGCGAGATCGACGCGAAGCTGCGTGCGCGCAGGCTGGCGAGGACGCGTAGCACGGCCTCGTGCCCGATCACGCGCTCGCCGTACCGCGCCAGGGTGCGCAGCAGCGCCGCGGCGCGAATGCCGGCCGACGGCGTGAACAGTTCGAGTCCCAGCAGCAGGCCCGCACCCGCCAGCGCGGAGGCCGTGATGAACCACCCCGACAGCGCCAGCAGGGCGATGCCGGCGGCCCAGGTCAGGGCCAGCAGCAGATAGGCCGAGCCTGTCCAGACGCGGCTGCCGCGAAAAACCTGGCGCAGGAACCCCCAGTCAGACATCGCCGTCTTCCCGGAGCCGGCCCTGGTCGAGGCGGACCACGCGGCGCATGCGCCCGTACACGGCAGCATGGTGCGTCGCCAGGAGAATCGTGACGCCACGTTGCCGTGCGTGTTCCAGGACCCTGCTCAGCAGGTCGTTCTCGGTCTCGGGGTCCAGCGCACTGGTTGGTTCGTCCAGAAGCCACAGGCGGCTGTCCGAGAGCAGTGCCCTGGCCAATGCCACCCGTTGCGCCTGCCCACCGGACAGCCCGCGGTTGCCTTCGCCGATCGGCGTGTCGAGGCCCTTCGGCAGCGTCGGATCGTCCACCCGCAGACCGGCTGCGCCCAGTGCCGCGATCAGTTCCCTGTCGCCGGTCTCGGGGGGCGCTCCCAACAGCAGGTTGTCGCGCAGGTTGCCGTGGAACAGGTGCGCACGTTGCCCCATCCAGGCGAAGTGCCGTGCGGGTTCGGCCAGAGCCAGCGAGCCGGCGCTGGGGCGGATGAAGCCCGCGCACAAGGCGAGTAGGGTCGATTTGCCGCTGCCGCTGGGCCCGACGATCGCGATGTCTTCTCCCGGCGCTACGCTGAGGGTCAGGTCATCGAGCGCCGGCGGGCCGTCCGGATCGTAGTGCAGGCTGACCCGCTCGAGGCGCAGCAGCGTCGGTGCGGCACCGGCAGGCAGTGGCTCCGGCTCGCTCTGCGGGAGGGGTGGTTCCCGGAGCAGCGGTGCCAGCGCCTCGGCCGCCGCCACGGCGCTGGCACGGTCGTGATAGCTCTGTGCGAACTGGCGCAGGGGCTGGAAGTATTCGGGCGCCAGCAGCAGCACGAACAGCCCCGAGAACAGCGTCATCTGCCCGGCCGGGCCGAAGTCCAGGAAGCCGAGCAGGGCGAAACCGACGTAGATCGCGACCAGGCCGATCGCCACCGCACTGAAGAATTCCATTACTGCGGAAGAGAGGAAGGCCACCCGCAGCACGCGCATGCTGAGCCGCCGGTAGCCCTGTGCAGCCTCCGCAACCTCGTCGGTCGCCGCATCCAGCGCGAGGCTCCGGCGCAGCAGGTCCAGGTTGCGGACGCGATCCAGAAAATGCCCGGCCAGGCGGTTCTGCCGGTCTTGCTGCGCCTCGTGGATCTGCTGGCTGCCCATGCCGATCAGGGCCATGAAGACCGGGATCAACGGCGCGGAAAAAAGCAGCAGCAGCGCCGCGACCCAATCCTGCGTGAACGCGGCGGCCAACAGCACCAGCGGCACCGCCAGAGCGAGGCCGAGAGCGGGGAGATACCGCGCGTAGTAGCCGCCCAGTGCGTCGACCTGTTCCTGGTAGCGGCTGGCCCAGGCTCCGGAGTGACCGCGATGTGCGAGATGGACCGGTCCGATCCGGGCCGCGGTCGCGACCATCCGTTCCCTCAGATCCCCGCGCACCCTGAAGGCCAGTTGCTGGCCCGCCCAGTCGCGCAGGGCCTGCAGGCCGTGGCGGGTGATCACGGCGAGGAACGCGAGGCCCAGCCAGGGCCAGGCCGATGCCGTGCCAGGCTCGAACACGGCCTGATGCACGATCCAGGCGATGGTGCCGGCCAGCACGATCGTCGCGAGTCCGGCGCTGACGCCAGCCGCCCAGGAGAGATGAAGCCAACGCCGGTGAGGCTTCAGAAGCACGCGAAGAAGCACGTTCAGCGACGACCCGACGCCGAACGCTGCCCGGCCTTCAACGGGAGCCGCAGGTTGCGGGATGGGGCCTGCGTTGCATGCAGGAGGTCACCCCGCTTGACCCGCGCCCTCATATGGAGTGCGGGAGCTTGCTCCCGCTTTGGCCGCCAGGGTCGATCCGCGTATCCGAAAGCGGGAGCGAGCTCCCGCACTCCATGAGGGAAGCAGCCAGCTTCGCAGCTCCAGTCGATCCCGCGGCGGACTGCGCATGGACGAGGGCGGCCGCGCGCCGGGCAATCAATGGTATCCGCTGTCGGCGCGCACCTTGCCCCGAAACACATAGTAGGTCCAGGCGGTGTACATCAGCACGAAGGGTACGACAAACAGCAGCCCGATCAACAGGAACAGCTGGCTCTCCGGTGCCGATGCCGCATCGTGGAAGGTGTAGTTCGGCGGCACCACGTAGGGCCACTTGCTGAACAGCAGCCCGGCGTAGAACAACCCGAACAGGAGGATGGTGTAGATGAACGGCGTGGCCTCGTAGCTGCGGTTGAGGGAACCCCAGAGTCTGGCCGCGACCAGGACCGTGGCCAGTGGCAGCAGCCAGAGCCAGGTGAGGTTATCGAACCAGCGGCTGCGCACGTAGTCGTCGGTGAGTGGTGTCCACAGACTGACGATCACGAAGAAGACCATCAGGGCCGCGAGCAGGCGATAGGCCCAGCCGCGGGCCCACCGCTGCGTCTCGCCCTCGGTCTTCAGCATCAGCCAGGTTGCACCGAGCAGACCGTAGCCTACGATCATGCCCAGGCCGGTCATGACCGTGAACGGGGTCAGCCAGTCCATCGGCCCGCCGACATAGCGAAAATTCTCGGTCTCGAAGCCCTGGATGAAGGTACCCACCACCGCACCCTGGGCGAAGGTGGCGACCAGCGATCCGCCGAAGAAGGCCGCGTTCCAGAGGAAGCGCCGGCCCTTCGCTGCCTTGAAGCGGAATTCGAAGGCGACACCGCGGAAGATCAGCCCGGCGAGCATCAGGAAGACGCCGATGTAGAGGGCCGGAAGGAAGACCGTGTAGACCAGCGGGAACGCCGCCAACAGGCCCGCCCCACCCAGCACCAGCCAGGTCTCGTTACCGTCCCAGACCGGCGCAACGGTGTTCATCATGATGTCGCGGTCCTGCTCGGATCTGGCGAAGGGGAAGAGGATCCCGACGCCGAGGTCGAACCCGTCGGTCAGCACGTACATCAGTACGCCGAAGCCGATGATCATGACCCAGATATAGGTGAAGTCGAACATGGCTTTTCTCTCCCTGCTAGGCGGAGGGCTCGTCCAGCGGGGTGTCTGCCGCCGACAACGGACGTTTCGGGCGACCCTGCGGATCCTGTTGTTCCTCGAGTTCTTCGGGCATGCCCTTGCGCACGATGCGGGTCAGGTAATAGAGCCCGGCCGTGAACACCAAGGCATAGACCACGATGTAACCGATCAGCGTGAACAGGGCCATGCCGCCGGTCAGGCTAGGTGTCAAACCCTCCTGCACGGTAATGACCCCGTAGAGAATGTAGGGTTGGCGGCCGACCTCGGTGACGAACCAGCCCGCCAGCACGGCAACGAAGGGGAGCGGGATCATCAGGGTGAGTACGCGCAGGTACACCGGGTGGTCCAGGAGCCGCCTGCGGTAAAGCAACCACGCGCCCCAGAGCGCGACGCCGATCATCAGCATTCCGATCGCCACCATCACCCGGAACGACCAGAACACGATGCCCACCGGCGGGCGTTCCTCGGCGGGCCATTCCTTCAGCCCCTGGACCTCGCCGTCCCACTCGTGGGTGAGGATGAGGCTGGCCAGCTTCGGGATGCCGATCTCGAAATGATTGGTCTCGTTGGCCTGGTCCGGGATGGCGAACAGCAGCAGGGGGAGCCCCTCCTGCGTCTCCCACGCGCCTTCCATTGCCGCCACCTTGGCCGGCTGGTGCTCCAGCGTATTCAGGCCGTGGAAGTCACCGATGATCAGCTGGGCCGGAGCGGCGACCGCCAGCATGATCAGGGTCATCTTCAGCGCACGCTTGCTGGCGGTGACCGCGTGCCCCCGCAGCAGGTACCACGCCGAAATGCCCGCCACCACGAAGCCGCCGGTCAGCAGCGAGGCCACGGCCATGTGCGTGAACCGGTAGGGGAACGACGGATTGAAGATGGCCTCAAGCCAGCTGGTCACGTGCACCATGCCGTCGCGGAGCTCGAAACCGGCCGGCGTATGCATCCAGGAGTTGGCCGACAGGATCCAGAACGAGGAGATGAAGGTACCCACCGCGACCATGATCGCGGCGAACAGGTGTACGCCCGGCGGGACCTTGTTGCGCCCGAACAGCAGCACGCCGAGGAAAGCCGCCTCGAGGAAGAACGCGGTGACCACCTCGTAGGCCAGAACCGGCCCGAGGAAATTGGCGCTGCGGTAGGAAAACTCGCTCCAATTGGTACCGAACTGGAAGGCCATCACCAGCCCGGAGACCACGCCCATCCCGAAGACGACGGCGAAGATCTTGATCCAGAACTGCGACAGGCGCGCCCAGTCCGGATCTTTGGTGCGGTAGGCGATGCCCTCGAGCAGCGCGATATACGTCGCCAGTCCGATGGTGAAGACTGGAAAGATCGCGTGGAACGAGACCACGAAGGCGAACTGGATACGCGACAGCAGGAGTGGATCGAATTCCATGGAGAATCCCCGCAGTGGGTGAGGCCAGCAGCAGGAAGTGTAGCCTCTCAGGGTGTCGTGAGTATAATAATATTCTAACTTTCGACAGACTGGGGAGTGCCCATCCGGGCGTTGTGCCCATCCAAAGCCATGAATGCTGTTGCAAACGATTCGCGTTCACAATACTATGGCGGTGACTCGTTCAACGTCTCCAGGATTGGCTTATGTATGTTTGTGTGTGCAAGGGAGTTCGGGAAGGCGATATTCGGAGCCTGGCCAGCACCGAGGCCGGTTTGCGCATGCGGGATCTGCGCGAGCGACTGGGCGTTTGTTCCGAGTGCGGCAAGTGCGGTCGTCGCGCCCTGAGTATGCTTCGGGAACGCGAAGGCGAGGCGAATGATCGAACGGAACTGGACCCGCAGACCTGCTAGCCGCTTTGCCCACGCTAGCTCGAAGGTTTTCCTCGGAAGCGCTTCTTGGAGCCCGGGGTGGCCCGCGGGTCTCCCAACCATGCACAGAAAGGAGTTTTAGATGAAGGGTGATTCGGAAGTCCTGCGCTACCTCAACCAGGCGCTGAAGAACGAGCTCACGGCGATCAACCAATACTTCCTGCATGCGCGGATGTTCCGCGACTGGGGTCTGAACAAACTCGACGCGTACGAATACGGCGAGTCGGTCGACGAGATGAAGCACGCCGATTTGCTGATCAACCGCATCCTGTTCCTCGAGGGCCTGCCCAACCTGCAGGATCTGGGGACGCTGCGCATCGGCGAGAACACGAAGGAAATCCTGGAGTGCGATCTGGCGATGGAGCAGGAGGCCATTCCTCTGTACCGGGAGGCGATCGCCCACTGCGAAAAGGTGCAGGACTACGTGACCCGCGACCTGCTCCAGAGCATCCTCAACAGTGAGGAGGAACATGTCGACTGGCTGGAAACCAACCTCGCCCTGATCGAACGGGTGGGTATCCAGAACTACGAACAGACCCAGATGGGCAGTGCCGACTAAGGGTCGGTGGCGATGCCGCTGAAATCGATCCATGCCGATTACCGACATCCCCGCGTCGCGCCGTCCTCCTGTGTCGAGGCTTGCGGCGGGGGTTGCGGTGAGCCTGCTGTTGCACGGCGCGGCGGTCGGGGGGCTCCTGCTCTGGCAGGCCGGCGAGCCCGAGCTGGAGCTCGGGCACGGGGGCATGCAGGCGAGCTGGATCGAATTGGGGGAGTTCACGCTCCCCCCGGCGGTACCGGAAGGTCCTGCGGATCCGGATGTGTTCGATCTGGCTGCGTTGGAGCCCGAACCCGATCCTGAACCCGAACCCGAACCCGAACCCGAGCCCGAGCCCGAGCCGGAGCCCGAGCCC
>NZ_REBW01000175.1 GCF_007692535.1 Thioalkalivibrio sp. | reverse complement strand
CAACGACCATGACCTGGTCGAAAAGGCTGTCGAGCTGGATCGCCATCTCCATGTCCGCAGGGGGGATCTTCTCGCCGTTGCCGAGCACGATGATGTCCTTGATTCGGCCGGTAATGAACACGTGCCCCTGATCGTCGACCCGGGCCTTGTCCCCGGTGTGCAGCCAGCCGTCGCTGTCGATCGCAGCCTTGGTGGCCTCTTCGTTCTTCCAGTAACCGAGCATCACCGATGGGCTGCGGGTCAGCAATTCGTCCTTGTCGCCGATGCAGACGTCGATCCCCGGCAGTGGGGCTCCGATCGAGGCGGGGAGGTTGTCGTCGGGCCGGTTTGCGGTCACCACCGGGCTGGCCTCGGTCAGGCCATAGCCGTGGTAGACGGGAAGACCGAGGCCGATGAAGAAGCGGGCGATCGGCGGGGGCAACGGCGCCCCGCCGCAGACCGCGTACTGCAGGCGTCCGCCCAGACGGGCCAACACCTTCCTGGCCACCAGGCGATGCAGCAGGGGCCAGAGCAGGAAGCGCGGCGACCAGCCGGCGCGCCCCTGCGCATGCTCGAAGCGGGCCCACCCGGTGTCGACGGTGGTCCGGAACAGGAAGCGGGCGAACGCGGATTTCTGCTTCAGGCCGGTCTGGATCTTCGCGTACACGCTTTCGTAGATGCGCGGTACGGAGATCAGCACCGTGGGCTTGACGATGGTCAGGTCCTCGCCCAACTGGGGGATGGAACGCGCGAAGGCGACTTCGGCGCCGATCAGCATCGGCAGGTAGTAGCCGGCGGTCCGTTCCAGGGTGTGCGACAGGGGCAGGAACGAGAGAAAGATGTCATCCGCATTCAGCGGCCCGCACTGGGCGGCCGCGTAGGCATTGAACAGGAGGTTCCGGTGCGACAGCATCACCCCTTTGGGCCGACCGGTGGTGCCCGACGTGTAGACGATGGTCGCCAGGTCCTCGGGCTTTGGCGAATGGGTCACCAGTTCCCCGTGCAGACCGAACAGCCAGTCGGAGGCGACCTTCAGACGCGAATCGCCGGGCAGGTCGCCGTCCTCGATGCTATGCAGGGAAATGATGCTTCGGACCGTGGGCATCTTGTCCAGGGCCGGCACGAGGCGGCGCCACTGGATCTTGCCCTCGACCAGCAGCAGCTTCACGCCGGCCTGCTCGAGGATGTAGGCGATGTTGTCGGCCCGATCATCGGTGTACAGCGGGATGGTGATCAGTCCCAGGCCCTGCGCCGCCTGGTCGAAGGTGATCCACTCCCGAGAGTTGCGCAACATCAGCGCGACCCGGTCGCCCGGTTCCAGTCCCTCGCGCCGTAGCGCGAATTGCCAGCGCCCGACCTCGGTGGCGATATCGGCCCAGGTGCATTTCACCCAGGCCCCGCGGGCGATGTCGAACTGGTGGTAGGCAATCTTGTTCGGGGTGGCCTGCACCCGCTCACGAAAGAGGCCGGCGAGGCTACCGGCCCTTTCCGGGGTGATCACGGAGGTGGTCATGGTGCTCCTGTGTCTGATCGATGGCCGACTGGGTGGCCTACTGACTGGCCCGATGGCCCATTAACACGACGCCAGCATAGTGCAACAGCCTGGAGTCGGCCGCCACCCTTAGGCGCCCTTCGATGGGTTTCTACAACCCCAGTGGGTGGCGCAGGGGTTCGACGGCCAGGGTGCCCTGGAACAGGATCCAGCCGACCAGGAAGATCACGGTACCGCCCGCCATGCCCACCAGTGGCCCGGCATAGCGCAGGGTGGCGAGCGGTGTCGGCCGGAGCAGGCGCCGCGTCCAGTCCCGCGCCTGCACGGCGAGGATCGCGAGTACGGAGACCGTGATCGCGGTACCCAGTGACATCGCCAGTACCGCCGCGACGCCGGCCAGCCAGATCCCGAGCAGATACGACACCGCCATGACCAGAACCGCACCCGAACAGGGGCGGATGCCTACGGCGAAGACGGTCGCATACCAGGGTCCGCGCAGGTTCGGGTTCACGTGGTGAGGCGTGCCGCAGCCGCAGTCATGGCCCTGATCCCGGGTTTCCCTGCCGCTGAGCAGCATGGCCCCGGACCCTCGGGCAGGCGGGTTGTCCGAAACCCGCAAAAAAGCGGGTGAGGCCGCCGAACTGACGGAATCGCCCAGGCCGGCGCGTGGCTGAACCGGAATCGGGAAAGGCTCCCGCGGCCGCGCGTCGCGGCGCAATCGCCAGATCGACCGCAGTCCCCGCCCGATGAGCCAGAGCCCGAGCAGGGCCACCAGCAGAAAGCTCGCCAGTTCCAGATTGCGTACCTGGCCCATGGTGTCACGGGCCAGCCACCCGAACAGACCGATCAACAGCAGCACTGCGACGATCGCGGTCACGCCCTGCATCAGGGAGGACAGGGTGGACAGCCAGATCCCCCGGGCCAGGCTTTGGCGATGCGTCAGCAGGTACGTGCTGATGACGGCCTTGCCGTGGCCCGGACCGGCGGCGTGGAAGATCCCGTAGAGGAAGCTCGCCAGGATCAACGCGGCCGCGGTTCGGGCAGTGGGCGTCTCGTCGAGTTCGTGCAGGACCAGGGTCAGTCGCCGATGCAGGTCGCGCTGCGTCTGCAGGATCCAGGCCGAGGCGCGATCCACCAGCGTCCACTCCGCAGACTCGGCGGCGGGAGGCGCGCCAAACGGATTGGCGACAGCCAACGCCGGCAGCGCCAGGAGGGTCAGCAGCAGGAGGATGGGTGCCCAGCCGGAGGCCCATGGGAAAGGCCATGAATATCCGGAACGTCTCATCGCAACCTCATGGATCGTCTATCTCTCGTCGCATTGAATGACCACCGCCTCGGCGAAGGATCGTCCCAGATCCTCAATGGGTGCGCGCTGGTCGCGGTTCAGGGTGGCCGCATAAGCCACCAGCCAACCCTCGGGCCGGGCCCGCTCCAGACGCGCCTCGCAGCCCCGGGTGCCTTCCAGGTGGATCACGTCGTCCGGATCGTGCAGCACCTCGATCCAGTAACTCGGATCGTAGACGCGGTACTGGAGCGGTTGCGCGCTGTCCGGCCGCATCGGCTCCAGCGGCAGCTCGAAGTGCAGGTGCAGCCGGCGTTGGTGCCACAGCAGTTCTCCGTCCCGGGCTTCGGCAATGTCCAGGCGCCGTTCGTTCCTGCGGATCTCGGTGAAATAGTCATACTCGCGCAGGTTTTCGAGCATGCGCTCGGTCATCTTCCGCAGGGCGGTGTCCATGGCCAGCCCGGGCTCCGAGGCGTCCATGTCCTCCAGCAGCAGGTGGCTGTAGCTGGGATCGAAGACCCATTCCTGCCGCAGCGCGTACAGATCCCCGGCGTCGTCGAACAGCAGGCTCACACGCAGGTCGATCCATGCGTGGGGATGGGCCGTCGCGGTACCCGCGAGCAGCAGGAAGGCGCCCAGCAGCCCAACCCGTAGCAGCGTGGCCAAGTCGGGCCGTCTGCCGGGGACTACCCGCCCCGTGCCGCGCGCGTGCCGGCTCATGCCTCGTCCGTCGGCACAGCCTCCGCGCGTTGCCAGCGCGTCCCGCTGGCGGTGTCCTCCAACTGGACTCCGGCGGCGGCCAGTTCGTCGCGTATGGCATCGGAACGCGCAAAGTCCCGGGCCTTGCGGGCGGCCTGACGCTCGGCGATGCGTTCCTCGATCCACTCGTTGGACGCAGCCCCGGCGGCGCCTGCCTGGAACCAGTCAACCGGGTCCTGTTGCAGCAGGCCCAGCAGATCGCCCGCAGCCAGCAACTCGGCCTTGCGCTGGGCGGCTTCTGTCGCAGACGCTGCGCCGGCCAGCGCATCGCCCAGTCGGTGCAGTTCGGCGATCGCCGCAGGCGTATTGAGATCGTCGAGCAGGGCCGCGAATGCGGTTGTGTCACGGACATCCAGTGCGGCGGAAGGAGTGTCTGCGTGATCCCGCAGCACCCGGTACAGGCTGTTCAGGCTGTTGTGCGCCTGTTCCAGCCCGCGTTCGGAGAAATTCAGCGGCGCCCGGTAATGCCGGGTCAGGAGCGCCAGGCGCAGGACCTCGCCCGGATACACGTCCAGAAGGTCGCGCAGCAGGCGGAAGTTGCCGAGCGACTTGGACATCTTCTCGCCATCGACCGTCACGTGCCCGTTGTGTACCCAGTAACGGGCATATTCCACGCCGTGGGCGCCGCAGCCCTGTGCGATCTCGTTCTCGTGGTGCGGGAAGACCAGGTCGTGGCCACCGCCATGGATGTCGATGGTCTCACCGAGGTGGGTCTCGATCATCGCCGAGCACTCGAGGTGCCAGCCGGGGCGCCCCGGCCCCCAGGGGCTGGGCCAGGACGGCTCACCGGGGCGCGCCGGTTTCCAGAGCACGAAATCGGCCGGGTCGCGCTTGTAGTCGGCGACCTCGACGCGGGCACCGGCACGCATGTCGTCGAGACTGCGGCCGGACAAACGCCCGTATTCCGGGTAGGAACGCACGTCGTAGAGTGCGTGGTCCGCGGCGACATAGGCGTGCCCGCGCTCGATCAGGTTTTCGATCAGCGCGATCATCGGCCCGATGTGTCCGGTGGCGCGTGGCTCGAGCGTCGGGGGCAGGGCGCCCAGTCTGGCGACATCCTCGTGAAAGGCCGCGGTGTAACGCGCGGTCAGGACTCCGATCTCCTCGCCGTTGGCGGCCGCGGCCTGATTGATCTTGTCGTCGACGTCGGTGATGTTGCGGGCATAGATCACATGCTCGGGGCCGAACAGCGTGCGCAGCACCCGGAACAGCACGTCGAAGACGACCACCGGGCGCCCGTTGCCGATGTGCACGAAGTTGTACACGGTGGGCCCGCAGACATACATGGTCACCCGCTGCGGATCGGCCGGGACGAAAGGTTCCAGCTTGCCACCGAGGGTGTTGTGCAGGGACAGCGTCTTCATGTCGGATCGTTTGCCGGGGTCTGTGGGGAGGAGGCCGGGTCACTGCCGTACAGGACTTCGGGGTCGATCAGGGGGTTGGCCGTGACCACCACCTCGTGACCGTCGACACGGAGGAAAAAGCAGTTCGAGCGGCCGGTATGGCAGGCGGGGCCGGTCTGGTCCACCCGCAGGAGGAGGGTGTCGCCGTCACAGTCGATGTAAAACCCCTTCAGCCGCTGAATCTGGCCCGAGCTTTCCCCCTTGCGCCAGAGCCGTCCGCGCGAGCGGGAGAAATAGCATACCCGCCCCGTGGTCAATGTCTCCTCCAGCGCCTCCGCGTTCATCCAGGCCATCATCAGCACTTCGCCCGTGTCGTGTTGCTGGGCGATGGCCGGGATCAGTCCCTCGGCGTTCAGATTGAGGCGGCCAAGGATCTCCTCGCGCGGAAACCGGCTCCCTCTCGGAAGATTTTCGATATCCTTGAGCATGTGCTGGCCTCCTGTGTGGCCTCGCGTCGTCAACAGACTGTTATAGAGTAACAATTTCTCGGCATCGGTTGCCCTGGGCCGGCGCCCATTCTCGCACGCGCAGTGTACTGCCTGAGCCGAGGCGAAGCATGTGGCGGGGAAGCCCGAACGACCGCGACTCGCCGGGTCCTCCCGGCGCTCGGCGCGCGGAATCAGCACTGTGCGTTCCTGGTAACGGAGTTTGCGAATGTCATCCAGTCACACGCCCCCCCGATCGCCCACCGCGCTGCGCAGCATCAGCTATTACGGCTTGCAGCCTGGCCCCCGGCTGATCGTGTTCGGCGCGGTGCATGGTAACGAGACCTGTGGCACCCAGGCCATTCTCCGGCTCGCGGGGGAACTCGAGCGGCAGGAGCATGAACTGCTCCGGGGCACCCTCACCATGGTTCCGGTGACGAACCCGTTGGCGTTCCAGCGTGGCGAGCGAATGGGTGAGCGCAATCTGAATCGCAATTTCCGGGTGACGGCAGAGCCGCAGGACTTCGAGGACCACCTCGCCAACCGCCTCTGCCCGCTGCTCGGCGCGCACGACGTGCTGCTGGATCTGCACTCCTTCCACACCCCCGGAGAGCCCTTCGTGATGCTCGGGCCGGAGAACAACGACGGCGGGCTGGAGTCCTTCCGGCGGGCGCCCGAGGAAGAGGCCCTGGTGCGCCGGCTCGGGCCGCGGCGGATCGTCGAGGGCTGGCTGGACACCTATTCCCTGGGGGTGGCCCGTCGCCTGCGCAACCCGAACGCCAGTCTGCGCGCGCAGATGCTCAGTACCGATCCCAGCTATGGCATCGGCACCACTGAGTACATACGCAGCCAGGGCGGCTACGGTGTCACCCTGGAGTGCGGACAGCACGATGACCCCGAGGCGCCGGAAGTGGCGTATCAGGCGATCCTGAACACGTTGGCACACCTGGGCCTGATGGAATTGCCGCCGCCGGGCCCGCGGACCGATCTCGAGGTCCTGCGCCTGGTCGAGGTGATCGATCGGGATGACATGCGGGACGGGTTCACCCGCCCCTGGCGGAGCTTCGACCGGGTCTGCGCTGGTGAGGAAATCGGCATCCGTGCCGATGGGCAGATCGTTCGGTCGCCCGCCGACGGCTTCATCGTCTTTCCGAACCCCAACGCCCTGCCAGGGAACGAGTGGTTCTACCGGGCCGAGATCAGCCAGCGCGCGGTGGACGGCGTGAAGTCGCGGGATCTGCCGTCCTGAAGCGGTCGGTGGCACCGGCGCTGGCCCGCGGGGGATCGCGTCGCCTTGCCCGGCGAGGCTTGCGGACGTGACGCCGGATCTGCTTCCACTTCTGGTGATCACGGTGGCAGCCTTTTTCGCCGGTGGCATCAATGCCCTGGCCGGGGGCGGCAGTTTCCTGACACTGCCGGCGCTGGTCTTTGCCGGGGTTCCGGCCGTGTCCGCCAACGCCACGGGAACCGCGGCCCTGCTGCCGGGTTATCTGGCCAGCGCCTGGAGCTACCGGGACCTGATAAAGGCACCGGTCGGCCTGTCCCTGGTGGCGGTATTGATCCTCGGGACCCTCGGTGGCGCCGGTGGAGCGCTGCTCCTGCTCGCGACACCGGAGCAGGCCTTTCGCGGCATCGTGCCCTGGCTGCTGCTTTTTGCCACGCTGCTGTTCGCCTTCGGCCCCGCCCTGCAGCGGCGGCTGGCCAGTCGCGAAAGAAGGACCGCTGGCCCCGGTGCCAGGATCGGTATCCTCAGCGTGTGTGCCTACGGCGGCTACTTCAATGGCGGTATGGGCATCGTGATGCTGGCGATGTTCCGCCTGCTGGGCGTACACGACCTGCGTATCGCCAATGGCCTGAAGAACCTGCTGTCGGCGGTGCTCACGCTGATCGCGGTGCTGGTTTACGCGGTGGGAGGACTGATTTCCTGGGGCGAAATCCTGCCGATGGCGATTGCGGCGACCCTGGGCGGGCTCGTCGGTGCCCGGGTCGGTCGCGTGCTGGCGCCGGTGATCCTGCGCAATACGATTGTTCTGGTCGGGGCCGTCACGACCATCCTGTTCTTCATCGATTGGTGATCGGCTCGGCCGTGATCACTCGCAGGAGCGCGCACCCACGAAGGCCTGCTCGACCGTGAAGTTGCCGACCCCCTTGTAGTTGGTCATGGTCCAGCCATGTTCCTTCAGGAAAGTGACCATGTCGCGGTTCATCTCCGGATTTCCGCAGAGCATGACCCGGTCGTGTTCCGGATCGGCGGCGGGCAGGCCGAGCATCCGGAACAGTTCTCCGCTGCGAAAGAGGTCCGCACCGCGCTGATTGTTGGAGTGCGGTTCCCGGGTCACTGTCGGGACATAGCGCAGTTGCGGTCCGACCCTGTTTTCGATTTCCTCGCGGTAACTGAGCTCCGGCGCGGTGCGGACGCTGTGGACCAGGATCACCCGCTCGAAGCGTTCGAAGACCTTTGCACCCCGGATCAGGGAGATGAACGGCGCGATGCCGGTGCCCGTGGCCAGCAGGTAAAGGTTCCGACCCGGCAGGACGTGATCCACGGTCAAGGAGCCCGTGACCTTGTTGTTGATCCAGACGCTGTCGCCGATGTCGGCCTCGGCGAGTTGGCTGGTCAGCTCTCCGTCCGGGACGTGGATGCTGAGGAACTCGAGGTCCGGCTCGCGCGGGTCCGACACGATCGAATAGGCGCGCGGGACGAGCTTCCCGTCCCGTCGCAGCCCCAATGTCACGAACTGCCCGTTCTGGAAAGCGAAGCCGGGCGGGCGGGTGGTCGTGAAAGTGAAGGTCTTCGGCGACCAGCGCCG
>NZ_REBW01000218.1 GCF_007692535.1 Thioalkalivibrio sp. | reverse complement strand
CGCTACCGGTATTTTCCCGAGACGGGAGAGGAGCGTTTCCTCTCCTTCCTTGGGGTGCCGATCATCCAGCAGCGGAAACTGCTGGGCGTGCTGGTGGTGCAGCACCAGGAGGCGCGCCGTTTCGACGACGAGCATGTCTCGTTCCTCGTGACCCTGGCCGCGCAGTTGTCCGGGGCGATCACGCACGCCGAGTTCACCGACGAGATCAGCAGCGAGACGCCGCTGATCAGCCACGTGAATGTCGAGGCCACCGGCGTGGCCGGTGCGCCGGGGGTGGCCATCGGGCGTGCGGTGGTGGCCTACCGGCTGGCGGACCTGGATTCGATTCCGGACCGCGAGGCGCGCGGCATCGAGCAGGAACTGGCGCGCTTCGGCATTGCCGTGGCGGCGACCCGCGAAGAGATCGAAGGTCTGAAGCGGCGCACCGAGACGCTGCTGCCGGCCGAGGAAAGGGCGCTCTTCGACGCCTACCTGATGTTGCTCGGCTCGGATTCGCTCGTGCACCGGACCGAGGCCAGGATTCGCGAAGGGCAGTGGGCGCCAGGGGCATTGCGGGACACCGTGCGCGAGAGCGTGCGGGTGTTCGAGGACATGGAAGACCCCTACCTGCGCGAGCGCGGCGCGGACATCCGCGATCTGGGCCGGCGCGTGCTCTCGCACCTGCTGCCGGTGGAGGGCAGCACCGAGGAGTTCCCCGAGGGCGGAATCCTGGTCGGCGAGGATCTCACCGCCTCGCATCTTGCCGAAGTCCCGATCGAACGCCTCGGCGCGATCGTTTCGGCCAAGGGTACGGGCTCCTCGCACATCGCGATCCTGGCCCGCGCGCTGAACGTGCCTGCGGTCATGGGGGTTGCCGACCTGCCGGTAAGCCGGCTCGAGGATCGCGAGGTCCTGGTCGACGGCTATCGCGGCCGCCTGTACGTGAATCCGAGCGCGGAGCTGCGGGCGGAGTTCACGCGCCTGGTGCGCGAGGAGCGTGAGCTCGAGGAAGGGCTGCGCACGCTGGCCCTCGAGCCGGCGGCCACCCGCGACGGCCGCCCCGTTCCAGTGCTGGCCAACAGCGGCCTGCTCGCGGACATCAAGCCCTCGCTCCAGTCGGGGGCCGAGGGAGTCGGGTTGTACCGCACCGAAGTGCCGTTCATGATCCGCGACCGCTTTCCGGGCGAGGACGAGCAGGTCGAGATCTACCGGCAGATCCTCGCCTCCTTCGATCCGATGCCGGTGACGCTGCGCACGCTGGATATCGGCGGCGACAAGCAGCTGCCGTATTTCCCGGTGGAGGAGGACAACCCCTTCCTGGGCTGGCGCGGCATCCGCATCACCCTGGATCACCCGGAGATCTTCGTGACCCAGCTGCGGGCCATGCTCAGGGCCAGCGAGAACCACGACAACCTTCAGATCCTGTTCCCGATGATCAGTTCGCTGGAGGAACTCAAGGAGGCCAAGGTCCTGCTCAACCGGGCGCGGGAGGAGCTGCTGGACGAAGGATTCACGATCCCGATGCCCGAGGTCGGGGTGATGATCGAGGTGCCCGCCGCGGTGTACCTGGTCGAGAACCTGGCGCGGCGCGTTGATTTCCTCTCGGTCGGCACCAACGACCTGGTGCAGTATCTGCTGGCGGTGGACCGGAACAACGCCCGGGTGGCGAACCTCTACGATCCATTGCACCCCGCTTCGGTCCGGGCACTGGAGTTGATTGCCGACGGCGCGCGCCGCGCCGGAAAGCCGGTCAGCGTCTGCGGCGAGATGGCCTCCGACCCGGCGGCGATCATCCTCCTGCTGGGCATGGGGATCGACAGCCTCAGTGTCAACGTGTCGGCGATTCCGCGGGTCAAGTGGGTGATCCGCAGCTTCTCCACGGACCGCACCGAAGCCCTGCTCGCGCAGTGCCGGCTGCTGGAGAGTGCGGACCAGATCCGCTCGCTGCTCAACAATGCGCTGGTTCAGTCGGGTCTAGGTGGCCTGGTGCGCGCGGGCAAGAACTGACGTAGGTCCGGCACGGGTCGGATTCGTTCGGCGCCGGATGTCGTTACCGGCGGTGAATCGGTATGATCCGCAGGCACAGCCCAGAACCTCAGGATATTCATGATTTCGGTCGGTATCGTTGGCGCCACGGGTTACACCGGCGTCGAACTGCTGCGTCTGCTGGCCTCTCATCCCCAGGTCGAGATCGCCGCCGTGACCTCCCGTGGGGACTCAGGAACGCCCGTTGCCGGGATGTTTCCCAGCCTGCGCGGGGTGGTGGACCTCGACTTCGTGGCCCCCGAGGTGGAGCAGCTGGGGGGCTGTGACGCCGTCTTCTTCGCCACTCCGCACGGCGTTGCCCATGCCCTTGCGGGCCCGCTGCTGGAACGCGGGGTCCGCGTGATCGACCTCTCGGCCGATTTCCGCATCCGTGACGCGAAGATCTGGACGCATTGGTACGGCCAGGCGCATGGGGCGCCGCAGTGGCTGGACGAGGCCGTGTATGGCCTGCCCGAACTCAACCGCGAGCGGATTCGCGAGGCGCGCCTGCTGGCCGTGCCCGGCTGTTACCCGACGGCGGTGAGCCTGGGGCTGCTGCCACTGCTGCAGGCCCGGGCCATTGATCCGACCGACATCATCGCCGATGCCAAGAGCGGGGTCAGCGGTGCCGGGCGCAAGGCGCAGGTCGGCGGATTGTTCGCGGAAGTGGGAGAGAATTTCCGCGCCTATGGCAGCGCCGGGCACCGGCACCTGCCCGAGATTCGTCAGACCCTGGAGACCGTAGTGGGCGGACCGGTGGGGCTGGTCTTCCAGCCGCACCTGGTGCCGATGATCCGCGGCATCCACGCCACGCTGTATGCCCGACCCCTGGACGTCGACATGGATTTCCAGGCCCTGTTCGAGGCCTTCTACAGGGAAGAACCCTTCGTCGATGTGCTGCCGCCCGGAGCGCACCCGGAGACCGCAAGCGTGCGCGGTACCAATCTCTGCCGTATCGCGGTCGTGCGCCCCGTGGAATCGGAGCGCCTGATGGTCCTGTCGGTGATCGACAACCTGGTGAAGGGCGCTTCCGGACAGGCGGTGCAGGGCATGAACCTGATGTTCGGCTTCCCGGAAGGCCAGGGCCTGGGGGCGATTCCGGTCTTCCCATGAGCGCCATCATTACACCGCGAACGCGGGTATTCTTGACTATTGCCATCGGTCTTCATAGCGTATGGGGCCAATGCACACCTAGAGAGACTTCATCATGGCTGACACGATGACCGCCACTGCCGACGCCGACATGGAGATGCCGAGCCCGCTGATCTTCACGGATGCGGCTGCGACCAAGGTGAAGAGCCTGATCGACGAGGAAGACAACGCGAACCTGAAGCTGCGCGTATTCGTGAGCGGCGGCGGCTGCTCCGGATTCCAGTACGGCTTCACCTTCGACGAGACCGTTGGCGACGGCGATACCGTGGTCGAGAACGGCGGGGTGACGCTGCTGATCGACCCGATGAGCTTCCAGTACCTGGCCGGCGCGGAGATCGATTACAGCGAGGGCCTTGAAGGCGCCCAGTTCGTGATCCGCAACCCGAACGCGACCACGACCTGCGGCTGCGGCTCCAGCTTTTCGACCTGATCCGCCACGGACGAACACGTGCATTCAGAGGCCGGGAGGGCGTTGCCCCTTCCGGCCTCTTCGCTTTTCAGGCTTGCTGGATCGCGTCTTCGGCGGGCCTTGCGCCGGGGATGATGCATCCGAGGATGCGCGGCCCCGCGGCTCCGGTGACCGCCGGGACATTGCCCGCCTGCCCATGAATCGTCTGCCTTGCCAGCCAGGCGAAGGCCGCGCCCTCGACCTGCTCGGCAGGGAGTCCCAGATCCCCGGTTTCCGCGACCGGGATGTCTCCGAGACGCTTGCGCAGACGCCGCATCAGCTCGGCGTTGCGCACGCCGCCTCCGCAGACCAGGACCTCGCAGGAGCGGCCGTCGGGATGTTCGTGGAGCACCGCGTCGGCGATGACGTAGGCAGTGAATTCGGTCAGCGTCGCCTGCACGTCGACATCGTCGCCGATGTCGGTGGCGGTGAGCAGGCGATCCTCGAGCCAGCCCAGGGAAAAGTATTCGGGGCCCGTGGTCTTCGGCGGCTTCAGCGCGAAGAAGGGATCGGAACGAAGCGTTCTCAACAACTCCACGCGGACCTTTCCCTGAGCCGCCCATTCGCCGCTCTCGTCGAAGGGGAGGCCCTTGAGTTCGCGGATCCAGGCGTCCAGCAGGGTATTGCCCGGACCGCAGTCGTAGCCGAACACCGGCTGTCCGGGCCGGAGCCAGGTGATGTTGCTGATGCCGCCGATGTTGACCACCGCGCGCGTCAAGGTGGCGTCCGAGAAGCAGGCCGCGTGCAGGGCGCAGGCGAGCGGGGCACCCTCGCCGCCGGCCGCGATGTCTCGCTGGCGGAACATGGCCACGGTGTCGATGCCGGTGCGCTCGGCGATCCGGAAAGGGTCGCCGATCTGCCAGCTGAAGGGAGGACCCGCAGTGGGTGCGTGATGCAGGGTCTGGCCGTGGCTGCCGATGGCGCGCACCGCCCCGGGTTCCAGGCCGGCCTCGTGCAGCAAAGCCAGCGCGGCATCGGCAAAGACTTCACCGATCGCGGCGTCCAGCTGCCCGAGTTCCTGGAAATGCCCGTGCCCGGCCACGGTCAGCCGGGCAAGATCCGCCGCGATGGATTCCGGGTAGGTGTGACGCCGGTGAGCGTGGACCTGCCAGCCGAGCGGACCCCCGCTGGCGGCAAGGACTGCCTCGACGCCGTCCCTACTGGTGCCGGAGATCAGCCCGATGTAGAGCTCGGGCACTAGGTGCCTGCGCCCGTCGTGCCCTCGGCCAGTTGGGTTTCCCGCAGGGTCTCGATCGCGGCGAGCAGCGATGCCGTCGCGTTGCGGAACGCGTCCATGTGCTTGGCGGGGAGCGATTCGGCGCGGGGCAGATCGACGGTGACCGGGTTGACGGGCTTTCCGCGCACGTGGAATTCGTAGTGCAGATGCGGGCCGGTGGCCAGCCCGGTCATGCCCACGTACCCGATGATTTCACCCTGGCGGACCCGGGAGCCCACCGAATGTCCGTTGCGATAGCCGTTCATGTGCGCGTACAGCGTCCGGTAATTGTTGCCGTGATCGATGATGACGGTTTTGCCGTATCCCCCCCGGGTTCCGCGGTGCTCGATGCGGCCGTTCCCGGCGGCTCGGATCGGGGTGCCGGTGGGGGCGGCGTAATCGACCCCCTGGTGCTGGCGGGTGTAGCCGAGGACGGGATGCCTGCGGGGGCCGAAATTCGAGCTGATGCGGCCGACGTCGACCGGCGTGCGGATGAAGGCCTGGCGCATGCTCTCGCCGTCCGGCGTGAAGTAGTCGGGATCGCCGCCTTCGGGGGCGAAGCGCAGGGCGTGCAGCGTGCGGCCCCGGTTCTGGAACTCGGCGGCGAGGACCGGGCCGTCGCGCAGGTATTCCCCGTCCTTGAAGATCCGGTCATACACGACAATGAGGTGGTCACCCTGGCGGATGTCCCAGGCGAAATCGATGTCCCAGCCGAAGATGTCCGCGATCTGGACCAGCATCGCGTCGGACAGGCCGGCCCGCGATCCGTCGAGGAACAGGGACTGCTGAATCTCCGCGTGGGTGATGCGCCGCTCGGACTCGAGTTGATGCTCCTGCCGCTGTACGACGAACTCGCCGTTCTCCGCGGCCCGCGTGATCTCGATATAGTGGTCGCCGCCGCGCGGCTCGTAGATCAGGGTCTTGAGATCGCCCGCCCGTTTGCCGGCGCGCAGGCGCTCCCCGGGGAACAGCCGCTGCAGGTCCCTGGCCTCGTCACCGAGCGCCAGGATCGGCTGCAAGTGGCTATGGATCTCCAGTTGGCTGAAGATGGCGGAGAGCGTGTCTCCGGAGGCGACCACATGTTCGTTCCATTCGATTGCGTCCGTCCCGGGCCCCGCAACCGCGGGATCGAGGTAGGACTCGGCGGATGCTGCATCCAGGATGCTGGTTGCGGTGTTCTCGGGAAGGGCGCCGCCATCGGTGCCTTCGGGTAGTGCGTACGATACGCCGATGCCGGTCTGCTGCGCAGGAACGGTGGCTGCCATCGCCAGTGGTGCCACGGGCTCATGGCCAACCTCGAGCCGGGTTCTCTCGGTGGCCGCCCGAACGGTATCATCGGCAGGCAGCGCCGCCGATGGGGAGCGTTCGGATGCCGGCTGCTCCATGTAGGCCGCAAAGCCCAAGCCCAGGGTCGCCAGAAGGACGACCGAAAGCAGGAGCGGCCAGCGTCGGCGGCGGCGCGGCTCATGGAAGTTGAGGTGGGTGGCACTCGTTTCCATGAAGATACGGCGTTGTTTCGGCACTGGGGATCCCCCTTCCCGGATGCTGTCGCGGTGATAGTACGCCGACAGCTGCAGTCAATCCAACCCTGGCGCCATGGTTTTACGGCTCCACGTTGCCAATGATATCAAGATTATAACGGGATTTTCGAATGGATCTGGAAGAACAACTCGGTATCATCCGCCGCGGGGTCGACGAGATCCTGCTCGAGGACGAATTGCGCGAGCGCCTGCAGGCCGGTCGGCCGTTGCGGATCAAGGCGGGCTTCGACCCCACCGCGCCCGATCTGCATCTCGGGCACACGGTTCTGCTGAACAAGCTCCGCCAGTTGCAGGAGCTGGGGCACGAGATCATCTTCCTGATCGGTGATTTCACCGGGCGCATCGGCGACCCTACCGGCAAGACAGCGACCCGGCCGCCGCTGACCGAGGACGACATCCAGGCGAACGCTGCCACCTACCAGGATCAGGTCTTCCGGATCCTCGATCCGGAACGCACGCAAGTAGTGTTCAACTCCACCTGGACCAGCGATCTGGGTGCAGCCGGGATCGTGCAGCTGGCGGCCCGGCATACCGTGGCGCGGATGCTGGAGCGGGATGATTTCAACAAGCGGTACAACGGCCGGCAGCCGATCGCCATCCACGAGTTCCTCTACCCCCTGATTCAGGGGCATGACTCGGTGGTGCTGAAGGCGGACATGGAGCTCGGCGGCACCGACCAGAAATTCAACCTGCTGGTGGGCCGCGAACTGCAGAAGCAATACGGGCAGCCGCCGCAGGTGATCCTGACCATGCCGATCCTGGAAGGGCTCGACGGCATCCAGAAGATGAGCAAGTCGCTGGGCAACTATATCGGTGTCCAGGAGCCACCGGACGACATGTTCGGCAAGATCATGTCGATCTCGGACGAATTGATGTGGCGCTACTACGAACTGCTCAGCTGGCGCCCGCTGGTGGAGGTCGCGGCGCTGCGCGCGGTCGCCGAGTCAGGGGAGCGGAATCCCCGGGACATCAAGTTCGCATTGGGTGAGGAGCTGGTCGACCGCTTCCATGGCGCCGGCGCCGGTGCGCGCGCCCGGCAGGGCTTCATTGCCCGCTTCCAGCGGCACCAGCTTCCGGACGAACTTCCAGAGGTCGTGGTCCAGCCCTGGGAGGATGGGCTGCCGCTGCCGAACCTGTTGAAGGAGGCGGCACTGGTGGCGTCCACCACCGAGGCGCGCAGCCTGCTGCGCCAGGGCGCGGTGCGGGTCGACGGCGAGCGCGTCGAGGATCCGGACCGCCGCTTCCCCAGCGGCGCGAGGCACGTGGTGCAGGTGGGCAAGCGCCGCGTTGCCAGCGTCCGCGTTGCCTGAATGGATGTCCTGGCATCCGCGGCAGGAATATTTGCCCGGACCCCCTTGACCGCCCGGGCCAGCCATCTATAATGCGCGCTCTCCAACGGGGCGCTGCCCTGAAGGAGATCCGAAAAAGCCCCTCGGGGCCGAAACGGAAGCACAAAAAGGGTTGACAACCTCCTCTTGGCCGGGCATCATAAGCGGCTCGCTTCGAGGAAAACGGCAGCAGCAACGCAGCCGGTCGATCCGAAGCAGGGCGCAGCACGATCTTGACATCATGCTGGCCCGGGGTGCAGAATACGCGCCCTCGCTGAGACGAACTCAGCAGCGCTCTTTAAGAACATGTGAATCAAGTAGTTTGTGCGGATGCTTGCGTCGTTAACGATTGGGAAACGCCAATCGATATACGAAGTAAGCACCAAACCTCAGAGTTTGAACGAGGTTGGGTCGCTCTTCGAAAAGGTATTACGGAGCTATCCGTAAATAGCTTTAAACTGAAG
>NZ_REBW01000108.1 GCF_007692535.1 Thioalkalivibrio sp. | reverse complement strand
GCGAGGCCCGTCGGGTTACGCCCTTTGGGCTAACCCGACCTACAGTTTGCGGCTTTTCATCATCAGGGGTGGCGCAGGGCCATGACAGTCAGGTCCATGTGTGCATTCCATCAGCAGCGCGCTCACCCGATTATTGCAGTCAGTCATCGTAGAATAGCCGTGCCAGTGCCATCCGAGACCACTCCATGATGCAGTCTTCCGGACCCAGCGAGAACGACGCCCCACTGGGCGAGGAAGTCCTGCGCCGCCACGGCCTGCGGCGTCAGCCCTTTGCCACCAAGGCAACCGAAGGCTTCGTGTACAGCGATCCCGCCCTCGACATGCCGGTCGGGGTGTTACAACAGCGCCTCCAGACCGACAACAAGCCACTACTGCTGCTCGGCGAGCATGGCGCGGGGAAGAGCACGCAACTGCTGCAGCTCCTCTCGCGGGGAGCAGGGTCGCTGCTCTTCTGCGGTTTCAAGGGCCGGCCAGGGGCGCCCTTCCCAAGTATTGAATA
This sequence comes from Thioalkalivibrio sp., assembly GCF_007692535.1. Taxonomy (GTDB): domain Bacteria; phylum Pseudomonadota; class Gammaproteobacteria; order Ectothiorhodospirales; family Ectothiorhodospiraceae; genus Thioalkalivibrio. The sequence goes on along the minus strand of NZ_REBW01000108.1, from coordinate 29,387 downwards.
CGCCATTCGACAGCAGTGGTCCAAGGCGGCGGACGCGGCCGAGAACACACCGCTGGCAGGGCTGCTCCTGACCCTTTGCCGGGGAACGCGGCGTCCGGTTCTCGTGATCGACGATGCCCACCTGCTGGCGCCAGAGGTCCTGGCGGCGCTCCTGCGGCTGCGCCGCGAGGTGAACCGCCACTGCAGCAGCGCCCTGGGCATATTGCTCGCGGGCGAACCCGGTCTCGAGGATCTGTTGGCACAGTGCGTCGATGCCGACACGCCTGCGGAAAAACACATCGCCGTCCGCCTCCGGCCCCTGACTCAGGCCCAGACCGAGGCTTATCTTCGGCAGCGCCTGCAGACGGCTGGTGCGCATGACCCGAGTCTGCTTTCCGGCGCGATCGCCGCCGCGATCCACCAGGAGAGCGGCGGCCGTCCGATCGACATCAACCTCGTGGCCAACCGTTATCTGCAGAGCCTGGGGACGGACCCGGCCTCGGTGCAGCAAGAGCCCGGGCACGCGGCTTCCGGCAGTACGCGCATCGGCTGGCAGCAGCGCTGGACACTGCCTGCAGCGGGGGGCGCGGCCGCCGTGCTGGCCACGCTGGTCGTAGTGGGACTTCTCTACCTGCCGGGAGACCAGGCGCAGCGGGGCGGCAATGCGGCTACGCTGCAGCAACCCAGTGGCACCGCCGTCCTGCGGGAAGCTCCCGCAGAGCCGCCCGTACTGCCGACGCCCGATCGTCGATTCGCGGCGGAATCACCGGACGCCGAGCCGACCGCCCGCGAATCCGCCGCGCCCACCACCGCGCTGCCGATACCAGAACCGATCGAGTTCCTGGAAGCGCCCCGAGACCCGGAAACCGCCAGTCTCCCGGATCCGGATTCGGAGGTGACCACCGGTGAGGTGATGTTCCCAGAGCCCGCGCCGATACCCCGGCTCGTCGAAATTCCCGCCAGCGACCCGGAACCCATTCGGGAGCCTGCCGAGGCCCCCGCCTCGGAACCCGAACCCGCCCGGGAGATCGCCGAGGCTTCCCCATCGGAACCGGAACCGGAGATCTCCGTGGTCAGCCCGGCGGAGCCGCCCCCCGTGCCCACCCGCGAGGACACGCCCGTTCCGCAGGCGGACCCGCAGGTGACGGAAACCCCCACGGAGACACCCGATACGGCTCGGACGCAACCGACGGACAGCGCGGGGGCTTCCGACTCACCGTCGGCCGACATCCCCGGGACGCAACCGCGCCCGGCGCCAGCACATCGCGACCTGCGCGATCCGACCTGGCTGCAGGACCGGGCCGCGGATCGTTTCACCATCCAGATCATCGCCGGCGGCGACCTCGAGGCACTGCGCAGGTATGCGGGCCGGCTGTCCCTGGACACGGAGATCGCCTGGTTTCGAACGCGTCGGAACGATCAGGACTGGTATGCCCTCGTGGCAGGCGATTACCCCGACCTGGCTGGCGCCCGCGCGGCAGTCAACAGGCTGCCCGCCGGCGTTCGCCGCAACCAGCCCTGGATCCGAACCTTCGGGTCGGTCCAGGAAAGCATGGATCCAGGCTTCTAGGGACGCCGCTCGAGCAACAGGGCAGTGCCCTGTTGCCGCACCTGAACCCGGTTCAGGAAACTCGCGCCCAGAACCGGAAGCCGCGGTGCATCCGACTGCAGCACCACGGCCTCCACGTCGTCCAGCACGATCCCACCGATCCGCACCTGGTCGAGAATCACCCGGTACCCGAATGACAGGCCAGCCGCGGTACGCGTCTGGGTCAGGTCGCCACGGGCGTATGCGATGCCCAGGCGGTGCGCCTCTCCGGCACCCAGGGTCGTGATGGGAGTATCGGTGTCTACCAGAAAACGGACCGCATGGCCGTTGATGCTGCCCGTGGCGGTCAGGGCCCCGGACGCATCCGGGTAGACGCGCGCCTGAGCCGCCGTGTCGCCACGGGGCGGGCTTTCGCTCCGCCGCACCGAGGCGAACTGGCGGCGTTCGCCTTGAATCTCCAGCCAGGCCGTACCAGCGCGGGTATCGGGCGACAGCAGCCGCACGCCCTCCGTGGCATCCGCCCCCATCATCAATACCAGGCGCTGTCCGTCGATCTCGACCAGCACCCGGTCTGGGAAAACCCCCAGCAGCACGGGCTCGCGGGCCAGCAGCGGCGTGCAGCAAAGGCTGAAGACAAGCACCCCCAGGCCGACGACGCCGCGCATCCGGGGAATCAGTCCGCCCAATCCACGCGAACGTGGATCTCGGTCTCCCCGGCGCCTTGATCCCGGCGCGTCCCCAGTACGCGGCGCTCGGTCAGATCGCGCCGGTTCTCGACACCGGCGATCCGGATCCATTCGCCGATTCCGCCCGACAGCACGGTATCGACGCGCTGGAAGTCGATGCGCCCACCGCCGCTGCGGCTCTCGCGCTCGTCCACCTGCTGGATGTCGATCCGCACCCGGCCGTCCGGGGTCGCCCACGGGCGCACGAGGAATCCACGCTCCAGCTCGCGGTAGTCGATCTCCGGCCCGACGACGGCACCGGGAAGAACAATGCCGCCATGACGCAGGACGGGGATGGACTCCCCTGCATGGATGAAAGCGGTTTGCCCCTCGAGCACGCGCAGGGTCTGCACACCGCTGTCGCGGTCGTTGGTCTGGCGGCGGATGATCCGGCTCCCGGACCCATCGCCCACGGTCACATCACCGATGCGTCCCTGCAGCTGCGCCTCGCGCTCGCGGGTCGTTTCGACCCCGCCGCGCCGGACACTGACCGTCAGATTCCTGGGAACCGCATCGAACGCGCCGATCACCTCACGCAACTGGCTCAGTGTCGCCGGGGCCACACGAACGATCAGCCGAAACCCCGTCCCCGTGACCACGTCGTCGGGACCCAGCAGGGGTTCGATCAGCGGAATGATCTCCGCGGCGGGCCGGTTCTGGAGATCGATGACCTCGATCGACTGCTGCGCACCGGCCTGTACGGCGGGAAGGCACAGGAACAGGATTATCGTGAGCCGGGAGAACAGGTTCTTCATGGGCGCGGACTTCATGGTTCGGATCCAGGAGGCACCGCCGGTCGAGACGGCACTGAGATGCACAATACCTGAGACCGGCAACAAACAGCGAAATTCAGGCCGCCGCCGTGTCCATGCCCGCCGTGCCTTCGCGATGCACCCCGGCAGGTAGTACGATGGAAAGCCCTTCGGCCCGTCGGGTGACGCATGCAAATACCGCCCCCCGCCCTCAAGGCCACCCTGGCCAGCCCCAACCCGCGGGCGCCCGATTGGCAAGCGGGGCAGCGACTGGAGGCCCAGGTAGTCCGTGGCGGAGCTGCCGGGGAACAGACACGGGTCCGCATCGGCGACCAGGAGCTGAGCCTGCGTCTGCCGGCAGCAATGCCCCCGGGGAGCCGCCTGAGCCTCGAGGTGGTACGTATGGGAACGCAGCCGTTGCTGCGCCTGCTGTCTCAGACCCCCTTCGTACAGCCGTCGACAGGGCAAGCCGGGATCGGGCCGGGTACAGGGGCGCCCACCGCGCTGACCAGCCTGCTGCCGGCCCAGGGCAGCCAGGCACCCCTGCTGGCCGCCCTGTGGGCGCTGAGCCGTGACCCTGGGGCCACGGCAGCGCTGCCCGGATCGGTGCAGGCGGCGCTCAAGGACCTATTCGGGCGCCTGCACACGGCGACGCAGGCGACGCGGCCGAAGGGCCTGCGCGAGGCGGTTCTCGCATCGGGCATCTTCCACGAGGCCGCCCTCGCCCTCGGCCAGGGCGGGGCTGCCACGGCTGCCGGAGACCTGAAATCGGCCCTCCTCTCCCTGGCAACGCAGCTGCGCGCGCAGCGCAGACCGGGGGGTCAAGGCAACGCCGCCGGGCAGCGCAGGCCCGGCCCCGGCGCGGCCAGCGCAGATACCGGGCCGGCGCACCGACTCCCCGCAACGGCCACGTCCACCGCAACCTCATCCGCCCGCGCAATGCCACAGGCCGTCGCCTTCCCGACCTGGATCATCGGATCCGCCCGGGAGGCCGCCCCACCGCGCGCCGGATCCACCCCATCGCCACAGGCGCGCCTGACGACGGACCTCTCCACGCCTGGACGGCAGGCGCTGCTCGACGGGCTTCGCACCAGCACCGACCAGGCCCTGGCCCGCCTCGCCATGCACCAGTGGAGCGCGGTGGAAAATGCCGAATCCGGACAGTTGCGATGGCTCCTCGAGCTGCCCCTGCGGAGCGGCGATGGCGTGGATCTGCTGCACCTCCTGATGGAGCGTGAGCGCAAACGCAGCGCCCCGGACCAGGCCCCGGTCTGGCGGGCGGAAATGGCCCTCGACCTCCCCGGCCTCGGACCCGTGCATGTGCGCATCGCGGTCTCCGGAGATCAGGTGGGAACCCGTCTGTGGGTCGGCGACGAGAACACGGCCGCCCGCGTCCGCAGGGAACTGCCGAAACTCCGCGAGGCGCTGGAAGGCCGCCAGCTGAAGGTCAGAGACCTGGGCTGCACCCCCGGCGAGCCACCGGAACAGCAGCACCCGGTTCGGACCCGGCCCGTGTTGGACGATCGCGCGTGAGCCGGGAGACGCGACGACCACCGCGCAAGGCAGTGGCCCTGCATTACGGGAGCGAGCGGGCGCCGCGCATTACCGCCAGCGGCAGCGGGCTGATCGCGGAACGCATCCTCGAGATCGCCCGTGAGCACGGCGTACCGGTGCACGACGATCCCTTGCTCACCGCGGCGCTGTCCCAGGTCCCGGTGGGGGATGAGATCCCCGAAAACCTCTACATGGCAGTGGCCGAGGTGCTGGCCTTCGTCTATTTTCTCAGCGGCCGCAAGCCCGGCCAGCAGGAATAGGACGTGGTTCCGGGTCAGCCCCCGGTATCGCCTGACGGCCGATTCAGCGACAGCAGCAGCTCAGCCTCGCCACGACTGAGGCCGCAGTTCTTTACCAGATCTTCCCGGCTGGCGCCCTGCGCAGCCAGGCGCAGCGCATGGTGATAGGGGCCGGTCTCCGGGTCACGCATCAGCAATTGTTCCTGCTGATCAGCCAGCCGGCGCAGGCGCTGCTCCAGCTCCCCCTGACGGTGATCGGTGACCATGTCGTCGGAGCAGATCGCACTCAGTGCGCCCTTCAGCGACAACAGCTCGGTTTCCTGGGTCGCCAGTCGGCGCTGCAGGTGCTGGACCCGAATCCAGATCACGGCAGCGAGGCCAAGCGCAGCCACCGCCACCAGGAAGACCGCCACCGTCACCATGATCATCGAAGCGTTCATACGTATTCGTCCACGTGATGGCCCGCACGGCCGTCGCCGGCGGGGCGCTGCCTTGGATTGCCGCTTCCGCGGTCGGCAATCCCCTGATCGCCGGGCACGCCGTCCCTCCCGCCGCCAGACTCTTCCCCGTCCCGGTCCTCGCGGCCATCACCACCAGACGGCGGCCGCTGGCGTTTTCTCTCGTCACCCTCTTCGGGGACGCGGCGCCCGGGCCAGGACGGGTGGACGGGACGGATCGGGGCGTTCACGGGCTGCGTCCCCGCTCTGCCGGCAACGTCCGGTCCCCATCGTCATGCAGGGCTCCCGGATCCAGCCGGTGGTCCAGTCGGGGGATCTGGTCGGCCAGGATCACAATGGTCACGCGCCGGTTCTGACGTCTGCCCTCGGGTGTCTCGTTGTCGGCAATGGGACGGTACTCTCCGAACCCGATGGCCGCCATCGTCGTGGGATCCAGACCGTTTTCGACCAGCAGCCGAAGCACGCTGCTGGCCCTGGCCGCGGACAGTTCCCAATTCGACGGGAACTGCGCCGTGCTGATCGGGACATCGTCGGTAAAGCCCTCCACATGAACCCGTACGGGAAGGTCCTTCAGGATTCCGGACAGTTCGTCGAGCACCGGACGCGCCTCGGGAAAGATCTCCGCGCCGCCGCTGGCGAACAACAGGCTGGTATTGATCTCCACCTCCACCCAGAAGTGTTCGCGTCGCATGCGGATCAGGTCGGCATCGATCAGGGGGGCCACGGCCCGCTGGATGAGGTCGGCAATCAGGCTCATGCCACGCGCGGCCTCGCCCAGCTCGCTTTCGCGCAGGCCTTCGCCGCCAGACATCGCGTCCAGGTCCCCGTCGAGCGCATCCAAATCCCGCGGATCGAGCAGAACCCTGGGCATGGCGATATCCATGGGCATGATGGCTCCCGCGTCGCCGGCCGGCGACGTGTGCAGCGCGCGAGCCAGGCTTCCCACCTGGATGGGCTCCGGCGCCATCGGTGTGCCCCGGAAGGCGGCCGACAGGGATTCCGACAACACCCGGAACTTGCCCTCGTTGACCGAGGACAGCGCATACATCACCACGAAGAAGGCGAGCAGGAGGGTAATCAGGTCTCCATAGGGGATCGCCCAGGCCTCGTGGTTGGTGTGTTCCTCCTGACGTTTCCTGCGTCTTGGCATGGGCAAGCAAACCTATCGGCGGCTGATGCCGCCGTCATTGAAGATGGGCGGGGTTCCGATCACAGCACGTAGCCCCGCAGTTTTGTCTCGATGTTCCGGGGGTTCTCCCCCTCGGCGATCGCCGTGATCCCGTCGATGATCATTTCCCGATAGGCGGTCTGGCTCTGGATGGTCATCTTGAGTTTGTTGCTTACCGGAAGAAAGAACAGGTTCGCGGATGCGATGCCATAGATGGTTGCCACGAAGGCCGCGGCAATGCCGGGACCCAGCTTGTCGGGTTCGGCGAGGTTCTGCATCACGGCCATCAGGCCCATGACCGCACCGATGATGCCCAGTGTCGGCGCGTAGATGCCCATGCTCTCGAAGATCTTGGCCCCCTGGAGATCGAACTGCTCCTTGGTGCCAAGATCGACCTCGAGGATGTTGCGGATGGTCTCGGGCTCGGTCCCGTCCACCAGAAGCTGCAGACCCTTCTTCGAAAAGATGTCGGTCTCCTGCTCCGCCAGTGTCTCGAGCCCCAGCAACCCTTCCTTGCGCGCGATCTGGCTCCAGCTCACCAACTTCTCGATCGCCTCCTCGGTATCGATCCGGGGCGCGGCAAAGATCCAGGAAATGATGCGCATGCCGTGGATGAACGTCTGCAGCTTCGCCTGCAGCAGTGCCGCGGCGACGGTGCCGACGACCACGATGACGAAGGCGGCTCCGTTCCACAGCGCGTCGATGCCGCTGCCCTTGGCGACCGAGCCGCCCAGGATGGCGACCAGTGCGAGCAGCAGACCGACGATGCTAAGGATGTCCATGATCGCGTTCCGTCAAACCCGCGCCTGGCTTGCGCCGAGGTACCACGGAGCGATCCGTGCCTCGGCCCCGACTTGCCTGGTCTTCGTGTCCATCACTCACGTCCTCGTGCAGGGGCGCTTGTCGCGCCACCGGGTCCGGCCCCATCCCCATTGGGCAGGGCCCCATCGTGCCGGGTGGCAGCGCATGTGCACGGCCGCTGGTCGGTCCAGGCCTTCACGCCTCGGCCACCCTGCCCGTCCAGTCGGTCATCCGCGCACGCAAACGCACCAGGGCCTGCCCGTGCAACTGACAAACTCGGGACTCGCTGACGCCCAACACCTCACCGATCTCCCGCAGGTTCAACTCGTCATCGTAGTACAGCGACATCACCAGCTTTTCACGCTCCGGCAGGCGATCGATCTCACCGGCCAGCGCCTCCCTGAACCCCTCGTCCTGAAGGCGTTCCAGCGGGTCCGGTTCGCTGCCGGGCAAGCGGTTCTCGCCCTCCGACTCCGGCTCGAAGATGTCCTCGAAGCTCAGCACCCGGGAGGACACGGCGTCGCTGACCATGCGCTGGTACTCGTCCAGCCCGACGTCCAGTTCGGCGGCCACTTCCTGGGGCTGCGCCTCCCGCCCTTCCCGATGTTCCACCGCCCGCACCGCCTCGCTGACCCGCCGCGCGTTGCGATGCACCGAGCGGGGCGTCCAGTCGGAACGCCTGACCTCATCGAGCATTGCGCCGCGGATACGGATCCCGGCATAGGTTTCGAAACTGGCGCCCTGGCTGGCGTCGTACAGACGGGCCGCCTCCAGCAGTCCGATCACGCCGGCCTGGATCAGATCGTCGACCTGCACATCCGCCGGCAGTCGCCCGAGCAGGTGGTAGGCAATGCGCTTGACCAGTGGTACGTGCTTTTCCACCAGCCGGTTGCGATCCAGGATTTCAGTCGGGTACATGGCTAGCCCACAAACGCCGGCCGTTCCCGGTCACTGGCACCGGAACCCACCAGACGCTCCACAAAGAATTCGATCCTCCCACTGCTGCCAGACGGTATGGGCCAGTTATCGGCCTGACGTGCCAGTTCCTTGAATGCCTTGGCCGACGGGCTGCCCGGGTAGGCCTCGGTGACCGCCTTCTGACGCTGCACCGCCTTGCGCAGATACTCGTCGTGCGGCACCGATCCCGCATGGTCCAGCGTCACGTCCAGGAAGCGGTCACAGACGGCGGTGAGCTTGCGGAACAGGGCCCTGCCCTCTTCCGGTCCGCGCACCATGTTGGCGAGCACCCGGATACGGGAGATCCCGTGATCGCGGCTGAGGACCTTGATCAGGGCATACGCGTCGGTGATGGACGCCGGCTCATCGCAGACGACCACCAGGACCTCCTGCACCGCGCGGCAGAAGCTGGTCACGCTGTCGTGAAGCCCTGCCGCCGTATCCACCACCAGCACATCCACCGGCTGGCGCATCTCGCTGAACGCCCGGATGATGCCGACGTGCTGCGCCGGATCGAGGTCCGCCATGCGCGCCACGCCGGAGGCCGCCGGCACGATGGAGATCCCCGCCGGCCCCTGAATCAGCGTCTCCTCGAGACCGATCTCGCCGTTCAGCACATGGGAGAGGTTGCTTCGGGGCTGCAGCCCGAGCAGCACGTCCACGTTGGCGAGCCCGAGGTCCGCATCCATGAGCATCACCTGACGGCCGCCCCGGGCCATGGCCACGGACAGATTGACCGAGACGTTGGTCTTGCCGACCCCGCCCTTGCCGCTGGCGACGCCGATCACCTGCACGGGGCGCACGGCATTCATGCGGCGAAGTCCGCTTGCTTGATCATCAGAGGGATGCATGGGCAAATGAATCCAGGTTGCCGAGGACGCGCCGGGGAGCGCGTTCCTTCTTGGTTTCCGACGTGGTTTCCGACTGTTCCGCGAACAGCGAGACCGCACGGCTGAGCAGCCGCTGCACCCGGGCAGGCTGCAGATCCTCGGGTACCCGCTGCCCCTCGCTGACGTACATCAGAGGCAGGTCACCCCCGCAGAGCGCGGACAATACCGGCCCGAGACTTGCGGCCTCGTCCAGTTTGGTGATCACGGCACCCTCCAGGGGCAGGTGCGAGAAGGCCCGGAATGTTTCCTCCAGCACCAACTGCTGTGTGTTCGCCGCCACCACCAGCAGGGTGCGCAGGCTGGGAAGAGCCGCCAGCCCGGCCATTTCCTCGGTGAGATGCAGGTCCCGCTGGCTCATGCCGGCTGTGTCCACGAACACCCGCTGCTTTTCGTTCAGCCCTGCAAGAATGTCGCCCAGTTCCCGTCCCGTCTGCGCCAGGTACACCGGCACGCCGATGATCTGGCCGAAGGTCTGCAGCTGCCGATACGCGCCGATACGCACGGCATCGGTGGTCACGAGCGCCAGGGACTGCGGCCCGTGCCGTTGTGCGTAACGGGCCGCCAGCTTGGCTACGGTGGTGGTCTTGCCGACCCCGCTGGGGCCGACCAGCGCGATGATACCCTCCCCGTCCAGCCGCGTCTCGGGCACCACCTGAATGCGCTCCGCCAATCCATCCAGGGCTTCGCGCCATGCCGGTTCGCCGCGATCCGGATCGCGTACTCCGCCGGCGACCTCCCGGGCCAGGCCATCGTCCAGACCGAGCCGCTCGAGGCGGGTGACCAGCTGGGCACGTGCCGGATCCCGTTGCCGCAGGTCGTTCCAGGCAAGGCTCGCCAACTGGTCATGCAGCATGGAGCGCAGGCCCTCGATCTCCCGTTGCATGGCCACCAGAGTGGGATCCTGCGACCATTCGATGCCCCGGTCCCGGCGCTCCGGGCTCGGCTGCCGCGGCATCCGCGACGGGACCGTCGCGGGCGCAGCCGTCGTTGGCTGCAGGGATTCCAATGGTTCCAATGAGTCCAGCGGTTCGCCCGCCGGTTCCGGAGACGGTGTCCATGCCGGTGCCTGCCGTCCTGCATCGTCGTCGGCGGCCATCGCGCTGAACATTGCCTGGTCGTAGTCCATGGCGGCCACGATCTCGATCCCGCCCTCCACCCGGCGACTGGAGAGAATGACTGCGTCCGGCCCCTGTTCCTCTCGAACGAGCCGGATGGCCTGGCGCATGTCTGCTGCGAAAAAGCGTCTGATCTTCATGGTCCCTACCGGTCAGTGCCTGCTGCGTCGATTGAAGCGGAGCCCGGCAGGCGACCGCCGCGCATGCAGCGGAAGGATCCGCTGCCAGCCGGCGCGCTGTCGTCCCTGCTCGTTCCCCACTCGCCCATTGCCTCCCCCTACTTCTGTTCGTCCCTTCCGACGGTCGCCACCACGCGGATGCGCTTGGTGTCCGGGATCTCCGTGTAGGCCAGCACGTTCAGTCCTCTCACGGCCGATCTCAGCCAGCGCGCGACCCAGGCCCGGATGTCCGGAGAGACCACCACCACGGCTGGCTCACCCGCCATCTCCTGGCGTTGGGCCGCCTCGGCGATGGACTTCTGGAGCCGCTCGGCAAGGCCGGGCTCGATGCCCGGGCCGGAACTGCCGGCGCCTTGCGAGGACTTCTGCAAGATCTGTTCCAAAGACGGGTCGAGGGCGATCAAAGGCAGCTCCGAAGCCGTTCCGACAATGCCCTGCACGATCGCACGGGACAGGGATACCCGCACGGCGGCGGTCAGAACGCCGGGATCCTGACTCTTGGCGCCGTGTTCCGCCAGGGTTTCGGCGATGGTGCGCATGTCCCGGATCGAGACCTGCTCCTCCAGGAGGTTCTGCATCACGCGCAGCACCACCCCCAGGCTCAAGGTCTTCGGCACCAGGTTCTCCACCAGTTTCGGCGACTGGCGCCCGAGCACATCGAGCATGTGCTGGACCTCCTCGTGACCCAGGAGCTTCTGCGCCTGTTCCTTCAGCAACTGCGAGAGGTGGGTGGCAACGACCGTGCCTGCATCGACCACGGTATAACCGAGGCCCTGGGCCTGCTCGCGCAGCGTCGGGTCGATCCATACGGCGTCCAGCCCGAAGGTCGGATCCTTCGTAGCCGTGCCGGGGATCTCCCCGAACACACGCCCCGGGTTGATCGCAAGCTCCTGGTCCGGGAAGACTTCTCCCTCGCCCACCGTGACACCCATCAGGGCGATCCGGTAGTGGTTCGGCCCGAGGTCCAGGTCGTCGCGGATGTGCACCGGCTGGATCAGGAAGCCCAGTTCCTGGGACAGCTTGCGCCGCACGCCCTTGATCCGGCCCATCAACTGGCCACCCTGGCTGCGATCCACCAGCGGGATCAGCCGATAGCCCACCTCCAGTCCGATCAGGTCCACCGGCGGCACGTCTTCCCACGAGAGTTCCCGCAGTTCCGGGTTGGATGGCGGACCCGACGCGACCAGGGGCTCCATCTCCGCCGCCTCCTCGGCCGCGCGCCTCTGCGCAGTCAGGTAGGCGCTCGACGCCATCAACGCGGCCAGCGAGAGGAACACCAGGTTGGGCATCCCGGGAACCAGACCCAGCGAGCCCACGACGCCGGAGGCCACGTACATGGCCCGGGGCGTCGCGAACATCTGCTGGAACACCTGCTTGCCCATGTCCTGCGACGCGGACACCCGGGTGACGATGATCGCGGTGGCCGAGGACAGCAGCAGCGACGGGATCTGCGCCACCAGGCCGTCACCGATGGTCAGCAGCACGTAGTTCGTGGCCGCGTCTCCAAGGGCCATGGCGTGCTGCATCGTGCCGATCACCAGGCCACCGATGATGTTGATCGCCAGGATCAGGATGCCGGCGATCGCATCGCCGCGCACGAACTTGCTGGCGCCGTCCATGGACCCGTAGAAATCCGCCTCCTGGGCGATCTCGTCCCGGCGCCTGCGCGCCTCGTCCTGGGAGATCAGACCGGCGTTCATGTCCGCGTCGATGGCCATCTGCTTGCCGGGCATCGCGTCGAGTGTGAACCGCGCACTGACCTCCGATACCCGGCCGGCGCCCTTGGTGACCACGACGAAGTTGATGATCACCAGGATCAGGAACACCACCAGGCCGACCGCGTAGTTGCCGCCCACCACGAAATCGCCAAACGCCTGGATCACGTTGCCGGCCGCGTCGGTGCCGGTATGTCCATTGAGCAGGATCACGCGGGTCGAGGCCACGTTCAGTGCCAGCCGCAGCAGCGTGGCCACCAGCAATACCGTCGGGAAGACCGCGAACTCCAGGGGCCGCGGTGTGTACACGGCCACCAGGATCACCACCAGCGACAGCGCGATGTTGAACGTGAACAGCACGTCCAGCGCCAGCGGCGGGAGCGGAATCACCAGCATGACCAACAGGGCCATCAGCAGGATGGGCGTGACGATACCCGCCTTGCCGACGGTGCTCAGGGTATCTGTGAAGGCGTTCATGGATCAGTCCTCGCGGGGTGGTGCGCGACGCAGCAGGTCGTCGGGCACCGGCAGGTCGGTCGGCGGATCGGGGCGGCGGGCCGCGCCACCCTGGGTGGCGGCCCGCAGTTGATAGACGTAGGCCAGCACGTGGGCGACCGCGACATAGAGACCGGCCGGGATCTCCTGGTCCAGCCGGGTGGTGAAGTACAGGGCACGCGCCAGGGGCGGCGCGGAGAACAGGGGTACGTTGGCCGCGCGGGCGCGCTCGCGGATCTCGGCTGCAATCAGGTCCGCTCCCTTGGCCACGACCCGGGGCGCCCGCATGCCATCCTGGTCATAGCGAAGGGCCACGGCATAGTGGGTCGGGTTGGTCACCACCACGTCCGCCTTCGGCACCTCTCCCATCATGCGGCGCCGGGACACGTCGTACTGGGTCTGGCGGATGCGGCTCTTGACCTCCGGCTTGCCCTCGGTCTCCTTGAACTCGTCCTTGATCTGCTGCTTGGTCATGCGCAGCTGTTTCTGGTGGTTCCAGAGCTGGAAAGGCACGTCCACCAGCGCCACCAGGATCAGCGTCGCCGCCAGGGTCAGGAACGTCCAGCCCACCATGTAGCCTGCGTGCATCAGCCCCCGTTCCAGCGGCTGATGACCCAGTCCCAGCAGCGAACCGGAGAGTTGCCGCAGCAGGAACCCGGCGATCGCCGCGATCAGCACGAACTTGGCCAGCGTCTTGCCGAACTCCATCAGGCCCTGCAGGGAGAAGATGCGCTTGAGCCCGGAGATCGGGTTCAGCTTGCTCCACTTCGGCGCCATGGCCTTGCCCGAGAAGCCGCCTCCACCCATGGACAACGGCCCGAGCACCGCCGCGACGATCAGGATCAGGAACACCGGCAGCAGCATGATCAGGCCTTCGGTGATGCGCAGTTGCAGCATCACGTGCATCGCACCCGGGTCGAAGATCATTTCCCGCTCGATGGTGAAACTGCGCCGCAGGATCTCCTGAAGGCGCTGGAAGATCCCGCCGCCCATCAGCAGCAGCGCGCCGGCGCCGGCCAGCAGGATCAGCGTCGTGTTGAGTTCCCTGGACCGGGCGACCTGGCCCTTCTCCCTCGCCTCCCGCAGCCGTTTGGGAGTGGGTTGTTCGGTTTTTTCCTGGGCGGTGTCGTTTTCGGCCATGGCCCTAGCGTCCGGTGATCCCGCCCATCAGCCCGAAGGCCTCGGCGAGGAGTTCGGTGAACTGGGGCAGCAGCACCGGCAGCGTAAGCAGCAGGAGCACGAAGCCCAGCAGGATCATCATCGGAAAGCCCACTGCGAAAATGTTCAGCTGCGGTGCAGCACGGGTGACCACGCCCATGGAGATGTTGACGACCAGCATCGACGCCACGGCCGGCAGCGCCACCAGCAGCGCATACACGAACATCGTGCTGCCCCAGTTCACGAGGTTCCAGAGATCCGCGCGAACGATGCCGTCGACGGCAACCGGCATGGTGTGAAAGCTCATCAGGGTCAGTTCGATCAACGCGACGTGGCCGTTCAGCGCCAGGAAGATCAGCGTCGACACGATCACGAAGTAGGTGGACACCACCGGCACCTGCACTCCCTGCTGGGGATCCACCATCGAGGCAAAGCCCAGGCCCATGGACAGGGCGATGGTCTCGCCGGCCTGGGTCATCGCGCTGAAGACCATCTGCATCACGAAGCCGATGGTCAGGCCGATCAGGATCTGCTGCATGCTGATCACCATGCCTGCCAGGCTCAGGGGCTCCACCGCCGGGGGCAGCGGAATCAGGGGAGCCACCACCAGCGCCAGCAGGAAGGCGAAGCCGAGCCGGATCCGCACCGTGACCGTCCCGGCGCCGAACAGCGGCGCGGCAATCAGCATGGCGCCGATGCGCAGGAAGGGCCACAGAAGGGACCCGACCCAGGCAGTGATTTCGGCGGTTGTAAAGTGCATATGCGTTTTCCCGTGACGCCCCGGCGACCCGGCGCGACCGAATCCTTCCCGGCTACCCGATCAGCCCCGGTATGCTGTCGTAGAGACGCAGCGTGTAATCGACGACCAGCCCCAGCATCCAGTGCCCGGCAATGACCAGCGCCGCGAACATCCCCAGCAGCTTGGGTATGAACGAGAGCGTCATCTCCTGGATTTGGGTCGCGGCCTGGACCATGCCGATGGCGAGGCCGATCGTCAGGGCGGTGAGCAATACCGGCGCGCTGAGCAGCACAACGACCATCAGCGCCTGCTGTCCGACTTCGACGACCGTCTCGGGGGTCATGGCAGAAGTTCCTTGTGGTATGCGGCGCAGCGCGATGTCATCGCGGCACGCCGGTTCAAGTGAAGAAGCTCGATGCCAGGGTGCCCATGATCAGCGCCCAGCCATCGACGAGTACGAAGAGCATCACCTTGAAGGGCAGCGAGATGATCAGCGGCGAGAGCATCACCATGCCCATGGACATCAGCACGCTGGCCACCACCAGGTCGATGATCAGGAACGGGATCAGGATCAGGAACCCGATCTGGAACGCCGTCTTCAGTTCGCTGGTCACGAACGAGGCGATCAGCAGCGTGAAGGGCACGTCGTCCGGAGACTCGAAGCCGTCGCGTCCGCTGATGCTGGCGAACATCGCCAGGTCGCTCTCGCGCGTCTGGGAAAGCATGAATTCCCGGATCGGCCCGCTGGCCTCGACGACCGCCTGCTCCGCGGACAGCTGCTCCTCCATGTAGGGCTGCACCGCGTCGACATGTATCTGGTCCAGGACCGGCGTCATCACGAACAGGGTCAGAAACAGCGCGAGGCCGATCAGGATCTGGTTGGAAGGCGTCTGCGAGGTGCCGAGGCCCTGACGGAGCAGGGCCAGCACGATGATGATGCGGGTGAACGAGGTCAGCATGATCAGCGCCGCCGGCAACAGGCTCAGCAGCGTCATCAGGATCAGGATCTGCAGCGTCACCGAGTAGGTCTGCTCGCCCTCGGGACCCGTAGTGACGCTGAGCACCTCCAGCCCCGCCTGGCCCCAGGCCGGCTGCAGCGCCGATGTCAGCAGGAGCAGGCCCGGGACTGCGACGTGACGGAACTTCATGGTTTCTGGTCCCGCTGGAGAGCCGACCGCAGTCTGCGTGCAAAGGGACTTTCCCCCTGCGCGTCGACGCCCCGCACCGGCGCTTCGGTGCGAATGGGCTCGTCCAATACGTGCAGCGTCTGCACCCGTCCGGGCGCCACGCCCACCACCAGCTGTTTCCCGCCCACCTGCACCAGCAGCATGCGCTCCCGGGATCCCAGCGAGATCCCGCCCAGGACCCGGAATTCGCTGCCCAGGCGTGACTGCATGCCACCGACCCGGCGCATGAAGAAGGCCAGCACCAGGATGGCCGCGACCACCAGCACCAGCCCCACCAGCATCTGGGCCAGGTAGGCGGCGTTCATGCCGGCGCCTCCCGAGATCGGCCAGCCACCCTGAGCCGCGTCGGCCAACAGGGCTCCGGGGAAGAGCGCCGTGGCGATGGCCGGCGGCAGCGCTGCGCGACGGAGGATGGCCGGCACACGCAGCTTCCGCCCAGGGCAGTCGCCCCCGTGCTCCCGCGCGTCGTGCACTGCATCCCTGCGCGACCGCTTGTCGTTTGCCGGTGCCACTACTTGAGCTTCTTCACGCGTTCGGCGGGGCTGATCACGTCCGTCAGGCGGATGCCGAACTTCTCGTTCACCACCACCACCTCGCCATGGGCGATCAGGGTGCCGTTCACGTACACGTCGAGCGGCTCGCCGGCCAGCCGGTCCAGTTCCACGACCGAACCCTGGTTCAGCTGAAGGAGGCTGCGGATCGGAATCCGGGTCCGGCCAATCTCGGTCGAGAGGGTGACGGGGATGTCCAGGACCACGTCCAGGTTCACGTCCTCCCGCTCGGCCGCCGCGGTACCATCGCCCGACAGCGACTCGAAACTGGCCTTTTCCACCGGCTCCTTCTTTCTACCGTGCTTCTCCTTGGCGGCATCCTGCGCCCTCTTCTGCCCCGCTGCGGGCTCGGCAACGTCCGCTGCCGGCTCCCCTTCGACGTCCTGCTTCCTGTCTTCACTCATGGTTCGTGATCCTCTTCGTGATCAGTTCGGACGCGAGACGCGCTCGGTCACCTGGATGGCGTTCCTTCCCTCGGAGATACCGAATTTGCCCCTGGCCACAGGGATACCCTCGGCACGCAGCAGCACCAGCTTGGGAAGTTCCAAGGGAATGATGTCCCCCGCCTTGAGCTTCACGACCTGCGCAAGGCTCAGCGTGGTCTCGGCGAGGACCGACGACGCCTCCACCTCGGCGACCTTCAGCTCCTCGCGCAGGCTGCGGATCCAGCGCTCGTCCGCCTCGGGGCGGTCACTCTGGATGCCCGCGTCCAACAGCTCGCGGATGGGTTCGATCATGAAATAGGGCATCGTCACGTGGAACTCGCCGCCGCCCCCATCCAACTCGATGTGGAAGGAGGAGACCATTACGACTTCAGAGGGGCTGACGATGCTGGTGAATTCGGGGTTGACCTCCGAGCTCATGTACTCGAAATCCAGTTCCATCACCGGGGTCCAGGCCTTCTTCAGGTCGACGAAGACCTGGTCCAGCGTGACCCGGATGACGCGCAGTTCCGTGGGCGTGAATTCCCGGTCCTCGATCCTCGCGTGGTAGCGGCCATCGCCGCCGAAGAAGTTGTCCACCAGGATCGAGACCAGGCTCGAATCGAGCACGAACAGCGCGGTACCGCGCAGCGGTCGGACCTTCACCGTGCTCAGGCTGGTAGGCACGGAAAGCGAGTGCACATACTCGGAGAACTTGCTCATCTTCACCCCGCGCAGCGTGATCTCCGCGGAGCGGCGCATCAGGCGGAACAGGCTGACGCGCAGGAATCGTGCGAAGCGCTCGTTGACCATGTCCAGCGTGGGCATCCGGCCGCGCACGATGCGGTCCTTGCTCGTGAAGTCGTAATCACGGGCGATGCCGTCCTTCGCCTGCAGGTCGGCCTCGGTGTCGACGTCACCGCTGTCGACCCCGTGCAGCAGGGCATCGATTTCTTCCTGGGAAAGCAGGTCGCTGGGAGCCATGATCGACCTACTGCATCACGAAGGAGGTGAAATAGATCGATTCGATGCCAGGGCTCCCGGTGCGGTCTTCCAGAACGCTCCGAATGGTTTCCAGCATCTCCTGGCGGGTCGTTTCCTTGCCCTCCGCCGTGTTCAGCTGCTCGTAGGTCTTCCCGCTCAGCAGCATGATCAGGTCGTTCCGGATCACCGGCGTGTGTTCGTCCACGGCTGCCAGAACCTTCGGATCCCTGGCAGCCATCACCAACCCCACCTGGACGAACCGGACGCGTCCCGGCCCATCGATGTTGCCGATCAGCGCCGGCTCCAGGGCCCTGTAGACATGGGGCAATGTGGCGACGGCGGCGGGCTTGGCGTCGGCCATCGGCTCGCCGCCTGCGAGGACATACCAGGCACCGCCGGCGGCGCCCATCGTCACCAGCATCGAGACCACGATGATGATCACGAGCTTCAGCCTGCCACCACTGACCTCTTGCCGGCCCAGGTCCAGATCTTCGTTCACTTCTGCCATGTCGCTTCCACCCCGGTTCTTTCCTGCAGGGACTGGAGCAAATGCCGTGCCATGGGATAGTGGAATTTTTTTCTTTGTTATTTCATATTCTTACAAAACGAAGATGACGGAGCGACGAGCTTTTGACGGGCCGGATCCACGGGGAACGTCGAAAAGCCGCCACTACGGCGGGAAGCCGCACTGGCGGGCCGTCGGTGGCGGGGATTCGGGAAACGGCCAATGAAGCATTGGCGTGAGGACCGCAGGGGGACGGCGCGCCCTGGTGGTGCAGGGGTTCCCCGCCCGGCCAACCCGGGGACGGGCCGGCCCGGGACAGGGTTCAGGCGTAGTAGTCCACCAGCCCCTGGCTGAGAGACGCGCCGCTTTCCCGGGTGGCGCCGGGTTTCGCTTCAGCGTCATCGGAATCCGCACCCGCGCCCGCATGCTGGGCCTCGCCTTCATGGCCGGACCCACCCCGGCCGGTGTTCTCCTCGCGGACGTTCACATCGCCCAGGTTCATGCCGCTCTCCGCGAACATCTCGCGCAGGCGCGGCAAGGCGGCTTCCACCGCCTCGCGGGTGGCGGCATGGGGGGCAAGGATGTTGATGTGGGTGCGGTCGCCGTCGACCTGCAGCCGCACCTCCAGCGGCCCCAGGTTCGGCGGGCTGAGCCGCAGTTCCGCGACCTGCACACCCTGGTTGGCCATCCACCGCACCTGACTGCCCAGGGCACGATCCCAGCCGGGCTGGTGCAGGGGAACATCCAGGTTGAACAGCCTGGGTCCGGCCGGGTTGGCCGAAGGCGAGGTGGAGGTGGGGGTGGAGATGGAGGCGGTACCGGACTCCGCAGCCGTCAGCGCAGCCGCCGGAGCCTGGCCCGCTTGCGGCGCAGCCTCCGCCATCCTGGCATTCAGCGCCGCGAGTTCCAGCGGGCCCCTTTCGGAGGCCACCGCCGAGGCGGCGGTGCCGGGCATCTGGCCCATCAGAGACAGCTCGGTCATACGGGCATCGAGTCCCGCAAGCTCCGGGAACCCGCGCATGGCGTCGGCCGGCAGCACAGCCCCCTGGGGCTGGGCAGCAAGCCTGGTCTCCGCGAGCCGCGCATTCAGGGCCGCCAGTTCCAACCCGATACGCTTGAACGTCTCCGGGCCATCGGAGAATGGAGTCGCGGCAGCGGCGCGATCCCCACTTGCGGCCGCGTGCACCGCCGCGGCCAGGAGATGGCCGGGGTGAAACGCCGCCGCATCGCCCTCGCTCCCCTCCGCGCCGTCGGGCGTCAGCCCCGGCGGAAGCGGCAAGTCCTTGCCGGCCTCCGGCAAGCCGTCGCCCCCCAGCCCGGCGGCCAGCCAGGCCGCCAGATGGTCCGCGTCCATCTCCTGCGGCAGGGCTCCGGCGACCTCCTCCAACTGCTCCAGCTGCGCGGCAAGGCGCTTCCAGAAATCCCCGCCGGCCGCATCCGGAGGCCCGTCCGGCAGGATGTTCAGGTCACCCAGGGCCTGCAGGAGCCCGGACGGCAGATTCAGGGGCATAGCGGATGCTTGCATGTTCGTGTTCCTTTGTCCCGGCCGGATGTCACCGGCGGCATGTCGTGATTCATCGTGCAATCTGCTGGAGCTGACCCTGCAGCATCCAAGTTTCGTGCCAGTCCTTCCGCGACGGTCTCAGGGCACTTGCCGGCGCGGCCGCTGCCCCAGTTCATCGTTTTCGGCCTGCTCCCGCCGGTCCTCCTGCCGCCGTTCGTCCGCCTGCAAGCGGTCCACCGCCTTGTCCACCGCATCGCGGTGCACCCGGCACCGGGCCCAGTGTCCACGGCTCTGCTCCAGATCGGCGCGGATCCGTTCCACCCGCAGCGCCTGTTCCTCGATGGCCTGGTTCAGGCGCGCCAGGAAGAAACGGTACTCCCGCACGTTCAGGCCGGTCCACCCGGCGCCATCCTCGAACTTGCGGGCATATTCGCCGCGGTATTCCTGCAGCTGGTCGAGCCGGCGCAGCTGCTCCTCGAGGACCCGCTGCCGTTCGCCAAGGAGGCGTGCCGCCTCCTGCTGGCGGCTCTCGGCCACCTGTGCCACGGGTTGCATACGTTTCGAACGCGTCATGGTTTATCGTGATCCCCTGCTGTCCAGCGCGGCGGGCAGACCCGGGTCGGCCTGGGGCGTGGCGGGGGCATCGTCCTGGCCGGTCAGCGCATCCAGCGCCCGGCGACTCTCCCGGAAGTCCACGGGCTCGCGCATGTCCTGCTGCAGATACGCCTCGAGGCGCGGAAAATATTCGATCGCGGCATCGATGCGGGGGTCTGCGCCGCGCTGATAGGCGCCGACGCTGATCAGATCCCGATTGTGCTGGTAGGTCGCATACACCTGCTTGAACAGGCGCGCCGCCTTGATCTGCCCCGGATCGGCGATTTCGTTCATCAAGCGACTGACCGAGCCCTCGACGTCGATGGCGGGATAGCGTCCGGCATCGGCGATGTGCCGGGACAGAACGACGTGCCCGTCGAGGATGGCCCTGGCCGCATCCGCGATCGGGTCGTTGTGGTCGTCCCCCTCCGTCAGTACCGTGTAAAAGGCGGTGATCGAGCCCTCACCCCGCTCCCCGTTGCCCGCCCGTTCGACCAATTGCGGAAGGCGGGCGAAGACCGAGGGTGTGTAGCCCTTGGTGGCCGGCGGCTCGCCGATGGCCAGGGAGATCTCCCGTTGCGCCTGTGCGAAGCGGGTCAGCGAATCCATCAGCAACAGTACGTTCTGGCCACGGTCGCGGAAATACTCGGCGATGGAGGTGGCCAGCATGGCGCCATGCAGCCGCATCAGCGGCGAATGATCGGCGGGCACCGCGACCACCACCGCCCGCGACATCCCCTCCGGCCCCAAAATCTTCTGGACGAACTCGTTGACCTCCCGACCGCGCTCGCCGATCAGGCCGACCACCGTCACATCGGCCTCGGTATAGCGCGTCATCATTCCCAGCAATACGCTCTTGCCGACGCCGCTGCCGGCAAACAGTCCCATCCGCTGGCCCCGGCCGACGGTCAGCAGTCCATTGATCGCGCGCACGCCGACATCGAGCGGCTCGTGAATCGGATGACGTGCCAGCGGATTGATGGCCCGGCCATCCAGCGACACGCGGTCCTCGCAAGGCAGTGGACCGCGGCCGTCGAGGGGGCGCCCGGTGCCATCGAGCACGCGGCCGAGCAGCGCGTCGCCCACCAGGACCTCGCGGTTGTGCTGCGTGGGGATCACCCGGGCGCTGGGCGTCAGTCCACTCAGCTTGCCCACCGGCATCAGGTACACCCGTTCCCCGGAGAAACCCACCACCTCCGCCTCCACCTCGGCGCCGGCGGCACCGACCACGCGGCAGCGGCTGCCCACGGGTACCTGGAGGCCCTCGGCCTCCAGGGTGAGACCCACCATCCGCACCAGCCGGCCCTCGGCGGTGAGCTGCCTGGCGCGCTCGGCCCGACGGCGGTAATGCCCGAGAGAGTTCCGCATTGCGTCGGTGCGAAGTTCCGGATCCAGGGCCTCGGGCAGCGTCATGAGGCACCCCCTTCCCGCTCTTCCCGGCCACCCTGACGGCTCCGCACGTCGCTTGTTCGCTCGTCGCCGCGCCGTTCGCCACCCCACATCTCGGCGATCACGGCGTTGAGCCGGCTCTCGACGGTAGCGTCCACCCGCGATGTGTCCGTCTCCAGCCACGCACCGCCGCGCGAGAGCGTCGGGTCCTCGATCACCTTCCAGGGCTGCTCGAGTTCGGAGAGGTGCAGCGCCTCGCTGACGATCCGAGCATCCTCGGGGTGCAGGTGCAGGCGCACGCGCCGATCGGAGCTGGGCAGCACGGCCAGGCCCTCGCGCACCGCGGCGACGACCTGGCCGGGATCCGTGCGCAATTCGCGGCGCACCAGTTGCCGGGCCACGGTCGTGGCGAGGACCACCAATTCCTGCTCCAGGCTCTGATCCAGCCCCGCCGCGAAAGGAATCATGGAATCGAGTACCCGCCGCAGGTTTTCCGCTTCCTCCAGCACTGCGGTGGCACCGGCCAGGCGCCCCTCTTCCTCGCCCTGCCGGAACCCCTCCTCGCGTGCCTCGCGCTGGATCTCGTCGATCTGCTCGATGGTCAGCGGCGGCGGAGCCGGTTCGGCAGGCGGCGGGGGCGCAGGTGCCTGCGGCCGCTCGGGCGGCGGGACGGGATCGGCGGCGGCTGGCACGGGGCGCAGCCGTCCGGGGACGTCGACCTCGGGTGCAAGCCACCTGCGTACCTGACCGCCGGATTCCCCACCCAGGATGCGCCGGCTCACGACCTCGACTCCGGACAGCGGGGCGCCGGAACGCGACACGCCGACCTATAGCAGCGCCGACGGTCACGCCCACCCATTACGCCATCTCGATCACGGTTACACAAACTCTTCCCCTCCCTGGCCGCCCAACATGATCTCGCCATTCTCGGCCATCCGTCGGGCGACGTTCAGGATTTCCTTCTGCGCGCCCTCCACCTCGCTGAGCCGGACCGGACCCTTGGACTCCAGGTCGTCGCGCAGCATCTCCGCTGCGCGCTTGGACATGTTGCCGAAGATCTTTTCCCGGACCTTTTCGTCAGCGCCCTTGAGCGCCAGGATCAAGGATTCGCTGGTGATCTCTCGCAGCAGGGTCTGAATGCTGCGGTCGTCGACCTCGAGCAGGTTTTCGAAGACGAACATCAGGTCCTCGACCTGCTGCGAGAGCTGCTGGTCCGTCTCCCGGATGCGCTCGATGATCGCGGCCTCCTTGGACGGGTCCATGAAGTTGAGGATGCTGGCCGCGCTCTTCAGACCGCCCACTGCGGAGTCCTGCGCGGAGCCCTCGCTGGCGAACTGCTGTTCCAGGATCTCGTCGAGTTCCTGCAGGGCGGTTGGCTGGATGCCGTCGAGGCTGGCCACCCGCATCAGGATGTCCGACTGTGCCTTGTCGGGCAGCAGGCTCAAGACCTCTGCGGCGTGATCGGGCTCGAGATAGGAAAGCACGATGGCGACGATCTGCGGATGTTCCTGCCGGATCACGCCGGCGACCGCCCGGGGATCCATCCGCTTCAACGCCTCCAGGCCCTTGGAGTTGCGGCCCAGCATGATGCGGTTGATCAGCCCCCCGGCCTTCTCTTCGCCCAGGGCGGCGGTCAGCACGTTGCGAATGTATTCCTCGGAGCCCACGCCCAGTGCGGTCTCATCCCCGATGGACCGGATGAACTCGTCCAGCACCTCGGCGACCTCGGTTCGGGACACGCTGCTCAGGTTGGCCATCGCGGTACCCAGGCGCTGCACCTCCTTGGGCCCCATGTGCCTGAGGACCTGGGCGGCCGCTTCCTCGCCGAGGCTCATCAGGAAGACGGCGGCCCGCTCGCCTCCCGTGCGCTCGCCATTGTCATCCAGTTGCGCCATCGCTCGCTATCCAGTTCTTCATCAGTTTCGCCACCCGCTTCGGGTCCTCACGCACCATGCTCCGCGCGGTTTCCAGGTTGATCTCATAGGTCTTTTCGCCGCCCGCCGGAGCGGTGAGCGCCTTGTAGGCATCGTGACCGATCCCCGGGCGTTCGCCGCCATCCTCGCCCTGGGCCGCTGCCAGCCGGGCCTGTTCCTGCTCCCCCCGACTGCCTGCCCCGCGCTCCGCAAGGCCGCGCAGCACGGGCCGCACCACCGCCAGCGCGACGACCAGCACCACGATCACCGCGAGCAGGGCCCGCGCCAGGTCCATCACCCAGGGTTCCTGCCAGACCGGCGGCTCGGGCAGCGGCTCGGGCAGTTCCGCCGGGCGGAAAGAGGCATTGATCACGTTCACGCTGTCACCGCGCCCGGCATCGAAGCCCACGGCCTCGCGTACCAGCGAAGTGATCCGCGCCATTTCCTCTTCACTGAGCGGCACGCGTTCGACCACACCCTCCTCGTTGGTCCGGCCCTGGTGGTCCACGACCACGGCCACCGACAGGCGTCGAAGCCCCCCGGGCGCCTCGCGGATATGGCTGATCGTGCGATCCAGTTCGAAATTGCGCACCGTACGCCGGCTCACGGAACCGGGGCCGTCCCGGCGGTCCTGCGCTTCCTCGCCCAGCCGCTCGCCGATCATGCCCGCCTGCGGCGGCTGGTTGGTCAGCGCACCCGGAACCCCCCCCATGCCGGAACCGCGCGTCTCGTCCTCGGAAATCTGTTCGCTGCGCACCGCTGCCACGTCGGGATCGTAGGCCTCGGTGGTCCGCTCGATGCGGGAAAAGTCCACGTCCGCCGCCACCTGGGCGCGGATCGCGTCGGCACCGACGATCGGAGTGATGAGGTCCATGATCCGCCGGACGTAGCTCTCTTCCAGCCGGCGGGTGAAGTCCAGCTGGTGGCCGGTGGCGGCCATGCCGTCGACATCGCCGGTCGGCCGCGTCAGCAGCCGCCCGCGCTGGTCCACGACGGTGACCTGCTCGGGTTCCAGGTCCGGGATGCTCGACGAAACCAGATGCACGATGCCGGCCACCCGTCCCTCGTCCAGCGTACGGCCCGCGTAGAGATTGAGCAGCACCGAGGCCGAGGGCTTGGTGCGGTCGCGCACGAAGACCGATTGCCGCGGCAGGGCCAGGTGCACCCGCACGCTCTCGACGCTGTCCAGGGTGGCGATGGAACGCGCCAGCTCGCCCTCGATGGCCCGGTGGTAGCGGGCATCCTCGATCAGCCGGCTGGTGCCCAGCCCCTGGTCCTGCTCCAGCAACTCGAAGCCGAATCCGGAAGCCTTGGGCAGACCCTCGGTCGCGAGCTTGAGGCGGGCCTCGTGCAGTTGTCCGGAAGGCACCTGCAGGGCCCCGGAGACCGGGTCCAGCCGGTACGGGACGCCGTTTCGGTCGAGTGCCTCGAGCACCTGCGCGCTCTCCCGCTCGGGCAGGTTGGGATACATCACCACGTAGTGGGGACGGGTCAGCCACAGCACCAGGCTGACCACCAGGGTCAGCGCCGCAGCCGCAGCCAGGATCAGGCCGATCTGACGTTCCAGCGGCAGGCTTGCAAGCCCGCGGAACTGGTCGTTGATGGTTGCCAATGAAGTCGTCATGTTTTGGATTCCGTCCCGTTCAGACCGGCATGCTCATGATTTCCTGGTAGGCGGACAGCAGGCGGTTGCGCACCTGGTTCACCGCCTCGAAGGACACGCTGGCCTTCTGCATCCCCACCATCACCTCGGCCAGGCTGACATTGGGGTCACCCATCTCGAAGGCCGTCGAGAGTTCGCGCGAGGCCTGCTGCGTCTGGTTCACGTGATCGAGACTCTGCTTGAGCACGTTGGCGAAATCCGTCGTACCCGGGCCACGCGGCGCGGCCTCCCCGACCCCCGAGTTCTGCGCCAGCGCCCGCATCTGGGCAAGCACCTGGTTGATCTGCATCTCGCTCATTTCATGTTCCTCGAAGAGATCATCGCAATATCTTGATTAATAGATTACAACGAATGACCAAAAACCACTTCCGTCGACTCGACATCGTTCTGGATCCCGGTACCGAGGAGGCCTTTTCCGCGCGGCCGGCCCCGGGGTCCGGTTCTGGTTCAGGGGATCGCGAGGCCGGCATCGCGGAGCCGGGCCAGCTTGTAGCGCAGGGTGCGCGGGCTGATGCCCAGCCGCGCGGCCGCCTCCTTGCGGCTTCCCCTTTCGGCGTGCAGGGCACCCAGAATCATCTGCTCCTCCCGAGAGCGGAGACCCTGATCGAGCACATTGCCGTGATCGGATGCAGCGGGGCTGATGATGCCCATGCCGCGGTCACCCGCGCCCACCGTCTCCAGGCGGATGCTGGTCGCGTCGACACCGGGGCCGTGGCGGAGAATCAGGGCCCGCTGCATCACGTTGTCCAGTTCGCGCACGTTGCCCGGCCAGCTGTGGCTCAGCAGTTGCATCGCCGCGCATGAAGTCAGTTCGGGCGC
The DNA here is from genome assembly GCF_007692535.1 of Thioalkalivibrio sp. Classification (GTDB taxonomy): domain Bacteria; phylum Pseudomonadota; class Gammaproteobacteria; order Ectothiorhodospirales; family Ectothiorhodospiraceae; genus Thioalkalivibrio. The sequence goes on along the minus strand of NZ_REBW01000108.1, from coordinate 3,383 downwards.
CTCGAACCCGCGTCCGTGACGGGCCAGGAAGTGGCGCGCCAGCGGCAGGATGTCGCCAGGCCGCTCGCGCAGCGGCGGGATGGTCAGGGGGAAAACGCTGAGACGGTAATAGAGATCCTCGCGGAACCGGCCGGCCTGGACCTCTGCACGCAGGTCCCGGTTGGAGGTGGCGATCACGCGCACGTCCAGGCTCAGCATGCGCTTGCCGCCCAGCCGCTCGACCTCGCGCTCCTGCAACACCCGCAGCAGCTTGCCCTGCAGGCTCAGCTCCATCTCGGAGATCTCGTCCAGCAGCAGGGTGCCGCCCTGGGCGAGCTCGAACTTGCCGGGCCGGGACTCGTAGGCGCCGGTAAAGGCGCCGCGTTCGTAGCCGAACAGCATCGCCTCCAGCATGTTCTCCGGGATGGCCGCGCAGTTGATGGCGACGAAGGGCTGCGAGGCTCGGGACGAGTGGGCGTGCAGGTAGCGGGCAAAGACCTCCTTGCCGACCCCCGATTCGCCGTTGAGCATCACCGTGACCTCCGACGCGGCAACCCGGGATGCCAGCTCCAGCAGCTCCAGGCTGCGTGCGTCCTCGAGCACCAGGCCGTCGGCCTGGCCCTTGCTGCCCTGGGTGAACTGCCGGATGCGCTCGGAAACGGCGCTGACGCCGAAGGGCTTGACCAGGAAGTCCGTGGCGCCCTCGCGCATGGCCGAGACCGCCGCCTGGACGCTGCCGTCCGAGCTGGTGAGCACCACCGGGAGCTCCGGCTTGCGGCCCCTGGCCTGACGCAGGAATTCGATCCCGCCCATCGGCTGCGCCTCGCGACTGGCGAAGACGATTCCCACCGGCTCGCGTCCCAGGCAGTTCAGCGCCGCCTCACCGTGCTCGGCCTCGAGCACCCGGCAATGGTCCCGCGACAGGTGCTCGCGCACCCTGGTGCGCAGGCCGGGATCCTCGTCCACCAGCAAGACCGTCGGGGTGTCGATCATCAGGCACATCCTCTCTCGTCTGTCGGGCCCGGCGGCGACGGAACGCTGTCGCCCAAACCGGTTCACGGGAGAGTAAGCAGAAATGATGCCAGATTATTTTTTCTTTCAGAATCAGAGGGAAACCGGCCAAACGCAAACGGCCCCGTCAATTATCCGGCACGTCCTCCGGACGCTGGATCCCGAATTTGCGGATCTTCTCGACCAGGGTGGTCCGGCGCATGCCGAGCAGCTTGGCGGCATGCGCCACCACCCCGGATGCGTCGTCGAGTGCCCGCCGGATCAGCCCGACCTCGAGCTCGTTGAGGTATTCCTTGAGGTCGATGCCGTCCTGCGGGAGAGGCGTCTCGGTCCCCGGGCCCGGGTCCGCGATCTGGGGAGTGTCGAAATCCTCGGGTGCCCCGGGCTGTCCCTGCCGGAACTTGGGCGGCAGATCCTCGGCCTGCACCGTCTCGCCGGGGTGGAGGATGGCGAGGCGCTCGATCAGGTTGGCCAGTTCCCGCACGTTGCCCGGCCATGGATAGACCGAGAGCACGCGTAGCGCCGACGGCCCAAGCCGGACGGTCCTGCGCCCCTCGCCTTCCATCCGGGCCGTCAGCTCGGTGATCAGCAGCGGCAGGTCCCCGAGCCGCTGGCGCAGGGGCGGCATCTCGATCGGGAAGACATTCAGGCGGTAGAAGAGATCCTCCCGGAAGTCACCATCCTCGATCGCCACCTCCAGATCCCGGTGCGTGGCGGCGACGATCCGCACGTCGCAGGCGATGCTGCGATTGCTGCCGACCCGCTCGATCGTCCGCTCCTGCAGCACCCGCAGCAGCTTGACCTGCATCGGCAGCGGCATGTCGCCGATCTCGTCCAGGAACAGCGTCCCGCCCTCGGCCATTTCGAAGCGGCCCTGGCGGGCGGTCAGGGCGCCGGTGAAGGCGCCCTTCTCGTGACCAAAGAGCTCGCTTTCCAGCAGATCCGCGGGGATCGCACCGCAGTTCACGGCCACGAAGGGGCGCCCGCGGCGGCTCGAGGCGCTGTGGATGTTGCGCGCCACGACCTCCTTGCCGGTGCCCGTTTCTCCGAGAATCAGAACACTGGCGTCGGTGGCGGCCACCTGGGTCATCAGCTTGCGGATGCGCTGGATCGCGGGGCTGCTGCCGACCAGGGACCGGAACAGCTCTACGGCGCGGCTGCCCCCATCCAGGCCGCCATTCGCCACCGCGTGCCGCGCCGAGCGCAGGGCGTCGGCCAGTTCCGGGTAGCGCACGGGAAAGCCGACGCGCCGGACCACCTGGGCCTTCGCAGCCTTGGTCAGCACCGGAAAATCCGCCTCCCCGCCCACCAGCACGATCGGCACGCCGGGGACGAAATCGGGAAGATCGTTCAGCAGGTCGAACAGGGTTTCGCCCACGCAGCTGCTGACGACACAGGCGAGCCAGCCATCCCCCGCGCGGACCTCGTCGGGCGCCGGCGCCGCGCGATGGACCCGGGGCTCGCACTCGAGGAACTCGAGCACGGTCTCCAGGCGCGCGGCGCGGTCGGTGTCGCCCGCGATCATCAGCACACGGCTCGGCAGCGGGCTCACGCCGCCATCGTCGGGATCACGGGCCGTCTTCTCTGGAGCGCTCATAGTGTTCCGGGTGTCGCGCCGGCCGGGCCGGGGCACGTCGAAAAGGCCCGCTGAAGACGACTGCCGGGCCGGGTACGGTGGGTATGGTAGGGGTTTTCCAGCGACCATGCCAGGAAGACACGGCCAGTCCGGCAGGGGTACTGCCGTCAGTCGTGGTCGACTCCGACGCGCAGCTGCCCTCGAAGCTGGGCGACTTCCCGCCGGTGCCGCCTGAAGACCAGCCGTTCCAGCCCCTCGACGACGCCCGCGGACAGCGCGAGGAATCGGGCTACGGCCACGCCGTCCGGCCCGCCGTCCTGCTGCTGCACCGTGCGCCCGTACAGTACCAGCGGCTTCGGAAAGGACGGACAAACGTAGAGGGTCAGGCGCAATGTCGCGTCCGGGGGCGGGGTCTCGGGGGACTGCCAGGAGATGCCCTGGCCGTTGAAGCGCACTTCCAGCGCGGGCGGCAGGTCGCCCTGACGGCTCAGCCAGTCGGCCAGCAGTTCCAGCACCAGGTTGAGCTTGGCGTCCAGGCGCTGGAACTCCTGCGTCAGTTCATGCGATTCCTCGTTGCCGCGAAGCGGTTCCTCGAGCCCTTCCCCCGCCCGCAGCAGCGCCTCGTTGGCGGCGTTGATGGTGGACAGGCGCTGCACCGGGGGCAATGCGTCCACCACTTCCCAGCTCAGGGGCAGTTCATCCTCGTAAACGAGGGCGTCTTCGAACGGGTCATTGGTCATGGCTGCGATCGGCGCCAGTCAGCAAGCGATGGGGCATTGGAGCAGGACCCCCGCCCGCTGGCAAGCGGGCGGCAGCC
>NZ_REBW01000247.1 GCF_007692535.1 Thioalkalivibrio sp. | reverse complement strand
GGGCGAGGCCCGCTCCCACAGGGGGGCGCGGGCATGGCCGTGACTTTCACGTTAACCCGGCCTACTTGCGGGACTGGAAGAGGAAATAGACGCCGGCGGCGATGAAGACCGCCGCGATCACCAGCGCGCCGACGCCGCCGATGCTCTGGCCCTCGCTGACGGTGAGGCGGCTCAGGAAGATCTCGCCGGTGTAGAGCGCGTACGTGCCGATAGCGATCAGCACCAGGCCGACGATCACCAGACCTCCGTCGATGCGCCGACGCCTCATGTCCCGGATTCCCGCCGTTGTCGCGGGTTGGGCTTACTGACCACGCTGGGTATCACCACGACGGTCCCTGCGCTGTTCCGCATCCTGCCATTGATGCATGTCCTCGGCCTCCCGCTCACTGCCCCGCAGGCGCCGGTCGCCCCGCCGGCCCTCGTCTTCCCATTCGCTCCGGTCATAACGCGGGAAGTCACGGCTGTCGTCCCGTGGACGCTGTGCATCGCGCTCGTAATCGCGTTCGCCCGCACCTCGGTGGTCATCGCGCGGACCACGCCATCTGTCCGCCTCGCGACGCGGGTCGTGCTGCCAGACGGGTTCGCGATCGCCTCGGTAGTCGGGGGCACCCGGTCCCCATGGCGAGGGTCGTTGTTCCGCACGCGGGTCTCTGGGGCCGCCATGGGGTGGCGGAGCCGGCATCTGACCCTGCTGGCCGCGCCAACCGTATGCGGGTGCCTGCGGTGGCGGGCCGGGCCTCTGTTCCTGCTGGCCGCGCCAACCGTATGCGGGCGCTTGCGATGGGGGTCCCGGCACCTGCGCTTCCTGGCCCCGCCAGACATGCGCGGGTGCATGGGTCGGGGGCTGTGCGGAGACTTCGGCCACCAGGAAGAGGCCCAGCAGCAGCGTGGCCCCCGCCGTGGTGCTCAGGCGAAGGTATCGCGCGCTTGGCTTGCTCGTCATGGTGTCCTCTCTGTGATGTATCTGCCCCCTCATCATACGCGCGGCGCGTCAGCGATGACTGAATCACCGGCTCGATGTGCGCGCAAGGTCAACCCCGGTAGAGGTAGTCGCGGGTGATGGGCACCGCCCCGTGCTGCTTCGCCATCTGCACGTGAAAGACGACCTGGTCCCAGTGTCGAAAGGTGCCTTCACAGGAGGCCAGGTAGAACTCCCACATGCGGCAGAAGCGTTCGTCGAAGCGTTCGGCGACCTCCGCCCGAACCGACTGGAACCGGCGGAGCCACTCGGCGAGCGTATCGGCATAGTGCAGGCGCCAGACCTCGAGATCGGTGACCATCAGGGGAGTGGGTTCGATCGCCGCTGCCAGTTCCGACAGGGCAGGGGTGTATCCCCCGGGAAAGATGTAGCGGCGCAGCCAGGCATTGGTCGTGCCCGGGGCGCTGGTGCGGCCTATGGTGTGGAGCAGGGCAACCCCGTCTTCCTTCAGCAGGTCGTTGACTTGCTGGAAGAAGGCGCCGTAGTAGGGTTGGCCCACGTGCTCGAACATGCCGACGCTGACGATGCGGTCGTACTGCCCGCGATGTTCGCGATAATCGCGGAAGTGAAACGCCACCTGGTCTTCGAGTCCGCGCCGGGCGCATTCCTCGCGGGCGACGCGAAGCTGCTCGCGCGAGAGCGTGAGCCCATCGACCGACACCCCTTGCTCGCGGGCGAGATGCATCGCGAGCCCCCCCCAGCCGCTGCCGATATCGAGCACGCGCATGCCGGGCTCCAGGCGCAGCTTGCGCGCGATCATGCGGCACTTCGCCTCCTGGGCCTCCTCCAGCGTCATGTCGGGACGCTCGAAGTACGCGCAGGAGTAGAACATGTCGCGGTCCAGGAAACGGCGGAACAGCCACTCGTCGAGGTCGTAGTGGTGGGAAACATTCCGGTAGGCGCGGCGGACCCGGTTACTCTGCTGCAGGGCCTTTTGCAGGAAGCTCAGGGGCTTGCGGGAGCGGTTGGCAAAGAATCCCGCGAAGTTGCCCATGGTGACGTTGAGCAGGGCAGGCAAGCCTTCTTCACCATAGTCCCAGCCCCCCTCCATGTAGGTCTGGCCGAACTCGAAGCCAGGGTCGTAGGCGATGCGTCGAAGGGTGGCGGGATCCGTGAAGCGGATGGTCGCCTCCGGCAGACCCGCCCCGAACCGACGCTCGGATCCATCCGGAAGTTGCAAGCTCAGCGTGCCGTGACGAAGGTTTTCTTCCAGCAGTTTGAAGAGTGTCATGTCATCGTCCGTGAGGCAGTGGTTGCAAACCACAAATTATTCCCAGCTTCATACCTTAGCGCAAAGCGGCTGCCGCCTGTCGCCGCTCGATATTCCGCCGCGGCTGTTTCATGCCCCGGCCACCGGTGTCTGCCGCGCCCGCGGGTCCGGGCGTCAGCCTGTCTCGAGCAAACCGTGCCGCTGCAGAAGCCGCAGCAGCTGCATGAGGCTGGCCTGGATCGCCCCACGCATGCGCTCCGGCCCTTTGTTCCCCAGCAACCGGTTCAGCGCCGGGTCCCTGACCGCAGCAGTGAGCATCGCTTCGACGACGCTGGTCTGATCGCGTTGCCCGTCGAGGAGCGTCAGAATCCGCGCGGAGACCGGATCCAGTTGCAGTGCCTGGTGCCGCGGGGTGGGTATCAGGTTCTCTCCCTCGCCGGCCAGGATACGGGCGATCCGCAGTGCCTTCGGTTGGGCCGATGCGTTGGTCTCGGGTTCGACACCGCTACCGCCGCGGGCGCCGGGTTCGCAGAGCGTGGGCTGCAGTGCGCCGGAGACGAAGAGATTGAAGAGTTCCTGCATCAGCAGGCCGGTGTCGGCGGCGGGCGAGCCGTCTTTCCCTGCGGCCCGCTCAACGGCTGCGGGCAGCAGTTCCGCGAGATTCCGGGCACGGGGGAAGCTCTTTGCCAATTCGTCGAGAACGGCTCGAAGCAGGGGGCTGTCGGCCTGGAAGCTCTGGCCCGCGGAACTGCGCAGGGTCCCGTCCGCGTCCGGTGCCAGATCGGTGTATAGCGGCAGCGACAGCAGCCCATCGAGGTCGATCTCGCGAGTGAGGGGATCCGCGGCCCGGCAGAGCAGCGACTGGCGGAAGGGACGCAGGCGCAGGAAGTCGGCGTACTGCTCTTCGTCGATCAGTTCGTCGAAGCGCGACAGGCTGGACTCTGCCGCAGCACCGAGCGTCGCGGGAAACATCGAGTGCAGCTGCGTGTCCGCGAGGTACTGCAGGCCGTGATTGCCGGCCCGCGCCACGAAGTCGCTGAACAGCAGGGGATCGTTCGTCTCTTCGAGGTACTCGTGGTAGAGGTAGCTGTCGCGCGCGCCCCTGAGACGATTCAACTCACCGCGCAGCCAGTCGTGGCCAGGGGGCTCCGACTCCAGAGGGGTCGCCAGGAACTCGATCATCTCGCGGGCCGCGGCAAGCCGGTGCCTCGGGCGGGTGTGGCTGCGCGCATGGTGCAGCAGCATGTCGCGCAGCATGCTTCGCTGGCGCCCGCCGGGCAGGGTGTTGTAGCTGATGTAGGCCACGCCGCCGGGTGCCAGCCTCGATCCGCAGACACGGAGGACGTGCTCCTGCACCGCCGGTGGCACCCAGGAGAAGAGCCCGTGCACGATGATGTAGTCGAACGGCTCCCCCTCCGGCGCGAAGTCCATGACGTCCTGGTGCCGGATTTCGATGTTCCGCAGTTCCAGCGCATCGGCCAGTGCCGCACCGTGGAGGGCCTGTGTCCGCGACAGTTCCAGCCCGACACAGTGGGTCTCGGGCAGATACCAGGCGATCGGGAGGAGGTTGCCCCCTGCAGCGCAGCCCAGTTCCAGCACCCGGGCCCGGGCCGGGGCGGGGCAGGCGAGACCGAACAGGCGGCCGATCACGGCCAGGCGGTCCGGGTGCGTCTCGGTGATCGGGAAGCTCTCGTAGGGAATCTCGTCGTAGCCGGGGAGGGTCTCGCTCATCGGGTGCGCGCCGGTTGTCGTTAGCGTGAAAGTTTGTAGGTCGGGTTAGCGTAGCGTAACCCGACGTGCCGGATTGCCGGGGACGATGCTCTTTAAAAGCCATGGGTGTGCGCGAGACCCGTCGGGTTACGCCCTTTGGGTTAACCCGGCCTACAGTTCGCGGCGGTTCATCGTCAGGGGTGTTGCAGGGCCATGAACGTTAGCGTGGCAGTGTCGCCCGAGAGCGTGGGTGTGCACAAACGCGGGGACCGCAGAGGGGAAGCGTTCGTGCCATGCAGGATCTGGCTGCTGAAGACAAAAAAGGCGGCCCCGAGGGGCCGCCATGCACTTCTCGTTCGACCCGGTGAAGGATCAGAAGCTGAGGCTGTAGCCGACCACGAACAGCGGGTCGTCGTCGCTGTCGTCGGTGTGCGCATAGGTGAAGGAGATGTCGCCCATGTCGGTCGACTTGGTCAGGCCCAGGCTCCAGAAGGCCCAGCTATCACCGTCGTCGGGACTGGCATAGCCGAGTTCAGCGCCAAGGCCGATGCTGGGCATGACCTCGAAGTCGCCGCCGATCCAGGTGTAGTAGGAGCCCCTGTCGTCGCTATCGTGGATCGTGTATTTCACGGTCGCATACGCGGGTCCGAATCCCACCGACGCGTAGAGGTCCCCGAAGTCATCGATGTAATCATCGCTGGTGTAGTAGTAGTAAATGTAACCGAGGTCGAAGTCGAGACCGCCGGCCTCGAAGGCATAGCCGGCATAGAAGTCGACCTCCTGACCCAGATTATCGCCCAGGGTCGAGGCCCACGTGCCGAGGTAGAACCCATCTTCGTGCGCCCAATCAATGCCGCCCTGGACCACGGCATTGTTCTCGGATTCGGTCTTGCCGTAGAGGATGTAGTCGGTGAACACGCCGACGTTGAACTCGAGTTCGGCCTTGGCGGTGCTGAAGCCGGCGGTGCCGACCAGCAGGGCACCGGTGACGGCCGAGCTGACGAGAGTCTTCTTGAAGGTTGAATGCATCGTGGTGCTCCTTTCTCAGGTTTGTGGTGGTGACCGCAATCGAATCACTGCCGGAGTCCAATGCATTCGGCGTGCCAACTTCCGAATCGACCGTTTCTGTTGCATTTTCGTGAAGATGTGTTGTGTTTTTATCAGTGTGCGCACCGCGACAGGGCGTGACGGCGGTGCAGGCTGCACGGAGATAGTGCAGGACCAGCGTTTCGCGGCGTGGAACGCATCGCGCTTGTGGTGAAGATATAGTGGAAACGCCTGCGCCGTTGCGTCTGCGTCACAGGTACATGTACGACCCTGGTTCTGGACTTCGCTGCGATGGACCGGGGCGGACTACACTTGTGGTTCAGAGCCGATGGAACGGGCCATCGGCATTGGGGGCAGACGGATGGTGCAGGATTCTCAGGCCCGATCCCCGGAGTTCGCCTCAAATGTGTCTGCGCCGGGGTACCGGAAAAGCTGCCCCGAGGGCGGGCGCAACCGGTTCCTGCGTGGCGCTCCGTGACCGCCCGGCGCCATGGGGCCTTCGCCCGGCACCGGATCGAGGTGCGCAAGAGCGACGGACAGCGGGAGCCCTATTCGCCCGACAAGCTGCGCATCTCGCTGCGCCGCGCCGGCGCCAGCGACGCGGTGGCGAGGGATGTGATTGCCGACCTCGAACCCAGGCTTCGCGACGGAATCAGCACGGGCAAGCTCTACCGCATGGCCCGCAGTGGCCTGAAGAAGCGTTCCCGGCGCACGGCGATCAACTACAGCCTGAAGCGTGCGCTGCTGGACCTGGGGCCGACCGGCTTTCCCTTCGAGCAGTTCTGCGGCCGCCTGTTCGAGGCCATGGGCTACGTGGTCACGTACAACCGGTTCCTGCAGGGCCGCTGCGTGCAGCACGAGATCGATATCGTCGCCGAACGCGACGGCCAGCGCCTTTTCGCCGAGTGCAAGTTCCACAATCGCGCAACCTACCGCAACGATGTGAAGCTCCCGCTGTACCTGCGCGCCCGCTCGCTGGATCTGGCGGCAACCGGGGAGGGTCGGCACGATGATTTCTGGGTGCTCAGCAACACGACCTACAGCGAGGATGCCCTGGCCTACGGTGAGTGCGAGGGCCTGATCCTGGCGGGGCACAACACGGATCACTACCCGCTGACCCGGGGCTTGATCAACCAGCACGGCCTGCACCCGATCACCTGCCTGGGCGGCCTGAAGGTCGCGCACAAGCGCAGGCTGATCGAGTCGGGGGCCATACTGTGCCGGGACCTGATCGACCAGCCGCGTCTGCTGGAGCCGCTGAGGCTGGAGGAGCGGCAGCGGGAACGGGTACGGCGCGAGTGCAACGAGATCCTGGATCGCGGCAAGGTGCGCAGGGAGTCGCCATGAGGCTCACGAGCTTCGGCGGTGCGGCGGGTGTGACCGGATCGAAGCATCTGCTCGAGGCGGCCGGGAAGCGCGTGCTGATCGACTGCGGCATGTTCCAGGGCGAGAAATCGGGGCGGCTGCGGAACTGGGAGCCGCCGCCCTTCGATCCCCGCGACATCGACGCGGTGCTGCTGACGCACGGGCACCTCGACCACTGCGGTTACCTGCCGCGCCTGGTCAAGGCCGGGTTTCGGGGGCCGATCCATGCGACGCGGGCGGGGCGCGAGGTGGCGCGCGTGATCCTGATGGATTCCGCCCGGCTCCAGGAGGAGGACGCCGAGCAGGCCAACCGGGACGGCTGGTCGAAGCACCGACCGGCGCTGCCCCTTTACGACACCGGCGACGTCGAGAAGACGCTGCACCACTTCCGGTCCGTCGAATACGGACGGCCGATTCATCTGGGCGGTCTGGAGATCCGGTTCCACTATGCCGGGCACATCCTTGGTGCTGCAGGGGTCCTGGTGGATGACGGGCGCGAGCGGATCTGGTTTTCCGGAGATCTCGGCCGGTTGCGCGACCCGGTGATGTTTCCGCCGCGCCCGCCCGAAGCCGTGGATGCCCTGGTGATGGAATCGACCTACGGCGACCGTTCGCACCCGCCCGGCGCCCCCGAGGATCAGCTCGCGGAGGTGCTCGCGGGGATCATCGAGCGCCGGGGCGTACTGCTGGTCCCGTCCTTCGCGGTGGGGAGGGCCCAGACGCTGATGCTGCTGCTGGACCGCCTGCTGCGTCGGCGTCGGGAACTCGAGTTGCCCATCTACCTGAGCAGTCCGATGGCCGCCGAGGTCTCAGAGCTGTACCGGAACTACCCGGACGAGCACCGACTGTCGCTCGAGGAACTCGAATCGGTCTTTTCCCGCGTGCGCATCGTCGAACACGCCCAGCGCGCCCGCCGGCTGGACCGCAAGGAAGGTCCCTTCGTGATCATTGCCGGCAGCGGCATGCTGACCGGTGGGCGGATTCTCGGGCACCTGCTGGCTCACGGGCTGGATCCGGACAATCGCGTGCTGCTGACCGGCTATCAGGCACCGGGTACGCGCGGTCGGGCCTTGCTGGACGGCGAACGCGAACTGAAGATCCAGGGCCGCAGATTCATGCTGGAGGCCAAGGTCGATGTGCTGGAAGGCCTGAGCGCACACGCGGATCGCGACGAGCTGCGCCAGTGGCTGGCCGCCGCGCCGGCTCCGCCGAGGCAGGTCTGGCTGGTGCACGGGGAGGCACCGGCCCGCGCCGCACTGGCCGAGGCCCTGCGCGCGGATCGGGCGAGCGCGGCCGGGTCCGGCGTAGCCGAACTGCCGGAAGGCATCACCGTGGACGCGGCGTCCGGCCAGACGACGTAGAAGCCGAGCCCTCTCGCCGATTCGGCGTACGGAGCGCACCGATCGGCCAGAGGGCTGGCCTCCACCGCTACAGGGTACGCGAGAAGCGCCGCTCGCCGCTGGTGTCGAGGTAGCGGTCGAAGGTCATGCAGATGTTGCGGATCATCAGGCGGCCGACGGGCAGGACGCGGATCCGGCTGCCCTCCAGCGTCAGCAGGCCATCGTCGATGAAGGGCTCCAGGTTTTCCAGCTCGGTCGCGAAGTAATCGCCGAAATCGACACCGAAGCGCTCGCCGATGGCATCGCCATCCAGTTCGAAATGGCAGATCAGATCGGTGATGACCGCCCGGCGCAGCTTGTCGTCGTCATTGACGACGAAGCCGCGTTCGATCGGCAGGCGACCCTCGGCCAGCATGGCGTGGTAGGTCTCCAGATCCTTCACGTTCTGGCTGAAGGCATCGCCGACCTGTCCGATGGACGACACGCCCATCGCGACCAGGTCGCACTCGGCATGCGTCGCATAGCCCTGGAAATTCCGGTACAGGCTGCCCTCGCGCTGTGCACGGGCCAGGGGATCGTCGGGCTTCGCGAAGTGGTCCATGCCAATCAGCACATAACCGGCGCTGGTCAGGTGATGAATCGTCGACTCGAGGATCGACAGCTTGGCCGCCGGAGTCGGCAGTTCCTCGTCCTTGATGCGCCGTTGCGGCATGAAACGGGTGGGAAGGTGGGCGTAGTTGAAGACCGAAAGGCGATCGGGGCTGGCCTCGATCACGCGATCCAGCGTGCGCAGGAAACTGTCGACGGTCTGGAACGGCAGGCCGTAGATCAGGTCGATGCTGATCCCGTGGAAGCCTTCGTCACGCGCGGCCTGCAGCACGGCCAGGGTCTCCGCCTCGGACTGGATACGGTTGACCGCCTTCTGGACCTTGGGGTCGAAGTCCTGCACCCCGAGGCTCATCCGGTTGAAGCCGAGTTCCCGCAGGACGGCCACCGTGCGGGCGTCCGCCTCGCGGGGGTCGATCTCGATCGAATATTCGCCGGTGTCATCGGTCTTCAGCTGGAAATGCTCGCCGGTGCGCGCCATCAGCTCGCGCATCTGCTCGACACTGAGGAAGGTGGGCGTGCCTCCGCCCCAGTGCAGCTGCTCGACCGGCCGGTCGCGATCGAAGAGCGCGGATTGCAGCGCCATCTCGCGGTAGACGTCGTCCAGGTAGGGCTGGGCCTTCGCGCGGATCTTGGTGACGACCTTGTTGCAGGCGCAGTAGAAACAGACCGTGTCACAGAACGGAATGTGGAAATAGAGCGAAAGCGGGCCACCTCGGGCGTTGCTGAGCGCCGCCTGTTGCCGATACTGGTCTTCGTCAAAGCCGCCGTGGAACTGGACTGCGGTGGGGTAGGACGTGTAGCGTGGTCCTGCCTTGTCGTAGCGGCGGATCAGGTCGGCATCGAAGATCGGGTTGGCTTGCATTGGGGCATCCGTTCGACTGGCATCTGGACACATTGCGCCGGGCGAGTCCATGGGAGTGCGGCACCGGGGCACGGGCCCGGGTGCCGCTCCCGCTCGAATCAGGCGCTCGGTTCCATCAGGATCGCAAGGTCATCGAAGTCGTCCATGCGGCCGCGCAGCCGCCAACTCCCGTCCTCGGGTTCGAGGTGCACACGCCACAGCGCCACCCCGAGTTCCTCGATATCAGCATAGTAGAGCTGGCGCCCCACATCGTAGGACAGGGGCAGTTCCTGATCGAACTGATCGCGCGTCGGGTGCATGAAGACGAGCTTCATGGTCTGCTGGGGCACGGGCACGCTGCTTCTGAGGTCGAGCCACACCCTCTCGCCTTCGATCTGCACTTCGGCGGAAAGGCCGAGGCTGAAGGCGAACTGCGCCCGCGCGATGCTCTGGTTGATGCCGCGTCCTTCCTTGGAGTAATCGCCCACCACCATGCCATCGGGATCGTGGGTTGCGGCTGTGACCAGGAGCACGCCGAGCATGATACCGACGAAAGGTGGCGTAATGACGAACCAGGGCCAGAACTGCTTGTACCAGGGTACGGTGTCTTCGCGGGGATAGCGCATGCCTGTCAGATCCTCTTGGCGTTGGTTACTCAGCGCAGCGGGCCGACGAAACGGCTCGAACGCTCATTGCTCAGTTCCGGCTGGTCCACGACCTGAGCGTGGAAGATGACCTCGCTGCTCGCGCCGGTCAAGTGGTAGGGGTCCATGCGCACGCTGATGGGGAATTCGGTCACGCGTCCGGCCGGAACCTCGACGTAGTCGCCTTGCTGCCAAGCGAGCTGCGCGCCCTCGAGCCCGGAGATGCTGATTTCGAAGTGGCGCGCGTCGGTGTGGCGGTTGGTCAGCTTCAGGGTATAGACGTTTTCGACCTGGCCGTCGGGGAGCTCGCGGTACAGGACGTTCCGGTCACGGATCACGTCGATGCCCACCGGGCTTCGAGCCGATACACCGTAAACGAAGCCGGCCATCAAGACGAGCAACAGGGCGCCGTACAGCAGCACGCGCGGGCGCAGGACCTTCGCCGGCTTGCCGGCCATCGCGTTTTCGGTGGTGTAGCGCACGAGGCCCCGCGGGTAGCCCATCTTGTCCATCACCTCGTCACAGACGTCCACACACGCCGAGCAGCCGATGCACTGGTATTGCAGGCCGTCGCGGATGTCGATGCCCGTCGGGCAGACCTGTACACAGAGCGTGCAGTCGATGCAGTCGCCAAGCCCCCTGGCCTTGATGTCGGTTCCGCGCTTGCGCGGGCCGCGCGGCTCGCCGCGCTCCTCATCGTAGGAGATGATCAGCGTGTCCTTGTCGAACATCGCACTCTGGAAGCGTGCATAGGGGCACATGTAGATGCAGACCTGCTCGCGCATGAACCCGGCGTTGCCCCAGGTCGCGAAGGCATAGAACAGAACCCAGAAGGTTTCCCAAGCGCCCGTGTCGAGGGTGAAAAAGCGGGGGATGAGGTCGGCGATCGGGCTGAAATAGCCGACGAAGGTGAGTCCGGTAAAGAGCGCGAACACCGCCCATGCCGTGTGCTTGCCCGTCTTGCGCAGGATCTTTTCTCCCGTCCAGGGCGCTTTGTCGAGCTTCATCTGCTTGGGACGGTCACCCTCGAACCAGCGCTCCATGCGCAGGAAGGCGTCGGTCCAGACCGTCTGCGGACAGGCGTAGCCGCACCAGAGTCGTCCGGCCAATGCCGTGAAGAAGAACAGAGTCAGCGCGGCGATCACGAGCAGCACCGCGAGCAGGAAGAAGTCCTGGGGCCAGAAGGTCAGGCCGAAGACATGGAACTTGCGTTCGGGAAGGTCGAACAGAACTGCCTGCCGGCCCTCCCATTGTACCCAGGGCAGGCCGTAATAGATTCCCAGCAAGACGAGCATCGCGGTGACGCGAAGCCTGGCGAAGAGGCCGTGGACCTCGCGTGGATAGATCTTCTGGTGCTTGGCATAGATTTCCGTTTCCAGGCCTTCTGCGGGAGCCACCTGGGCCTTCTTCTTGCGGGACTGGGATTCAGACATGACTGTGCTCGGGATTTGGGGGGCAAAAAAAAGGCGGGCTACGTGAAGTGTAGCCCGCCCTGGCAAACGCTCCTAAATGTTACTGGGGATCTAGGCTATAGACGTAGGCAGAGAGTACGTGCACCCGCTCTTCACCGAGCAATTCCTGGAAGCCGGGCATCACGCCAGCACGTCCCTGCTCGATCGTCTCCTTGATGGCAGCGAGCGAGCCACCATAGATCCAGACATTTTCGGTGAGCGAGGGTGCGCCCAGCATCGCCATGCCGGCGCCGTCGGCACCGTGGCAGCCAGCGCAGAACATGTTGTACCTCTGCTGCCCCTCCTCCGCCAGAGCGCTGTCCGCATCGTCGCGGCCGGACATCTGCAACACGTAATGCGCAACCTGCTCCACGCCCTCTTCACCCAGCGAATCGCCGAAGCCGGGCATGTTGGCCTCGCGCCCCTGCGCGATGCTGGTCCTGATGGCGTCCGGGGTTCCACCCCATTGCCATACGCCGTTGACCAGGCTCGGGAATCCGCGGGCGCCGCCGGCGTCCGAACCGTGGCAGGTCGAGCAGTAGTTGAGATACAGCCTGCGGCCTGTCGTCACTGCGTCGGCGTCCCGTGCCAGCGACGAGATGTCCTGGTCGGCCATCGCCGCGAAGATCGGCTGGTAACGTTCCTCGGCCCGTTGCATCTCCCGCTGGTACTGGCTGTCCTCGACACCCAGCATGTTGCCCGAATGCCAGCCGAGCAAGCCCGCGAAGCGTCCCAGACCGGGGTACAGCACCAGGTAGACCAGGGCAAAGACGATGGTGATGTAGAACATCCACAGCCACCAGCGGGGCAACGGATTGTTGAACTCCGTCAGGCCATCCCAGCTGTGCCCGGTTTCCGCCCCCTCGGCGGCCTCGCCGGGCCGTTTCTTGCTGGTCCAGCGGATCAGCCAGTAGATTCCGGCGATGTTGGCGAGCGTCAGGATCACGACCCACCAATGCCAGAAGGCGCTCATGTCATGCTCATTCATTGCTTGTCTCCTTTCTGCGACCGCTTGGGGGCCGACTGGTCATCGTCTTCCGCAAAGGGAAGGTTGGCGGCTTCGTCAAAGCGCTCTTTCTGTCTGCTACTGAAGGCCCACCAGACGATTCCGCCGAAGAGAATGACCAGCAGTATCGTCAGGAGGCCATGTATCAGTCCGAAGCTCATTTCCTATCTCCAATGCGCAAGGTCGGTACCCAATCCCTGCAGATAGGCGATCATCGCGTCCATTTCGGTCATACCCCTGACCTCATCGGCGGATGCCTCGATCTGCTCGTCGGTATAGGGAACCCCCAGTCGCTGCAGCGCACGCATCTTGCGGGGCGTGAGGTCCGCGTTGATCTCGCGGCGTTCCAGGAAGGCATAGGCCGGCATGTTGGACTCCGGCACCACCGCCCGCGGATCGATCAGGTGCAGGCGATGCCAGTCATCGCTGTACCGGCCTCCCACCCGGGCCAGGTCCGGACCCGTGCGCTTGGAGCCCCACTGGAAGGGGTGATCCCAGACCGACTCGCCGGCCACGGAATAGTGACCGTAGCGCTCGGTCTCGGCACGGAACGGCCGGATCATCTGGGAGTGGCAGGTGTAACAGCCTTCCCGGATGTAGATATCACGCCCTTCCAGTTCCAGTGCCGAACGAGGCTCCATTCCTTCGATGGGCTGCGTCGTGCTGGTCAGGAAGAACAGCGGCACGATCTGCACCAGCCCCGCCACACTGATGACCAGGACGATGAGCACCACCATCAGGCCTATGTTTTTCTCGACGACTTCATGACTCATGGTTTCATCTCCCCCGGATCAATGTGCGGTCTGCGGCACGGCGTGCGTGACGGGCTTGGTGCCGGCGATCGTCTTCCAGACGTTCCAGGCCATGATGAACATGCCCAGGAAGAACACGAAACCACCCACGAAGCGAAGGAAGTAGTACGGATACATCTGTACCAGGCTCTCCACGAAGTTGTAGGTCAGGGTTCCGTCCTCGTTCACTGCGCGCCACATCAGGCCCTGCATGACGCCGGCGATCCACATGGACACGATGTACATCACGGTACCGATGGTCGAGAGCCAGAAGTGCCACTCGATCGCCTTGATCGAATACATCTTCTCCTTGCCCCAAAGCGCGGGGATCAGCGCGTACAGCGAGCCGATGGTGATCATTGCGACCCAGCCCAGCGCACCGCCATGGACGTGACCGATGGTCCAGTCGGTGTAGTGCGACAGCGCGTTGACCGTCTTGATCGACATCATCGGGCCTTCGAACGTCGCCAGGCCGTAGAACGAGAGCGCGACGATCAGGAAGCGCAGGATCGGATCGGTGCGCAGCTTATGCCAGGCACCGGACAGGGTCATGATGCCGTTGATCATGCCACCCCAGGAAGGGGCCAGCAGGATCAGCGAGAAGACCATTCCGAGAGACTGCACCCAGTCGGGCAGGGCGGTGTAGTGGAGGTGGTGCGGACCCGCCCACATGTACAGCGAGACCAGCGCCCAGAAGTGAACCACCGACAGGCGGTAGGAGTAGATCGGGCGGCCGGCCTGCTTCGGGACGAAGTAGTACATCATTCCCAGGAAGGCGGCCGTAAGGAAGAAGCCCACCGCGTTGTGCCCGTACCACCACTGGATCATCGCGTCCATGGTGCCCGGATAGGCGGAGTAGGACTTGAACAGGGTCACCGGCATCGACATGTTGTTGACGATGTGCAGTACCGCGATGACGATGATGAAGGCTCCGAAGAACCAGTTCGCCACGTAGATGTGCTTGACCTTGCGCTTCAGGATGGTGCCGAAGAACACGACGGCGTAGGCGACCCAGACGAGGGCGATCAGGATGGCGATGGGCCATTCGAGTTCGGCGTATTCCTTGCCCATGGTCATGCCCAGGGGCAGTGTGACGGCGGCCAGCACGATGACGATCTGCCAGCCCCAGAAGGTGAAGCCCACCAGCGGACCGCCGAAAAGACGCGCCTGGCAGGTGCGCTGAACGATGTAGTACGAGGTGGCGAAGAGCGCGGAGCCGCCGAAGGCGAAGATCACCGCGTTGGTGTGGAGCGGACGCAGGCGCCCGAAGGTGAACCACTCGAGGTTGGTGTTCAGGGCGGGCCAGACCAGCTGCGCGGCGATGATGACGCCGACGAGCATTCCAACGATGCCCCAGACGATCGTCATGATCGTGAATTGCCGAACTACCTTGTAATCGTAAGTCTCTTGCGCTGCTGCTTTTATGTCGTGTGTATCTGCAGTTGTTTCCATGGAGATCCCCCATCGGTGAAAAGATCGGCACAGCCGGTTCAGCCGGACGTCCTGCCCCGCATTGCGGAGTGTAGGCGAAGAATCGTCTCTTGGGTTGATCCGGATCAAGACTTTTTTTCGAAATCCCACAATTTGAGGGAACTTCTTGCGTTCATCGCGCACACTTCGCCGCCGGGTGACAGGGCAATAGTCTGTTCCCTTCGCGTGCAGGTGAAGTATTCTGGGCCGGCGAGCGGGATGGGCATCCCATGGTCAGGCGGGCGTCAGAACCTGCCGCCGGCCCGGCGCCGCCACCGACAACCAGGAGGAATGCATGAAATTCGAGACGCAGGCGATTCACGCCGGGTTTCAGCCGGACCCAACCACTCGGGCCGTCGCGGTCCCGATCTACCAGACCACCTCCTACGCCTTCGACGACACGCAGCACGGTGCCGACCTGTTCGACCTGAAGGTTCCTGGGAACATCTACACCCGGATCATGAATCCGACCACGGATGTCCTCGAGCAGCGGGTGGCTGCGCTCGAGGGCGGTGTCGGGGGACTGGCCTTCGCATCAGGCATGGCCGCGATCACGGCCGGGCTGATGACCCTGGCCGAATCCGGACACAACGTCGTGACCACCAGCACGCTCTACGGCGGGACCTACAATCTGTTCGCTCACACGCTCCCCCGGTATGGAATCGAGGTCCGGTTCGCGCCGCCAGGCGACATCGAAGCCATGCGGGACCTGATGGATGAAGGCACCCGGGCGGTCTTCTGCGAGTCGATCGGCAATCCTGCGGGCAACGTGGCTGACCTGGGGGCGCTGGCGGAACTCGCCCATTCCCACGGCGTGCCGCTGATGGTCGACAACACCGTGCCGTCGCCGTATCTCTGCCGGCCCTTCGAGCACGGCGCCGACATCGTGGTGCATTCCCTGACCAAGTACATGGGCGGGCATGGCACCACGATTGGCGGTGTCCTGGTGGACTCCGGACGGTTCCCCTGGATGGAGCACGCGGAACGGTTCACCGGGTTGACCCAGCCCGATCCGTCGTATCATGGGGTGACCTATACCGACGCCTTCGGTCCGGCCGCCTACATCGGCCGCGCGCGCGTGGTGCCGCTGCGCAACATGGGCGCGGCGATCTCGCCCTTCAACAGTTTCCTGATCCTGCAGGGGATCGAAACACTGGCATTACGCATGGAGCGACACTGCGAGAATGCCCTTGCGGTGGCCCAGTATCTCCAGCTGCATCCCGCCGTGAACTGGGTCGCCTATGCCGGTCTGCCAAGCCATGCCGATCATGGCCTGGTGCAGCGCTACCTGGGCGGCCGGGCCGCGGGCATCCTCAGCTTCGGCATCGACAGTCCGCTAGGGGGGCGTGAGGCGGGCGGCCGTTTCATCGACGCGCTGCAACTGGTGACCCGGCTGGTGAATATAGGCGATGCCAAGAGCCTGGCCTGTCACCCGGCGACAACCACGCACCGGCAGCTGGCCCCCGCCGAGCTGGAGCGCGCCGGCGTTCGCGAAGACATGGTCCGCCTGTCCGTGGGCATCGAGCACATCGACGACATCATCGAGGACCTGGATCAGGCGCTGGCGGCCGCGGTGTGAAGTGCGTCGGCGGTCCCGCGAGATCGATCGCGTTGCCGCCAGCCGGTTGCATCAGGACGTGTTCCGGGCCTGCTTCATGATGAAATGCCACTGCTGGTCCGTGATGGGCAGGATCGACAGCCGGTTGCCCTTGCGCACCAGAGGGCAATCGGCCAGTTCGGGCTGCTCCTTCAGCCACGACAGCGGGATGACCTCGTCGAAGCGGTCCTCGAAGGCGACATCGACGCGGTACCAGCGGGGGTTGTCGGGGTCGCTCTTCGGATCGTAATACGTGTGCTCCGGGTCGAAGGCGGCGTCGTCGGGGTAACCCTCCCGCTGGATCCGCAGCACGCCGACGATACCGGGCACCTTGGTGTTCGAGTGGTAAAAGAAGGCGAGGTCGCCCTCCTTCATCGCGTCGCGCATCATGTTGCGCGCCTGGTAGTTGCGCACCCCCTCCCACGGCTCCACGCCGACCCGCTCCAGATCGTCGATGCCGAAGACATCGGGTTCGGACTTCATCAACCAATAGGCCATCGGGGTTCCTCGCAGGATTCTGTGGCGGATGCCAGCATTCCCCCTGGTGCTTGTCAACCCGCTCGCTCACCCTGGCGCCGGCGGAATCGGGTCCACCCGGCCTCGGTGATGACCCCGTCCAGCGGCACGTCCCAGGGCTGCGGCTCAAGGCGTGGCACCTGCTGAAAGCCATGGGCGACGCCGATCAGCCGGGGGCGATGGGAACCGAAGCGCCGCCGGGCGAAGTAACGGTCGTAGTAGCCGCCACCCATCCCCAGACGGTATCCGGCACTGTCGAAGGCGACCAGGGGCAGAAACACGATGTCGAGTTCGCGGCGCCAGATGCGCGGCGCGTCGTAGCAGGGCTCAGGGATACCGAACGCGTTGTTGCATAGCGGCTCGCCGGGGTGCCAGGAGCGGAAATGCATGCGGCCCGGCCGGTGCGGCTCCAGTACTGGCATCGCGATGCGGAGCCCTCGGGCCGATTGCTGTTCCAGGAGCGGCAGGATGTCGATTTCCCCGCGGATGCCGAAATAGCCGGCGAGGGTGCGTGGGCGCAGCAGTCGGAGGCAACGCCGGGCATGGGCCGAGATGGCTGCGGAATGGTCCGCGATCGCCGTGTCGGAGAGGCTCGCCCGCTGTCGACGCAGGCGCAGCCGCAGGACCAGGGGCGCCTCGGTCGGGACAGTCGGAATCGTTTGAGGCATCAAAAGAGGGGGCGTGCACCGCGCGCGCCGTGGTGGCCTTCGACCTTGAACCAGCGGTTCAGGTGGGACGAGGCTTCAGGTTTACAGGCTTTCCGCACGGGGCGGACATGCTCAACCACCCGAAAGTTCTCGATTCCCGTGGCTAACAATTAGGCTCAAGGGTACCACCCAGCCACTCACGCACGGCGCAGACACACGCCCGAACTGCAATTATGGGCCATTCGTGCCGTCACGTGCAGTTTCCCGCAATTTTTTTTCCACCGCATCGGCCAGGGCGCTCAGGCGTTCCGGCGTGCGGACCTGCAGGCGCTCCAGGTTCCGACTGCAGACGAGCATCTCGTGCGCAAGGTTCAGCGCCACCATCACCGCGATCCTGTCCGCACCGACAACGCGTCCACCGTCGCGGACGCTGCGCATGCGCTCATCCAGCAGATTGGCGGAGGCATAGAGGTCGGCGCGTTCCTCGGGGGGGCAGGCGACCTGGTATTCCTTGCCGAGGATATTGACGCGGACGGGCTCTGCGGGAGGGCTCATTCGGGGTGCTCCATGGTGCGCAGCCGGGAGATCATGCCTTCGACCCGGTGCCGGGCCTGCTCGGTGCGTTCCTTGACGGTGGCGCGCTCGGTCCGCAGTTGTCGAAGTTGCTCATGCAGCAGATGATTCTCCTCGTGCAGGGCGGCACAGCGCTGCAGGAGCCGCGCGACGGCCGTCTCCAGGCGATCAGCGGCGGCATCCACCTCGGCGGGCTTGGCGGTTTCCATGGCTTGTCAGGTTCCCTGGCTCTGTGGCGTGAGAGAAGATAATGGTTCCGAGTCTAGGAGTGGCACTATCCGAGCGTCAACTGGTAGCCGGGTATTCGGTGCTGGCGTTTGGCCCGGGCTGCCACCGCTCTGGGACAACGAGCCGGCTTGCTTACGCAACGGAATCGCACGATCCGGGCCCCCGGCTGTCCTTCGACTGAGCGGTTGCGGGGTTCAGGCCCCGCCGCCACAATGCCCTTTGCACGAATGCCCTTTGCACGAATGAGGCTCTCGAGGTAATCCTGCGATGACGAACACTCCTCCGCCCAGTCCCGGCGCCACGATCATCGAATCCACCGCGCACAACGGCAAGCCCTGCCGTATCGTCGACAACACCGGAACCATCGACCGCGCGGAACTCGAGCAGCTGCTGGCGGACCTGATCTCGGAACGTCACTTCGGGCTGCGCGCGATGTCCGCGAAGGGGAGCAACGCGATCAGGCTCGGCGAGCCCGAGTTCACGCACATGCAGTTCGGCGACCGGATCTACCGCATGCTGCTGTTTCCCTACGAAGCCCGGCTGGAGGCATTCTGATGACTTCACGAGGGGCTCCCGGCCTCGATGCACTTGGGCGCACCCTCGATGCCGCGGGCCTGTCCTGTTCGGCGCCTGCTGCGCACGGTCTGCTCTCAGGCTGCCTGGTGGCGGATCCCAGCCTGTCGGGTGCCCGGCTTGTACAGGCGCTGGGAGAACGCCATCCGCCGCCCGGCCATGATGATGCGGTCTTGCGTGAGGCCGTCGAGGCCCTGCGGCTGCAGGTGCTGCGCGCACTGAACGACACCGATCTCGGATTCGAGCCGCTGTTGCCCGATGACAGCGAAGACCTGGAGTTCCGCACCCGTACGCTGGGACAGTGGGTGGACGGCTTCCTCGGTGGCCTCGGCCAGACCCCTCGCCTTGGCGGACTGAAGCCCTCGCCGGAGGCCGCCGAGATCCTGCGCGACTTTGCCGAGATTGCGCGCATCGAGGCGGAGCCAGAGGCCAATGAAGACAATGAGCAGGCCCTGGCCGAACTGAACGAGTACGTGCGCGTCGGCGTGATGCTGCTCGCCGACGAACTGGCACCCGCCCAACCACGGAGCCCGATTCCGCTGCAATGAAACCACCTAAGATCACCCTGAAGGAGTTCGCGCGCCGCCGGCACCGGCTGATGCAGGCCATGGGCAAGGAGGCGATTGCGGTCATTCCCGCCGCGACCGAAAGCCTGCGCAACCGCGATGTCGAATACCCGTTTCGGCAGGACAGCGATTTCCTGTATCTGACCGGCTTTCCGGAGCCGGATGCGTTCGCCGTGCTGGTCCCGGGGCGCGAGGCGGGACAGTACGTGCTGTTCTGCCGTGACCGCGACCCAGACATGGAGACGTGGAACGGACGCCGTGCCGGACCCGATGGCGCCGTCAGCGATTATGGTGCCGATTGCGCCTTCCCCATCGGCGACATCGGCGAGATCCTGCCCGGATTGATGGAAAACCGGAACACGCTGTGCGCACCCTTCGGTCACAGCGAGGCCATGGACCAGCGCCTGTTCGGCTGGGTGAACCAGGTCCGCGCCAAGGCCCGGTCCGGCGTTCGGGCGCCCTGCGAGTTCGTCGCGCTGGAACACCATCTTCACGAGCAGCGCCTGTTCAAGCAGCCAGGGGAGCTGCGCATGATGCGGCACGCGGCGGCCATCTCCACCGGCGCTCACGTGCGCGCGATGCAGGCCTGTCGGCCGGGCATGGCCGAGTACGAGGTCGAGGCCGAACTGCTGCACGAATTCCGGCGCCACGGCACGGAACCGGCCTATCACTCCATCGTTGGCGGGGGTGAGAACGGCTGCATCCTGCATTACATCGAGAATCGCAGCGTGCTGCGCGAAGGGGATCTGCTGCTGATCGACGCCGGTTGCGAGTACGGGGGATATGCCTCGGACATCACCCGCAGCTTTCCGGTCTCGGGACGGTTTTCGGCGGCTCAGCGGGAGGTCTACGAGGTCGTGCTCGAGGCACAGGCCGCGGCGATCGCGAAAGTGGTGCCCGGCAACCACTGGAACGATCCGCACGATGCTGCGGTGGGTGTCATCACCCGCGGTCTCAAGGCGCTGGGGGTGTTGAAGGGCAGGCCCGCGGACCTGGTCCGGAAGGAGGCCTACAAGCCGTACTACATGCACCGTACCGGCCATTGGCTGGGCCTCGATGTGCACGATGTCGGTGACTATCGCATCGGCGACGCGTGGCGGCTGCTGGAGCCGGGCATGGTGATGACGGTGGAGCCCGGGCTTTATTTCGGTCCCCAGGCGAAGGCATCGAAGCGGTTTCGCGGCATCGGCATCCGCATCGAGGACGACGTGGCCCTGACCCGGGCCGGGCACGAGATTCTCTCCGGGAACTGCCCGAAAACCGTGGCCGAGATCGAGGACTGCATGGCGGGCAACGCCCCGGCTCGGGCCGGGGCCGCCTGATGGTGGCGCGGAACCGGAACTGCGACGTCCTGATCATCGGCGCCGGGCCGGTGGGCGGATTGCTGGCCTGCATCCTTGCCCGCGGCGGCTGGGACGTCGTGCTCGCGGAGCGTGGCGCACGGGGAGCGAACGCCGGACGCAGTGGCGATACTCGCGGCTACGCGCTTTCCGCGGGTTCGGTGACGGTGCTGCAGGACATCGGCTACTGGGCCCCGTTGGCTGCGCATGCGGAGCCGATCCGGGAGATTCACGTAAGCCGGGCGGGCGGCTTCGGCAGCGTCGTGATGGACGCGGCGAGTCAGGGGGTGCCGGCCCTGGGGCAGGTCGTTCCTGCGGCCCGGATCGACGCCATGCTCGCCAGTGCGCTTGACGATGCCGGTGTGGAGGTGCTCGAAAGAACGCAGCTCGACCTGCTGGAGGCCGCCGGGCCGGAACGCCGGGAGGTGGTCGTCGCCGGTCCCGATGGTCGGCACCGGTTCGCCGCGCGCCTCGTGGTCGCGGCCGACGGTGCCCATTCCGCGACCCGCGTGGCTGCCGGTATCGAGGCGCTGCGCCGGCGTTACGACGCCGATGCGCTGGTCTTCGACGTCCTTCCGTCGAGGCAGCATCAGGGCCGGGCCTTCGAGCGATTCACCGCGGATGGGCCTCTGGCACTGCTGCCCCAGTCGGGTGGACGGATGAACGTGGTCTGGGTGGCGCCTCCCGAGGCCTGCGATGCTCGTGCGGCGCTGGCCGAGGCCGAGCGTGTCGCCGAGTTGCAGGCGGTTTTCGGCTGGCGTCTCGGCCGTTTGCGCGCCGCGGGGCCGTTGGCGCGCTTTCCCCTCGAACTCGTGCGGGCCCGGAGACTCCACGACGCGCGGCTGGTGCTTGCCGGGAACGTCGCCCACGGCCTGCATCCGGTCGCCGGGCAGGGCCTCAACCTGTCGTTGCGCGACGTCGCGGTGCTGGCCGGGTGCCTGCTGACCACGGCCGACCCCGGCGCACCCGAGGTACTCGCCGACTACGCCGGGATGCGTGCGGGGGACATCGACCGCATTGCGGGTGCGACCGATTTTCTGGCCCGCGGGCTGCTGGCAATCCAGGGGTTGGCCCCGCATGTGCTGGGCAGCGGAATGCTGTTGCTCGACCGCATCGACCCGTTGCGTCGGTTCTGGGCGGAACGGGCGATGGGCCTGCAACCGCTGCCGCGCCGCAGTCTGCGCGCCGTGCCCGCTGCGATGGCAGAGCCCGCCGCCGGGCGCAGGCACGGCTCTGCCGAGACCGAGGAGGGAACCGCATGAAGGCGTCTCCCGATCCGTTCGACTGCGTGGTCGTTGGTGGCGGTGCGGTCGGCGCCGCCGTCGCGCTGGGGATGGCCCAGACCGGGCACCGCGTGGCTCTGGTGGAACGCAAGCCGCGCCCCGTGTTTGCGGACACCGCGCCAGTGACCCGCGTAGCGACGCTGAATGCCGCGTCGATGGCCCTGTTGGAACATCTGGGCGTGGCCGAGTCGGTACTGCGCCGGCGTGGCCATGCCTTCTATCGCATGGCTGTCTGGGACGCCAACAGCAGCGCCGAACTGACGTTCGATGCCGACGAGCTAGGTGTGCCGGCGCTAGGCTGGACGGTGGAGCACCTGGCGCTGGAGGCGACCCTGTGGGAGGCACTGGAGGCGACGGAGGCGGTGCTGCTCCCCGATACCCGGTGGCGCGCACTCGACTGGCGCCCGGATCGCATCGACCTGCATCTGGAGGATCGGCGCGTCCTGGGAGCCCGGCTGCTGGTGGCCGCGGACGGCGCCGAATCTCCTCTGCGCGCGCGCGCGGGTATCCCGGTCCGCCGGCATCCGTACCACGCGAAGGGTGTCGTTGCCACCGTCTCGACGCGCTTTCCGCACCAGGACACCGCCTGGCAGCGCTTCAACCAGGAGCAGATCCTCGCCTTTCTACCCCTGGCCGACGGGCGCTGTTCCATCGTCTGGTCCCAGCCCGAGTTCGACGCGGAAGATGTCCTGGAGCTGGACGACGCGTCCTTCGCAGCGGCGCTGCGGGACGCGCTCGGGGGACGCCTCGGAGAGATCGAATCGGTATCTCCGCGCGCCGCCTGGGAGTTGGTCGGGCGACAGGCGCAGGACTATAGCCGTGGGCGCCTGGTACTGGTCGGGGATGCCGCGCACACGATTCACCCGCTGGCGGGCCAGGGCCTGAACCTTGGCCTGGCCGACGTTCGTGAGCTGCTCAGGCTTTCGCCCGCGGGTCCTGGCAGCGATCCTGCCAGCCCTGCTGCGCTTTCGGCCTATACGCGCAGCCGTCGCGTGGAGAATGAGACGATGCTGCGCTCCATGGAGGCCCTGCGCTGGCTGTTCGGCTCCTCGCTG
Source organism: Thioalkalivibrio sp. (assembly GCF_007692535.1). Taxonomy (GTDB): domain Bacteria; phylum Pseudomonadota; class Gammaproteobacteria; order Ectothiorhodospirales; family Ectothiorhodospiraceae; genus Thioalkalivibrio. The sequence continues at coordinate 7,058 of NZ_REBW01000247.1, read as the reverse complement.
CCGCTGGTCGCCTCTGCGCGGGCGCTGGGTGTCACGCAGGTGGACCGGACCCTCGCGTTGAAGAGATTTTTCGCCCTAAGGGCCCTGGGACCGCAGGGGTAGGGCTGCGTCACCGGTTCGCGTCCACGCCCGGTCAGCGCAAACCGTAGGTCGGGTTAGCCCGAAGGGCGTAACCCGACGGGGCTCGCACCCACCCATGATCGCAAAGCGGCGTGGTCCCCGGCACGTCGGGTTACGCTGCGCTAACCCGACCTACAGAACTGGGCCGGGTTCTTTCACGTTAGGTTGTACACAGATTCGGCGGGGGCCGGGGGTACGACGCCTGAGAGCCCGTATGTACCACCATGGATTCATTAGGGAACGCTGCAATTCAACAAAAACAATAACTTGTTGCGTGTGGCGAAAAATTGTCCAATCCGACAAGACCCCAAAGGTGGTAACGCATCTGGGATGTTGGCAACAAGCCATCCACAGAGTTATCCACAGGCTTTGTGGAAAAGCTGGACTGCAGTCTCAGTCTCAATCACTTAAGCGAAGAAGCTGTGAAGGCTTTCGACCAATGCGGCGTAATTGCCACATGGTTTCCGCTGGCGGACTTTTGCATCGACGCTGCATTGGGCTAGACTGCGATTTCTGCCGGCCGCGGGTCTGCCCGTGGCCACACCGACCTGGAAGAGTGCCGCCCGCCAACGTGGACGGCCGCCGAAGGCGCAACATCCGCCCGGAATCGCTCAGGCCACCCGGACCGGGTCGGTGACGACAGGCAGGCTCTGGAGAGCGGTCGCTTGCGGCCCACCGAAGGGGGCGTTGATTGCAACGCAAACTCTCAGGTTTCAGGACAGAGGGGCGGCCGGCGGTCAGTACCGCTGGCCGCCCTTTTTTTCGTCGACACGATGAGGATGCCGGATGACACTCAGGACCACACCGCTGCACACCGCCCACCAGCGTGCCGGTGCGCGGCTGGTCGATTTCGCCGGCTGGGAGATGCCGCTGCACTACGGGTCCCAGATCGACGAACATCGCGCGGTGCGGGAGGCGGCGGGCGTTTTCGACGTGTCCCACATGCGCGTGGTCGATATCGCGGGACCCGATGCGCCCGGCTTCCTGCGCCACCTGCTGGCCAATGACGTGGCCAAGCTGAAGAATTCCGGTCGGGCCCTGTACAGTTGCATGCTGACCCCCGAAGGCGGGGTGATCGATGACCTGATCGTCTATTTCAGGGGCGATCTGGGCTACCGCCTGGTGGTGAATGCAGCCACTGCGGAAGGGGACATCGCCCACATGCGAGCGTCCACCGGTGGCCGCGACGTGTCCGTGGAGCCGCGCCCGGAGTTGGCCCTGCTGGCCGTTCAGGGCCCGGAGGCGGTTGCGAAGGTGGCTCCGCTCCTGGCCGATGGCCTGAGTACGGCGGGCGAACTGCGCCCCTTCGCCGCGGTATGGAACGGCGGCTGGATGGTCGCCCGCACCGGCTATACCGGCGAGGATGGCTTCGAGATCATGCTGCCGGCGGAACAGGCGGAGGCGTTCTGGGATCAACTGCTGCGCGCAGGGACCCATCCTATCGGCCTGGGCGCCCGGGATACCCTTCGGCTCGAGGCAGGGATGAATCTCTACGGCACCGACATGGATACCAGTACCACCCCCCTGGTGTCGAACCTGGGCTGGACCGTGGCATGGGAACCCGCGGATCGCGACTTCATCGGGCGTGCGGCGCTGGAGCGGCAGCGCGCCGAGGGCGTGCCGCAGCGCCTGGTCGGGCTGGTGCTGGATGGTCGAGGCGTGTTGCGGGGTGGTACACGGATCGAGACCGAGGCCGGCGACGGAGTGGTGACGTCGGGGACCTTCTCGCCGACGCTCGGCGTTTCCATCGCACTTGCGCGCATCCCGACGGGATCCTCGCAGAGCGAGTTGGCGGCCCACCTGCGTGGGAAGGCCATGCCGGTGAGGGTGGTGAAGCCGCCGTTCGTGCGTCGCGGGAAGTCGCAGTTGGAGTAGGAATCCTTCGCGTGCGCGGTGCCATTGAGCGTGCGCATCGAATACTGAATTTGCAACCAGTCTCTACAAGGAACAGGACATGACTGACACACGGCAGGACCTCAAGTACACCAAGAGTCACGAGTGGGTTCGCGTGGAGGCCGACGGGTCGGTGACCGTGGGCATCACCGATCACGCCCAGGCGCTGCTCGGGGATCTCGTGTTCGTCGAGACGCCCGAGGCCGGCACCGAGGCCACCGCCGGCGAGGCCTGTGCGACGGTGGAGTCCGTCAAGGCGGCCTCCGATGTTTACGCACCGGTCTCCGGCGAGATCGCGGAGGCGAACGAGGACCTCGCTGACGCCCCGGAGAAGGTCAATGAGTCACCCTTCGACCAGGGCTGGCTGTTCCGGATCCGGCCCTCCGATGCAAGCGAACTCGACGCCCTGATGGATGCCGAGGAATACGCCGCGATGGTCGCAAGCGAGACCTGAGTGCAACCGGTCGCGCCACGCGGCTGCGTTGCGGTCCGCGCCGCCTGGATTTTCCGGGCGGCAGCGCACTGCACGAAACGGCGTTCCTCCTTGCCCGGCGATGCAGTCCGAAGTTCCCCGACCTAAGCAACGAGAGTCGAACCATGCCCTTCATTCCGCATACCGAAGACGACGTCCACGACATGCTGCAGCGCATCGGCGTGGGTTCGCTCGACGATCTCTTCGACGAGATCCCCGATAATCTGCGCGCCCCGCCGCTCTCCGGCATTCCCGAGGGATCCCCGGAGATGGAGGTGACGCGGTTGATGCAGGAGCGCGCAGCGCGCGACGGGACGCCACTGAATTTCATCGGCGCAGGTGCCTACGAGCATCACATTCCCGCCGCCGTCTGGCAGATCGCCACCCGCGGCGAGTTTTACAGTGCCTACACGCCGTACCAGGCCGAGGCGTCCCAGGGCACGCTGCAGCTGATCTACGAATACCAGACCATGATCAGCCGCCTCACCGGCATGGAGGTCTCCAACGCCTCTCTGTACGACGGTGCATCCGCGCTGGCCGAGGCGGTGTTGATGGCGGTGCGCATCAACCGCCGTTCCAAGAGCAACCGGATTCTGGTGCCGGGGGCCCTGCATCCGGCCTATCGCAACGTGGTGCGCAGCATCGTCGGCAACCAGGGGATCGAGCTGGTCGAGCTGCCGTGGGATACGCGCCGGGGCGCCGTGGACCCCGAGCGTCTGAAGGCCTACGACCAGGAAGACATCACCGCGCTGGTGATCTCCCAGCCAAACTTCTTTGGCATCCTCGAGGACGTGGACGGCCTCACGCGCTGGGCCGAGGGCCGGGGCGTGCCTGTGGTTGCGGTGGTGAACCCGGTATCGCTGGCGCTGCTGAAGCCGCCGGGCGAATGGGGCGAACGGGGTGCAGATGTCGTCGTCGGCGAGGGCCAGCCACTGGGCGCGCCACTGTCCAGCGGCGGTCCGTACTACGGTTTCATGGCCACCCGCAGGGAACACATCCGGCAGATGCCAGGGCGGATCGTCGGGCGCACCGAGGACGCGGACGGCCGCTCCGGGTTCGTGCTGACCCTGCAGGCGCGGGAGCAGCATATCCGCCGCTCGAAGGCGACGTCGAACATCTGCACCAACCAGGGTCTGGTCGTCACCGCCTCGACCATCCACATGGCCCTGCTCGGGGACGTGGGCCTGACCCGGGTGGCGGAGGCATGCTGGAGCAACACCCGGGCCCTCAGCGAGCGGCTCGCGGCGGTCGGCATCACGCCGCGTTTCGAGGCCGACCACTTCCACGAGATGGTGTTCGATTTCGGGACTGGCGCTGTCGATACCGTCGCGCGCATGTCCGGCCAGGGGGTGCTTGCCGGGCACCTGCTGGATGCCGACTACCCGGATCTTCGCAACTGCGTGCTGGCCTGTGCCACCGAGACCAAGACCGACGCGGATCTGGACCGCTTCGTGGATACACTGAAACAGGCGAGGGCCGCCTGACGGCAGCGAATGGATCGTCCCCCCATCCTCAGAAAAAGGAAGACCAGCGATGGCTGAAATCACCCGGAAAGGCATTCCCATCCATACCAATGGCGAACTGCCGGCCGTGGGCTCGACCGCCCCCGACTTCCGGCTCACGAAAAACGACCTCTCGGACGTGGGCCTGGAAGCTTTCGCGGGCAAGAGCAAGATCCTGTCGATCGTGCCGAGTCTGGACACCGGGGTCTGCGCCGATTCGACGCGCAAGTTCGATCAGCTCGTCGCCAACCACGACGACGTGGTGGTGCTGGTGATTTCCGCGGACTTGCCATTTGCGCAGGGCCGCTTCTGCGGTGCCGCGGGGATCGACCGGGTGCAGACCCTGTCGATGATGCGTTCGCGCAATTTCGCCAAGGACTATGGCGTCCTGGTCCAGGACGGCCCCACAGCAGGGATCACCGCCCGCGCCGTGGTGGTGTTGGACGCGGAGAACAGGGTCCTGCACGCGGAACTGGTGCCGGACACCGGCCACGAGCCGGATTACGACGCGGCATTTGCCGCGTTGCGTTGACCGGCTCGCGGGACCCTGCCGCGGTCGCCGGTCGCCGTGGAAGCACCACGACCCCTTTCGAATTTTTGCCAGGAACAACGCCATGACTGCACACGACGATACCCTGATCTTCCAGCGTTCCCGGAATGGTCGTTCGGCTGCGGCACAGGCGCCGCGCCCTCAGACCAGGCCGGTCGGTATCCCCGACGCCCTGCGGCGACGCTCGGCGCCGGGATTGCCGGCGGTCTCGGAACTGCAGGTTGTGCGTCATTACACCCGCCTTTCGCAGAAGAATTTCTCCATCGACACCCAGTTCTATCCGCTGGGCTCCTGCACGATGAAATACAACCCCCGCGCCTGCAACAGCCTGGCGATGCTGCCCGGGTTCCTCGATCGGCATCCGCTGGCGCCGGCCGAGCACAGCCAGGGTTTCCTGCAGACCATGTTCGAGCTGCAGGAGATGTTACGGGAGGTGACGGGAATGAGCGGCGTGTCGCTGACGCCGATGGCCGGCGCGCAGGGCGAGTTCGCGGGCGTCGCGATGATTCGCGCGTACCACCGTTCGCGGGGCGACGACCAGCGTCGCGAGATCATCGTGCCCGACGCCGCGCACGGGACCAATCCGGCCACGGCGATCATGTGCGGGTACCAGGTGCGCGAGATCCCCACAGACGCCAGCGGGGACGTGGACCTGGAAGCCCTGAAGGCCGCGGTAGGCCCGCAGACCGCGGGTATCATGCTGACCAATCCCTCGACGCTGGGTGTCTTCGAACGGCATATCCGCGAGATCGCCGGCATCGTCCACGATGCCGGCGGACTGCTCTACTACGACGGAGCCAACCTGAACGCGATCCTCGGCAAGGTGCGTCCGGGCGACATGGGCTTCGACGTGATCCACATGAACCTGCACAAGACCTTCTCCACGCCCCATGGCGGTGGCGGTCCGGGCGCGGGGGCGGTGGGGGTGAGCAAACGCCTGCTGCCGTTCATGCCGGTCCCCGTGGTGGTGCGGGACGGGGAGGGCGGCTATCGCCATGCCGCGGAGGCGGACTATCCGCATAGCATCGGGCGGCTGTCGGCTTTTGCGGGCAACGCCGGCGTGCTGCTGCGCGCTTATGTGTACATGCGCATGCTCGGGCGCGAGGGCATGACCCGGGTGGCCGAGTTCTCCACGCTGAACGCGAATTATCTGCTGGCCGAGCTGCGCCGTACCGGGTTCGACCTCGCCTTCCCGGAGCGGCGCGCGACGCACGAGTTCATCGTGACCCTGAAGCGCCAGGCGAAGGAGACGGGGCTGACCGCGATGGACGTGGCCAAGCGCCTGCTGGATCACGGCTACCACGCCCCGACCACCTATTTTCCGCTACTGGTTCCGGAGTGCCTGCTGATCGAACCCACCGAAACCGAGTCCCAGGAGACCCTGGACGGCTTCGTCGCGGCCATGGCGGCGATCCTGGAGGAGTCGCGCACGGATATCGATACCATCAAGGGCGCGCCACACCGCCTGCCGAACCGCCGCTTCAACGAGGTCGCCGCAGCCAAGCGCCTGGACGTGGTCTTCCGTCCAGAAACCGAGACCGGTGACGCGCCCGAAGCAGAGAACGCGCGCACAGGCACTCACGGCTAAAGGCGCCCCTTTGTACCGCGGAAGAACGCCCATCCGGTGCAAAGCGCCTTTGGAGTGTGGCGGTTTGCCGCTGCTCGGGCTGCCCGACCGGTCCCAGCCACCGAAAAGCGGGAGCAAGCTCCCGCACTCCAAATGGACGCTGGGGCTGGGGATCGGCCCTGCAGCCCCTCTTCGCTGCTGCGAGAGCGGAGCTGGCTATGGAGTGCGGCGGCTTGCCGCCGCTTTGGAGTCTGGGTTGGCCCCTGTGCCGGACTGCGGGAGCAAGCTCCCGCTGTCCAAGTGGGCGGAGCGGGTCAGGAGGTCCCGGGAGCCAGGCAGTCGGTGAGGCTGTCGGCCATGTTCTGCATCAATTGGAACCAGGCGTCCGGGCCGGGCGGCAGGTCGCTGCCCAATGGATCGAGCTCGCCCAGGCGGGTGTCGTGTCCCTCGACGAGGGTATGCGCGAGGGCGGGACGGAACTGGGGCTCGGTGAACAGACAGGCGACGTCATCCTGATCGAGGCGATCCCTCAGTTCCTGGATGCGGCGCGCGCCGGGACTGCGGGCAGGATCGATGGTGATTGAACCCGCGGCGTTCAGGCCATAATGTCGTTCGAAGTACTGGTAAGCATCGTGGAAGACGATGAACGGACGGTCCCGGACCGGGGCAAGCTGCTCTCTCAGCTCCGCATCCAGCGCATCGATCCTTGCGAGCAGGGTATCGCGGTTGCGCTCGAGGGCCTCCGCATTGGCCGGGTCCCAGCGCACGAGATGTTCGGTCAGGCCCGTGGCAATGTTGCGCGCGTTGTCGGGCGACAACCAGATGTGAGCATCCTTGTGCCCGTGGTCGTGGCCGTGGTCATGGTCGTTCGCGTGCCCATGGTCATGCCCGTGCTCGTGCCCGTGGCCATGGCCGTCCCCGTTCCCGTGGTCGTGCCCGTGGTCATTGCCGTGG
>NZ_REBW01000140.1 GCF_007692535.1 Thioalkalivibrio sp. | reverse complement strand
AAGTTCTGTAGGTCGGGTTAGCGTAGCGTAACCCGACGTGCCGGGGTCCCGGGGATGACGCTGCTTTGCGACCATGGGTGGGTGCGAGACTCGCCAACCCTTTCAAGGGCCTTTTGCACCACGAAGGACACGAAGGCACGAAGCCTTCACCGGTGTTCAGATTGGTGTTGTTTCAACCGGCGCGGATGTAGGAGGCCAGCCCCTGGCCGATGGGTTTTCCGGCGCCAGATCGGCGAGAGGCTCGCCTCCTACCGGCCGACAAACGCACAGAGCTACCACTCCACAGCCTTCGTACCCTTCGTGGTAAATCCAAGCCCTCCGTTACGCTGGTGCCGCCGCGAGCTTCCCGGCAAGTTCGCGCGCGTTGCGCACGCAGTCGTTCATGGCAATGCCGCGGTAGGCGTTGCCACCCAGGTGCAGGCCCGGATACCGCTCGACATGGGCGAAGAGATCGTCCACGGCGGCGATGTGCCCGACACGATACGAGGGGATACCGTTGTCCCAGCGCTGGACGAAGGTCACATCGGGCTCCTTGTCGACGCCCATGGTCAGCCGCAGGCCCTCCCGGGCCGTCGCGATCAGGCCCGCCTCGTCCTGCTGCACGAGCTCCGGATTGCGCTGACCGCCGATCATCACCCGGACACTCCGTGACCCTTCCGGCGCACGGTCGGGGAAGATGCTGCTGTCCCAGAGTACGCCCAGGACCGGCAGCCCGGCGCTGGTGGTGGTCAACAGCCCGAAGCCGTCCAGCGGGTGGTCCAGTTCCTTCCAGCCCAGCCCCACGACCGCGACAGGCGAATATTCGATCGCTTCGAGCCGGCGGGCGAGGTCCCCGTCCAGCGACCGGAGCATGCCGGCGGCGGCGTGGGCCTGGGTGCTCACCACCACCTGATCGAAGACCGCCTCGAAATCCCGGGCGCGCACGCGGTAACCGGAACCGTCGGGGACGACCTCCTCCACCGGTGCACCAAGGTGCCACTCGGCGGGTATGGTCCGGCGCAGGTGCTCGATGAAGCTGCCGACGCCACCCTTGAAGCTCATGAGTATTCCGCCCGGCCCCGCCTGCTTCTTCCGCCGGGCGAGCATCCCCCGGAACAGCCCCCCATGCTCCTGTTCCAGCCGCACCACCAGCGGGAAAGCCGCGTTCACCGAGACCTTGTCCGGCGTGGTCGCGTAGATGCCGGCGGTCATCGCATCCAGAAAGACGTCGGTGAACTCCTTGCCGATCCGCCGATAGCCGAACTCCTGCAGCGTCTCCTCGCCCGGTTCCTTGCGCTTGGGCACGAAGAGTTCGCCCGCGAGACGCAGCTTCGCGCCCCAGCCGATCAGGCTGGTGCGCAGGAACGGCCCCGGTGACTCCGGCAGCCGATGCAACCGCTCGGTGAAGATGTAGCGCTTGCGGGCCGCGTCGGAACTCGGCAGCAACAGATCCTCCGCCCCGGAATCCTTCACCAGTTGCATGCTGTCGGGCTTGCTGGTCAGAAAGCCGTTGCCCCCGGCCTCGAAATGAAACCCGCTCAGGGTGTCCGTGCGCATGGTGCCGCCGGGAATCGGCTCGGCGTCGAAGACGTGAACTTCCCGATCGGGCTGGGCCTGCTTGAGATAGAAGGCCGTTGTCAGGCCGCTGATGCCGGCGCCGATGATCGCGGTGCGCATGGTGGACTCCTCGGGAAGGGGCGGTTTTCAGAGCGGAAGGGTGCAGTGTGTGCGAGTACCCCCGGAGAATCCATGATCCACCGCATGCCGCACTCTCATTGGATGGAAACCCGTGCTCCGGCGGGATGCCGGGCCTCGCGATACGGCTGCGCGGCACGACAGGCTGAAGATTATGGTCCAGACCGGTATCCTATGCCGGCAACCTGCCGTGTTGGATAATGCGCAGGCGGACTGGCCACGATGGAGCGTTATGGCAGAACAACGACACGCAGTGGACCGCCTGTCCTGGATCAGCGCCTACGCATTGCGCCTCGGGCTCCTGCTGATCATCTGGTGGATCCTGAGCGGCAGCACCGAGGACTGGTGGTTCGGTCTGCCGCTGGCCGTCTTCGCTGCCGCGGTCAGCCTGTGGCTGACGCCGCCCGGGCGCTTCCGGCTGCGCCTGCACCGCATGCCCTTTTTCGCCGGCTTCTTCCTCTGGCAGTCCCTGCTCGCCGGATGGGACGTGGCCAGGCGCACGCTGAGCCCGGCCCTGCCCCTGCGTCCCGAGGTCCTGCATCTGCCCGTCGTCCTGCCGGAGGGCGCTCCGACCTGGTGGCTGATGCTGGTGATCAGCCTGCTGCCGGGCACGCTCAGCGTGCGCCTGGACGAGGATCGCACTCTGGAGGTCCACTGCCTGGACTCCCGGCTCGATGTGTCGGGCAGCGTGCGCGAGACCGAGCTGCAGATCGCGCGCCTGTTCGGACTGCGAACCAGCGCCGCCGACGGCGGCCAGCATCCATGAACTGGCTGCTCGAATTCGTCGCCGTGCTGCTCCTGGTCACGCTGGTGCTGGGACTGATCCGCATCTGGCGCGGTCCGACCGTGGCCGATCGCATGCTGGCGGCCCAGCTCTTCGGCACCACGGGCGTCGGGCTGCTCCTGGTGCTCGCGGAACTGCAGCGGATGCCGGCGCTGCGCGACGTCGCACTGGTGCTGGCACTGCTGGCGGTGATGGCGGTGCTCGCGTTCGTCGCCCGGGTCTGGCGGCAGGACCCCAACAACAATCACGAAGGGCCGTCATGATCCTGATCGACCTGCTGCAGGGCATTCTCCTGCTCGCCGGCGTCGGGTTCTTCCTGGTGGGAACCCTCGGCATTCTGCGCTTTCCCGACGTCTACACCCGCGTCCACGCGCTCACCAAGGCCGACAATCTCGGCCTGGGCCTGATCGTCTTCGGCCTGCTTCTCAGCGCGGAGTCCGTGCCGGTGGCCCTGAAGCTGCTGCTGATCTGGGGCCTGGCCCTGATGGCGAGCGCGACCGCCGGCTACCTGGTCGCGCGCGCGGCCCGCCGGCGCGGCGTCAAGCCCTGGAAGGCAGGGTCCGGAGGGGGAACCTGATGCCCTGGCTGGACCTGTTGCTGGGCCTGACCCTGGTGGTGACCGCGGGACTGGCGCTGGCCGCCCGGGACCTGTTCCGGGCGGTGGTCATGTTCATCGTGTTCGGCCTGCTGATGGCGCTGGCCTGGGTCCGCCTGCATGCGCCGGACATCGCGCTGGCCGAAGCGGCGATCGGCGCCGGCCTGACCGGGGTCCTGCTGCTCGATACCCTCGGCTACCTGCGCCGGCCCTTCGGCAGCCGTGTCGACAAGCCGGGGAAACACCAGTGAGTCTGCGCCTCGTCTCGGCCGCACTGCTGTGCGTCGCGGTCACCGTCGCGCTGGCCTGGGCGGTGCTGGACCGACCGTTGCCGGAGGAGAACCTGCCGGACCGGGTGGCGGCGGCAATGCCGGAGAGCGGAGTCGACCATCCGGTCACCGCAGTGCTGCTGAACTTCCGCAGCTACGACACCCTGCTCGAGATCGCGGTGCTGCTGCTGGCCGTGGTCGTGGCCCTGGCGCTGCGCGAGGCCCAGCCCGACCAGCCCGAGGCGATGGGCCTGGACAACCCGCTGCTGCGCGCGGTGATGGCCTGGCTGTTGCCGCTGATCCTGATCGTCGCCGGCTTCCTGCTCTGGGCCGGCTCGTACCAACCCGGCGGCGCCTTCCAGGCCGGATCCGTACTGGCCGCGGCCGGGGTCCTGCTGCGTCTGGCGGGCGTGACCACCGCCTGGCTGGACAACGCCACCCTGATGCGTGCCGGCCTGGCGCTGGGCCTGCTGACCTTCCTGGGCGTCGGTCTGCTGGTGATGATCCCCGGCGCGCCGTTCCTCACCTATCCCCTGGAATACGCCGGCACCCTGATCCTGGTGATCGAACTCACCCTGACGCTGTCCATCGGCCTGACCCTGATCAGCCTGTTCCGGCTCACGCCGCCCTACGCGGACGACCCGGACGAGGCCCGCGAGCAGGCAGGGAAGACCCCATGAGCGGCGCCCTCGTCTTTGCCTGGTCGGGCGTGCTGCTGTTCGGCCTGGGACTGTTCGGGTTCATCGCCCACAGGCACCTGCTGCGGCGACTGCTGGCCTTCAACATCATGGGCAGCGGATCCTTCCTGGTGCTGGTCGGACTGGCCCAGGATGGCCGCGGGGTCGACCCGGTACCCCATGCGATGGTGATTACCGGCATCGTGGTCGCGGTGGCCTCCACCGCTTTGGCGCTGGTGGTGTTTCGACGCTGGTACCGCGCCAGCGGACGCACCGATCTGCCGGAGGACACGTGATCGGCCTGTGGTCTGTGCCTCTGCTGTTCGCGCTGCCGCTGGCCCTGGGAATCCTGAGCCTGCTGGTGACGCCTGCCTGGCGTCCGCGCCTGATCTTCGTCGGCCTGCCACTGCTTACCCTGGCCAGCGTCGATGTCCTCGCGCGCCTGGTGCTCGAAGGCCCGCGGATCTACGAACTCGGTGGCTGGGAGGCGCCGCTCGGCATCAACCTCGTGGTCGACGGCCTCGCGGTGGGGATGATCCTGATGACCACGCTGGTCGCCAGTCTCTGCGCCCTGTATGCGCGGGTCTACCTGCGCGACTACCCGGCCTCGTCCAGCTTCTTCTGGCCCCTGCTGTGGCTACTCTGGGCCGGCATGAACGGGATCTGGCTGGCCGAGGACATCTTCAACCTCTACGTGGGCCTGGAGGTGATGGGCCTGGCGGCGGTGGGCATGGTCGCGCTGCGCGCCACGCCGCAGGCACTGGCCGCCGCAATGCGCTACCTGCTCGCCGCGCTGCTGGGTTCGCTGGCGTACCTGCTCGGCGTCGCGCTGCTCTATGCCACCTACGGCACGCTTTCGATGGCGGGGCTGCAGGAAGCGGCCGCGCCGAACGCCACCACCCATGTGGCACTGGCGCTGATCATCCTGGGCCTGCTCCTGAAGACCGCGCTGTTCCCGCTGCATGCCTGGCTGCCGCCGGCGCATGGGGGCGCGCTGACGCCGGTCAGCGCGCTGCTCTCGGCGCTGGTGATCAAGGGTTCGTTCTACATCCTGATGCGCATCTGGCTGGTCCTCGGGCCGGAGGTCACGCCGATCTTCACCGCGCAGCTGCTGGGGGTGCTCGGTGCCGGCGCGGTGTTCTACGGCGGCTGGATGGCCTGGCGCCAGCACCACCTGAAACAGCTGGTCGCCTACTCGACCGTGGCCCAGATCGGCTACCTGTTCCTGTTCTTTCCGCTGGTCACCGGAACCGGCCCGGAGGCCGCCCGTCTCGCCTGGGACGGTACGCTGATGATGCTGGTGGCCCATGCCCTGGCCAAGGCGGCGCTGTTCCTCAGCGCCGGCAACCTGATCCTCGCCGTCGGCAGCACACAGATCAGCCACCTGGTCGGCATCAGCCGCTTCCGGCCCATGTCGCTGTTCAGCTTCGGCCTGGCCGGCGTCAGCCTGATGGGGCTTCCACCCAGCGGCGGTTTCACCGGCAAGTGGCTGCTGCTGCACAGCGCGATCCTCAGCGACCAGTGGTGGTGGCTGATCGTTCTGTTCCTGGGCGGCCTGCTGAGCGCGGCTTACATCTTCAAGGTCTTCCGCATGTCCTTCCGTGAGGGGCCGCAGATCGACCGCTCGATCACGCCGCCGCTGACGCTGGACGTCACCGCACTGATCCTCGCGTCGGCCTCGATCCTGATCGGCCTGACCGCCCATCTGCCGCTGTTCTGGCTGCGCCTCGGCAGCGCCTTCGGAGCCGGCTGATGACCTGGAACGCTCTGATCCTGTTCGGCGTGCTCGCCACCTCGCTGGTGGCCTCGGCCGTGATCTTCCTGCTCGCGGAGTCGCGCCACACCACGCGCAGCGTGTTCAACCTCGCCGCCGCGGTCGTGAAGCTGCTGCTGGTCGGCTGGATCGTCTGGGGCGTCTACCAGAACATCGATTACGAGTTTCGCTTCACCATCATCGAGGGCGTGGACTTCATCCTGCGCGCCGACGCCCTGGGAATGATGTTCGTCGGGCTGTCCTCGCTGCTCTGGCTGTTTACGACCATCTACGCGATCGGCTATCTCGAGAAGGCCCCCAACCGCAGCCGTTTCTTCGGCTTCTTCAGCCTCTGCGTGGCCAGTACCGTCGGCATCGCGCTGGCCGGCAACCTGTTCACCTTCCTGCTGTTCTACGAACTGCTGACGCTCTCCACGTATCCGCTGGTGGTGCACCGGGGCACCCGCGAGTCCCTGCGCGCCGGCCAGGTCTACCTCTACTACACGCTGGGCGGCGGGGCCCTGCTGCTGTTCGGCGTCGTCGCGCTGCACGTGCTGGTCGGCGACACCGAGTTCGTTCCCGGCGGCGTGCTGTCGGGGCTCGATCCCTCGCTGCACCCGCTGCTGATCGGCATCTTCCTGATGATGATCATCGGGCTGGGGGTGAAGGCAGCGCTGTTTCCCCTGCATGCCTGGCTGCCGATGGCCATGGTCGCGCCGGCCCCGGTCAGCGCGCTGCTGCACGCGGTGGCCGTGGTCAAGGCCGGGGCCTTCGGCATCGCCCGGCTGGTCTACGACGTCTACGGCATCGAGTTCGCGTTCTCGCTCGGCCTGCTCGGACCGCTGGCGGTGGCCGCGTCGATCACCATCATCTACGGATCGCTGCGCGCGCTGGCCCAGGACGACCTGAAGAAACGCCTGGCCTTCTCCACAGTCAGCCAGGTGTCCTACATCATTCTCGGCATCAGCCTGTTCGGACCGGTGGGCACCCTGGGCGGCCTGGTGCACCTGCTGCACCAGGGGCTGATGAAGATCACGCTGTTCTTCTGCGCGGGCAACTATGCCGAGACGCTGGGCGTGCACAAGATCAGCGAACTCGACGGCGCCGGGCAGCGCATGCCGGCGACCAGCGTCGCGTTCACGCTTGGCGCCTTCGGCATGATCGGCATCCCGCCGATGGCCGGGTTCATCAGCAAGTGGTACCTGGGCATCGGCGCGCTGGAGGTGGGGATGAACTGGGTACTCGGGGTACTGATCCTGAGCAGCCTGCTGAATGCGGCCTATTTCCTTCCGATCCTGTACCGGATCTGGTTCCGCCGACGGGAACGGCTGTGGTGCGAAGGGAAGGTCCTCGGCCGCTTCGAAACCTCGGGCTGGCTGCTGCTCCCGACACTGGCCACCGCCGCGTTCGCGCTGGTCGCCGGCGTGCTCGCAGGCATGCCGTTCAGCCCGCTGTACTGGGCGGACCTGATCGTCAGTCGCGAGTACCTGCCATGAGCGGCCTCCTGGGCGCGACCGCGCTGCTCCTCGCACCCGGGGTTCCACTCGCGCTCGGCGTGCTCTGGGGCGTTCCGCGGCTGCGGCGGCACATCGGCCCGATCGCGCCCTGGGCGGCGGTGCCGGCGCTGCTGCTCGCGCTGTTCGGAACACCCGGTGAGACGGTCGAACTGAGCTGGCTGCTGTTCGGCGGCTATCTCGGCCTGACCGACACCACCCGGGTCTTCCTGTTCTTCACCGCACTGATCTGGTTCGCCGCCGGCATCCACGGGCGCGGACACCTGGCCGAGGGCGATCACTGCGAACGCTTCTGCGTGTTCTGGCTGTTCACGCTAGCCGGCAACATTGGCCTGATCGTGGCGCTGGACGTGGCGCTTTTCTACACCAGCTTCGCCCTGATGACCTTCGCCGCCTACGGGCTCATCGTGCACGACCAGAACGAAATCGCCCAGCGCGCAGGCCGCGTCTACCTGGTGCTGGCGGTGCTCGGCGAGGCGCTGATCCTGATGGGCCTGCTGCTCGCGGCCCGGGCCACCGCGGTACCGCTGCTGCCCATGCTCGCCCAATTGCCGCAGGCGATCGCGGGCGCCCCGGAGCGCGATTTGATCATCGCCAGCCTCTGGCTCGGTTTCGGAGTCAAGGCCGGTCTGCCGCTGCTGCATTTCAGCCTGCCGCTGGCCTATGGCGCCGCGCCGGTGCCAGTGGCCGCGGCGCTGGCCGGCGCGATGATCAAGGCGGGGCTGCTGGGCTGGCTGGTGACCCTGCCGCTGGGCTTCGTCGGGCTGCAGCACTGGGGCGTGATCATCATGCTCACCGGCCTGTTCGCGGCCTTCGCGGCCGCACTGATCGGGGTGAACCAGAAACAGCCGCGCATCGTGCTCGCCTATTCCAGCATCAGTCAGATGGGACTGATCTCGGTCGGGATCGGGGCCTGGGTGTATGCCCCGGAACTGGGCCCGCTGCTCGCCGTCGCGATCACCGTCTTTGCGCTGCATCACTCGCTGGCCAAGGCCGCCCTGTTCCTGGGCACCGAGGTCGTCCGTCACCGCACGCGGCGTCCGGTGCTCTGGCTCTGGATCGGCCTCGGCATTCCCGCACTGGCGCTGGCCGGACTGATGCCCAGCGGGCTGGTGGCCAAGGCGAGTCTGAAATACGGCCTGCTGGCCGACGCACCGGTACCCGAGGTCTGGTCCTACCTGCCGTTGCTGCTGGGGCTGGCGGCGATCGGCACCACCGCGCTGATGGCCCGGCACCTCTGGCTGCTGCGCCTGGAGGCCGGTCGCGACGAGGCCCAGCCCACGGCCTGGCACGGCTGGGCCCTGATCACCGCCGCGACCGTGCTGAGCATCCTGCTGCTGCCCCTGTGGGGAATCGAGGTGCCATGGATGGCGGCCGTCGGCGGCCTGGCCGATGCGCTATGGCCGGTGGCCGCGGGGCTCGTGCTGGCCGCATTGGCGTGGCGCTGGCTGCGTCCGCTACCGATTCCGCCCGCGGACGTGCTGGTGCTGCTGACCCCGCTGCCCGGTCTCGCTCTGCGCGCGGGCCAGGCCCTGGGCGTGACCGGGCCCGCTGTCAGGCGCGTCCTTCGGAACCTGGAGGCGAAGGCGCTGGAACGCTACCGACGCGCCGACCACCGCCTGGGTCGCTTCACCGAGCAACTCTGGCGTCGCGACGCGTCCCTGCTGTTCGCGCTGCTGCTCGCGGTGGTGGCCCTGGTCAGCATCCGCATCGCGTAGAGCTACAGCGCCTTTTCCAGACGCTCGCAGAGGATCTGCAGCGCGCGGACACGTGCCCAGCGCTTGTCGTTGCCCTCGATCAGGTTCCAGGGGGCGAACTCGGTGCTGGTGCGCTCGACCATGTCGTTCACCGCGTGGGCGTAGTCGTCCCATTTCTCACGGTTGCGCCAGTCCTCCTCGGTCAGCTTGTGCTGCTTGAAACTGGTCTCCTCGCGCGCCTTGAAGCGGGCCAACTGCTCGTCCCTGTCGATATGCACCCAGAACTTCACCAGCACGATGCCGTGGTCGGTCAACTCCTCCTCGAACTCGTTGATCTCGCGGTACGCCCGGATCCACTCGTCCTCGGCGGCGAAGCCCTCGACCCGCTCGACCAGCACCCGCCCGTACCAGGAGCGGTCGTAGATGGTGAAGCGCCCGCCGCGCGGAATGTGTCGCCAGAAACGCCAGAGATAGTGGTGGGCACGCTCCTCGTCGGTCGGCGCGGCGATCGTGATCACCCGGTAGCTGCGGGCATCGATCGCCCGCGTCACCCGCCGGATGATGCCGCCCTTGCCTGCCGCATCCCAGCCCTCCAGCACCACGATACAGCTGACCTTGCGCTCCCGTGCGGCGCGCGAGAGCACGCTGAGACGGCCCTGCAGCCTGGCCAGCTCCTTGCGATAGTCTTTCTTCTCCAGCCGCTTCTCGAGATCGACGAAATCGAGGATCGTCTTGTCCCCCTGCCGCGGTGTCTTCCACGCCGTCGTCGCGCCGCGCAGGGTCTTCGGATCCATTTCCATCCGCTTGCGTACCACCTCGAGAATGTGGTTCGCGGTGGTCGCGTTGCGGTGGCGCTCGTCGTACCCCTCGATGATCAGCCACGGCGCCTCGCCGGTGCTGGTCAGGCGCAGGGTCTGTTCCGCCACCGCGCGGAAGGTGTCGTAGGACTTCAGCGCGGCGATATCGCGCTCGCCGATGCGCCACTTGGTCTTCGGATTCTTGCGCAGTTTCCTGACGCGCTCGACCTGCATCTCCTTGCCCAGGTGAAACCACAGCTTGATCAGCAGCGCGCCGCCGTCCACCAGCATCTTCTCGAAGGTATTGATGCGCTTGAGCATCACGGCGAGAACGTCGTCGTCGATCCTGCCCTCCACCCTTTGCGCGATCGGATCGCTGTACCAGGATCCGAACAACACGCCCACGCGGCCCTTCGGGGGCAGCGCGCGCCAGTAACGCCAGAAGGCCGGACGCTCGCGTTCCTCGTCGGTGGGCTCGTCGAAGGCAGCGGTGTCGATCCCGCGAGGGTCCATCCACTGGTGCAGCATGTTGACCGTCTCGCTCTTGCCTGCGCCATCGGCACCCGAAATCAGCAGGATCACCGGGAAGTCGCAGTCGCGAAGGTCCTGCTGCAGGTTCAGGAGCCCCGCGCGCAGGTCCGGAACCATTTCCTTGTAGGCGCCCTTGTCCAGGGTACGGCCCAACTCCGCTGCTTCGAACATCGTCCAGTCCCCTAGTGTGCTGTCACACGTCTAATGGCGCCTTCAGCGCCCCGTCCTCGTGGCAGGCGTGCGCGATCCATCCGCGCGCCCATTCGCTCCCAGGCATTCGAGAGCGGTTCAGCACGGCCCCGTCTCGTCAATCCAGCCGGCGGGGTATGGTACGCATGCTCTTCAGCGCCCCATCGCCGCGGCGCAGGCTGAACAGTAACAGCCCCAGCCCGATGAGGCCCAGCGGCCAGGTTGGCCAGGCAAGCCCGAACCACTGCGGCACGCTTTCCATCTGGGTGAGGATGCCGGCGCCCAGCAGCAATCCGAAGCCGACCAGCGACTCGAGCCGTCGTCGACCGTCACGCTGCAGCAGGCTCCGCAATTCGCGCACCTCGGCGCGCAGGGCGGCATCGCGCTGGGCGCGCTGGCGTTCTGCGTCCAGCGCCTCCTGCAGCCGGACCGGCAGTTCCGGCAGCTGCACCAGAATCCTGGGCAGGTGGCGCTCGGCGCTGCGCAGGAATGCCCGCAGCCCCACCTGCTCCGACATCCAGCGCTCGAGGAAGGGCTTGGCCGTGGTCCAGAGGTCGAGCTGCGGGTACATCTGGCGGCCCAGCCCCTCGATGTTCAGCAGTGTCTTCTGCAGCAGCACCAACTGCGGCTGGACCTCCATGTCGAAGCGCCGCGCGGTCTGAAAGAGCCGGAGCAGCACGTGACCAAACGAGATCTGGTCCAGCGGCTTCTGGAAGATGGGCTCGCAGACCGAGCGGATCGCCGCCTCGAACTCGTCGACCCGGGTCCCCTCGGGTACCCACCCGGACTCGACGTAGAGCTCGGCGACGCGCCGGTAATCGCGGCTGAAAAAGGCGTGGAAGTTCTCCGCAAGATAGTGCTGGTCGGACTGCAGCAGGCTGCCGACGATGCCGAAATCCACCGCCATGTAACTCGGATCCGCCGGGTCGGTCGCATCGATGAAGATGTTCCCCGGATGCATGTCCGCATGAAAGAAGTTGTGCTTGAAGACCTGGGTGAAGAAGATCTCCACCCCGCGCTCGGCCAGCAGCTTCAGGTCGACGCCCCGCGTGCGCAGCTCCTCGATGTGCGCGACCGGGATGCCGCTGATGCGCTCCATCACCATCACGTTGGTCCGGGTGTAGTCCCAGATGACCTCGGGCACATACAGCAACGGATTGCCCTCGAAATTGCGGCGGATGGTGATCGCGTTGGCGCCCTCGCGCACCAGGTCGAGTTCATCGAGCACCGTCTTCTCGTATTCCGACACCACCTCCCGCGGTCGCATGCGGCGGCCGTCGGCCCAGTACCGATCCGCCAGGTAGGCGATCAGGTGCAGGATCTCCAGGTCGGCGCGGATGGTACGGTCAATGCCGGGCCGCACCACCTTGACCACCACCGAGCGGCCGTCACGGAGGCGGGCCGAATGCACCTGCGCAATCGACGCCGAGGCCAGGGGGATGTCCTCGAACTCGGCGAAGATCATATCGATGGGGCGCTCCAGGGACTTCTCGATCGCCATTCGGGCCTGGTCACTGGGGAAGGGCGGCACCCGATCCTGCAGCCGCGCGAGCTCCAGCGCGATGTCGTCCGGCAGCAGGTCGCGCCGGGTCGACAGCATTTGCCCGAACTTGATGAAGATCGGCCCGAGATCCTCCAGCGAGCGCCGGATCCGCTCGCCGCGGGTACCCTCCTCGCGCCGGAACCAGTTCCACGGCAGGAGGTGCAGCAGGAAGCTCAGCGGCCGCAGCGGCTTCAGGGTAAACAGGATGGCGTCGAGCCGGTAGCGCACCAGCACGCGGCCGATGGTCCACAGGCGCAGACCCTGTTTGAAGGTCCGGATCATCCGGGGCCGGGCAGTCCGGGACCGTCGGCGGCTGAGCCCTTCGCTGGAGATCCGGCCTCCAGGCGTGCAATTCGCGCCTCCAGGCGGGCGGTGTCATCGCGCAGTTCAGCCAGGTCCCCGGTCCAGGCCTCGAATTCCCCGGAGGGCGGCAGCCAGCGTGCCTCCTCGCGGGCGTAGTCGACGGTATCGTCCAGGCCGCGCTGCACGAAGCGGCGGACATGGCTCTGGAGGGCCTCGCCCGCCTGCAGGAGTGGACCGGCGGTGCCCGCACCGGTCAACGACTCCAGCCATCCGGCCCAGTCGAAGGAGACCCCCGCCAGCGCACGCTGCAGATCGGTCAGCACCGCGGCATCGCCCCGCACCGAGATCCCGGAGCGATCCCCGCCCGAGAGCGCCGCCGCCAGGCCCACGGGCGACCCGCTCAGCGTCACGTCGGGCTCTTCGCCCTCCAGGCTGCCCAATACCTGCAGCCGGTCCGCGGCGCCGAGGAAGACCAGTCCCAAGCCAGGCGGCCGGACCTCGACCGCGATCGAATGCCCCGCGAGCCGCGCAACCGCTGGTTCCTCGGAGGCATCCAGCCAACGGTTCAGCGCCAGTTCCAGGAGCGCGGTCAATGCAGTGGGCAGGGGCCGGACGGGCTCGCTCGTCGTCATCGGGTCAGAACCTCGTGGCCTGGTGCAGCGCGACCACGCCACCGGTCAGATTCTCGTACTCCACCCGTTCCAGGCCCGCCTCGCGCATCATCTCCGCGAGCGCCTCCTGGTTCGGGTGCACGCGGATGCTTTCGGCGAGATAGCGGTAGCTGTCGGCATCACCTGCGATCAGGCGTCCCATCAGGGGCATCACCTTGAAGGAGTACGCATCGTAGAAGGGTCGCAACGGGGCGACGGGCTGCGAGAATTCCAGCACCAGGAGCCGGCCGCCGGCCTTCAGCACCCGGCGCATCTCCGCCAGTGCCCGTTCCTTGCGGGTCACGTTGCGCAGGCCGAAGGCGATGGTGAGACGGTCGAAGTGCTCGTCGGGAAACGGCAGTGCCTCCGCATCGCCCTGCACGAAGTCGATGTTGCCCACGCGCCCCTCGTCGAGCAGCCGATCGCGCCCGGCGATCAGCATCGAGGCGTTGATGTCGCAGATCGCCACGTGCCCGCGCTCGCCGACCCGTGGCGCAAAGGCCGCGGCCAGGTCGCCGGTGCCGCCGGCCAGGTCGAGCACGCGCATGCCCGGGCGCACCGTAGCCCGCTGCACCGTGTGCCGCTTCCACAGGCGGTGGATGCCCATCGACATCACGTCATTCATCAGGTCGTATTTCCGCGCGACCGACGAGAAGACCTGGCCAACCCGCGCCGCCTTCTCCTCTTCCGCGACGGATTCGTAACCGAAATGCGTCTTGCCGCGCTCTTCTTCGTCGCTCATGGCGGCATCAATGGGTCTTGCGCGCGTGCCCGGCGGCAGCGAGCTTGTCGATGTATTCCTGCCAGAGCCTGTCCTGCTCCATGCCGAGGTTGTAGAGATAATCCCAATCGTAGATGCCGGTGTCGTGGCCGTCGGAAAAGACCAGCTTCACCGCGTAGTTCCCGACCGGCTCCACTTCGGTGATGTTTACATCCTCCTTGCCCAGCTGCAGCGTGTCCTGGCCGGGGCCGTGGCCGCGAACCTCCGCCGAGGGGGAGTAGACACGCAGGAACTCGCAGGGCAGGCGGAGGCTGGTGCCGTCCGCGTAGCCGAGTTCGAGGATGCGCGACTTCTGGTGCAACTGGATGTCCGTGGGGCGGTGCTTGCTGCTCATCAAAGTGCTCCTGGGCGTAGGTTGTGCAGTGTTTTGGGGGTCAGAGTACCAATTCCACTCCGGGTCGCGGAAAAACTCCGTCTCAAAGAATGTAGCGCGACAGGTCCTCGTCCTGCACCAGCTCGCCGAGTCGATCGTCGACCATGGCCGCGTCGACGATCACCGGGCCGGACACGTCCGGGGCATCAAAGGCCACCTGCTGCAGCAGGTGCTCGAGTACCGTGTGCAGGCGTCGAGCGCCGATGTTCTCCGTACGCGCGTTCACGTCAAAGGCGATCTCGGCGATCCGGCGCACGCCGTCCGGCCGGAATTCCACGGTCACCCCCTCGGTACCGAGCAGGGCCGTGTACTGCTCGGTCAGCGAAGCGGTGGGTTCGGTCAGGATCTGCACGAAATGGTCCACCGACAGCGCCCCGAGTTCCACCCGTATCGGCAGGCGGCCCTGCAGTTCCGGGATCAGGTCGGAGGGCTTGGCCAGGTGGAAGGCGCCCGAGGCGATGAACAGGATGTGATCGGTGCGGACCATTCCCAGCTTGGTGTTCACGGTGGTGCCCTCGACCAGCGGCAGCAGGTCGCGCTGCACCCCCTCGCGCGAGACATCGGTGCCACCGTGCTCGCTGCGCTTGGCCACCTTGTCGATCTCGTCGATGAAGACGATCCCGCTCTGCTCGACGCGTTCGACCGCCTTGAGCTTCAGCTCGTCCTCGTTGACCAGCCGCGCGGCCTCCTCATCGACCAGCAGGCGCACCGCGTCGCGGATCTTCAGGCGCCGGCTGCGGGTGCGCTGTCCGCCGATGTTCTGGAACATCGACTGCAGCTGGCTCGCCATCTCCTCCATCCCCGGCGGCGTCATGATCTCCATGCTCGGCTGCACCGCGCGCACCTCGATGTCGATCTCGCGGTCGTCCAGCGCGCCCTCGCGCAGCCGCTTGCGCAGCTTCTGCCGGGTTTCGCTGTCCGCCGCCGGAGGCTCCGGCTCGTTGAAGCCGGCGGCCCGGGGCCGCGGCAGCAGCGCGTCGAGGATGCGTTCCTCCGCGGCATCCTCGGCGCGGGACCGGTACCGGACCATCTCTTCCTCGCGCAGCTGCTTGATCGCGGCGTCGGCGAGGTCGCGAATGATCGACTCGACGTCGCGCCCGACGTAGCCCACCTCGGTGAACTTGGTCGCCTCGATCTTCAGGAACGGGGCCTTGGCCAGCCGCGCCAGCCGGCGCGCGATCTCGGTCTTGCCGACGCCAGTGGGGCCGATCATCAGGATGTTCTTCGGCGTGACCTCCTGGCGCAGCGCCTCCGGCAACTGCTGCCGGCGCCAGCGGTTGCGCAAGGCCACGGCCACGGCACGCTTGGCATCCTCCTGGCCGATGATGTAACGGTCCAGTTCCTGGACGATCTCGCGCGGTGTCATATCAGTCATGAAGAGAGTCCTTGCCTCAGGCCCGGCTCGTGTCCGGCCCGAGGTGTTCCAGCGTGATCTGGTGGTTGGTGTAGATGCAGATGTCGGCGGCGATGTGCAGGCTGCGCTCGACGATCTCGCGCGACGGCAGGTCGGTGTTGTCCAGCAGCGCCCGCGCCGCGGCCTGTGCATAGGGGCCGCCCGACCCGATCGCGATCAGGCTGTGCTCCGGCTCGATCACGTCACCGTTGCCGGAAATCACGAACGAGTGCTGCTGATCGGCCACCGCCAGCAGGGCCTCCAGACGGCGCAGCGCGCGGTCGGTGCGCCAGTCCTTGGCCAGCTCCACTGCCGAGCGCATCATGTTGCCCGAGTGCTTCTCCAGCATCCCCTCGAAGCGTTCGAACAGGGTGAAGGCATCGGCGGTTCCGCCGGCGAATCCGGCCAGGATCCGATCGTGATAAACGCGCCTGACCTTGCGCGCGTTGCCCTTCATCACGGTGTTGCCCAGCGATACCTGGCCGTCGCCGCCCAGCGTGACCTCGCCGTTGCGACGGACGCTGACGATGGTGGTTCCACGAAACTGCTCCAAAGACGACCTCCTGTTCGCGCACATCGTGCGTCATTGCGCGGGGCGAACCCCGTTCTCGTCAACCCCGCAGCATACCCATTCGCGCGCAAGCTGCGCTCCTACGCGGACGGATCCCATGGTTGGGACTGCTGCACCGTCCTACGCGGGTTCGTCCCGGGGCAGACGCGTCCCGTGCAGGCGAACCGTACTGCCGGCCTTGCGCCGCGCCCGCGGGTGCGCGTTGTCGTAGACCTGCGCCAAGTGCTGGAAATCCAGGTGGGTGTAGATCTGGGTCGTCGCCAGATCCGCGTGCCCCAGGAGTTCCTGCACGGCGCGCAGGTCGCCGCTCGATTCCAGCATGTGGCTGGCGAACGCGTGCCGCAGTCGGTGCGGATGCAGCCGCTCGCCCAAGCCGGCCCGCAGACCCGCCAGCGCCAGCCGGCTCTGCACCGCGCGGTTGCCCAGCCGCCCCCCGCGCCGGGACACGAAGAGCGCGCCCTCATCCGGCGCTGCCCAACCGGGCCGCAGCGCCAGCCACGCACGCAGGGCCTCGCGCGCCAGACGTCCTACCGGCACCGTGCGCTCGCGTCGCCCCTTGCCCAGCACCCGCACCAGACCGGCCTCGAGATCCAGGCTGCCCAGGTCCAGCCCGGTCAGCTCCGACAGCCGCAGTCCCGAGGAATAGAACAATTCCAGCATCGCCCGATCGCGCAGTTCCAGGGCATCCCGGCCCGGCTGTGCCATGGCCCGGCCCGCCTGATCGACGTCGAGGCCGCGCGGCAGCGGCCGACCCAGCTTCGGCCCGCGCAGCGACGCCCCCGGGTTGTGCTCCAGCAGACCCTCGCGCACCGCCCAGGCACCGAAGCTGCGCACGGCGGACAGGAAGCGCTGGATGGTGCGCGGGTTGCTGCCGCCCCGCGCCAGGCCGGCGGCGATACGGCGCAGGGTGGCTGGATCCAGTTCCGGCCAGGCGCCGGCAAAGCCCGCGCGCAGGCGCTGCAGGTCGCGCGCGTAGGCGACCACGGTGTGCGGAGACAGGCCGCGCTCGTGGCGGAGGTGGTCGAGAAACGCGGCAATGGTTGCATCCGTGGCCGGTTCCGGATCCGTGTCCGGGACCCTGTAGCGCCCCCTACCCGTTGGCGCAGGAACGCACGTCATGACAGCGGATGGCCTCGGCCAGCAGTTCACCCAGGTGGGTGACGAAGTAGGTACCCATATCCGGCAGGAAGCGGTCCGGGGAACGGCTGCCCAGGCCCAGCACCCCGGTCTTCTGCCCGTCGACCGACAGCGGCATCAGGATGGCGGAGCCGACGGCACCGGCGTCATCGCCGAACATGGCCTGCAGGGCCGGCTTCGGCAGCCGTCCGCACTGCGGCCGACCGCGCGCGAAGAGTTCCTCGAAATACTCGAGGTCCTCGGCAGGCAGCCGGTGCAGGTCGTCCTGCCTCTCGCCGGCGAGGCGGATGCTGACCAGTTCGGCCTTCAGTTCGTTGCGCAGGGCTTCCTGCGTCAGCGCCAGCGCCCCGTCGAGCCCCTCGGCGTGCATCAGCGTGCAGGCCAGCCGGTGCAGGTGCAGCCCCACGCGCTCGTTGTCGCGCGCACGCTCGACCAGTTCGGCCAGGCGCTGCTCCAGATAGCGGTGCTTGTCCCGCAGCAGCGCGACCTGCCGCTCGATCAGCGACACCGAGCCGCCGCGGGTATGCGGCACACGCAATACGTCCAGCAGGGACACGTGGCGCTCGAAGAAGTCCGGGTGATCGCGGAGAAAGGCCTCGACTGCGCCTTCGGTGAGGTAATCCGGTTCGGTTTTCGGGGAACTGGCAGTCATCGCTCGATTCGACCATGGAAGACAGTGGTGGCAGGGCCGGTCATGAAGACCGGATCCTCGACTCGTCCGTGCCAGCTTAGCACAAGGCTTCCGCCCGGCAGATGGACCCGGGCCTGCGCATCGACCAGCCCCCGCCGGCGCGCCACGACCATCGCCGCGCAGGCGCCGGTCCCGCAGGCCAGGGTCTCGCCGGCGCCGCGTTCGTGCACCCGCAGGTCGATGCGGTCACGCCCGGTCACCGCGGCGAAACCCACGTTGACCCGGGCCGGGAAGCGGGGGTGATGTTCGATCAGCGGACCCAGCCGGGCCACCGGCGCCGTGGCGACATCCTCGACCAGCAGCACCGCGTGCGGATTGCCCATCGACACCGCGCCGATCGCCACCGTCGTGCCGCCGACCTCCAGCTCGTAGGAATCGGCCTCGGTCGCGGCCAGGAACGGGATCTCTGCGGGAAGGAAGCGCGGGCGGCCCATGTCGACCCGGACCTGCCCGTCCGACTCCACCTGCAGCACGATCAGCCCGGCCAGCGTTTCTACGGGTATGGTTTCGGCCTGCGTCAGCCCCTGCTCGCGCACGAAGACCGCGAAGCAGCGGGCGCCGTTGCCGCACTGCTCGACCTCGCCACCGTCGGCATTGAAGATCCGGTAGCGGAACAGCGCCCGTGCCGGGTCTTCCGGCGGCTCCACCAGCAGCACCTGGTCGCAGCCGACGCCGAAATGCCGGTCCGCAAGACGGCGCACGTCTTCCGGGCTCAGCACGACCGACTGGCGCACCCCGTCGATCACGACGAAGTCGTTGCCCAGCCCGTGCATCTTGGTGAACGCGAGCGTCACGGTTGCGGACCTCCCGGCACCCGCGATGCGATCGGAAGACGTCCCCAGACGACCAGGTGCCGGTCGCTGACCTGCTCGACCCGGAACCCGTGCAGGCCCGCCGCGTCCAGCTGGGCGCGCACCTCGTCCGGGGTGAAGGCTGCGTGGAGCGAGTTCTCGAAGTCGCGGCGCAGCACCTCGGGGGCATCGGCGGCGTGCTGCGCCACCAGGGTCCGGACCTGCTCGCGCGAGTCCGGGCGGCAGAGGTCCATCACGAAGACGGCTGCGCCCGGCGCACCGTCGCGGACGATCACGGCCCACAGGTTTTGGGGGTCGTGCAGGTGGTGCAGCAGGCTGTTGGAGATGATCGTGTCGTACGGGGCCCCGGGGCCGGCGGCCTCAGGCAGCAGGCCCTGTACCAGGTTCACTCGTGGCCCGGCCGGGTGGTGGCGGCGCAGTTCGGCACCGGCGGCGAGCATCGCCGGCGCACCGTCGATGCCGTGCACCACGCAGTCGGGGTGGCGTGCGGCAAAGCGCAGGCTGACATCTCCCGGACCGCAGCCGAGATCCAGCACCAGCCCGCCGACCGGCCCGGGGAAGCGCTCTGCGAACAGGTCCACGAAGTGCTCGTGCGGTTCGCTGAAATCGGCCTCGGCATAGGCTCGCGCCTGCTCGTCGTCGAGCATCAGTTCCGGTTCGGGGCGGCGCTCCATCAATCGTCTCCGGGCAGATCGTCCTCGGGGAGCATGCTCTCGCGCATCATCAGGTGGTCCACCTGCTCGCGCCGATTCACGACGAAGAAGCGCCCGCCATCGATCATCACCTCCGGCGGCCGTGGCCGGCTGTTGTAGTTGCCGGCCATCACGAAGCCGTAGGCGCCGGCGGAACGCACCGCCAGCAGGTCGCCCTCGGCCAGCGCCAGTTCCCGTTCGCGGCCCAGGAAGTCGCCGGTCTCGCAGACCGGGCCGACCACGTCATACACCCGCGCCGCCACGTCGCGCGGCCGCACCGGCACGATCTCCTGCCAGGCACCGTACAGCGCGGGCCGGATCAGGTCGTTCATCGCGCCGTCGACGATCGCGAAGTCCTTGTGCTCGGTGTGCTTCAGAAAGGCCACCCGTGTCAGAAAGACCCCGGCGTTGGCAGCGATCGCACGGCCCGGCTCGAGCATCACCTTCAGATCCCGCCCCGCCAGCACGCCGCGCAGCGCTGCGGCATAGGCGGCCGGCTCCGGGGGCGTCTCGTCCCGGTACCGCACCCCCAGGCCGCCGCCGACGTCGATGTGCTCCAGCTTCAGCCCTTCCCCCGCCAGGACATCCACCAGCGCAAGCACGCGCTGCAGCGCGTCGGTGAAGGGCGACAGCCGGGTCAGCTGGGAGCCGATGTGGAAGCCCACACCGCGGATATCGACGTGCGTCAGCGCCGCGGCCTCGCGGTAGAGCGCCGGCGCGGCGTCGATGGCCACCCCGAATTTGTTCTCGCGCAGGCCGGTGGCGATATAGGGATGGGTCTCGGCATCGACATCCGGGTTCACGCGGATGGAGATCGGCGCGCGCAGACCCAGCTCTCCGGCCACCCGGTCCAGCAGCGCGAGCTCCGGCTGCGACTCGACGTTGAAGCAGTGGATGCCGACCTGCAGGGCCCGGCGCAGCTCCGCCGACGTCTTGCCCACACCGGAGAACACGACCCGCCCGGGGTCTCCGCCGGCACGCAGCACGCGTTCCAGTTCACCGCCGGAGACGATGTCGAAGCCGGCGCCGAGACGCGCAAGCACATCCAGCACCGCGAGGCTGGAGTTGGCCTTCACCGCAAAACAGATCTGGTGCGGCATCCCCTCCAGGGCGCTGGTGAAGGCCTGGTAATGCCGCGTCAGCGTGGCCCGGGAATAGACATAGGCCGGTGTGCCCACCACCTCGGCGAGATCCTCCAGGGACACATCCTCACCGTGCAGCACGCCGCCGCGAAGCCCGAAGTGATCCATCAGCGGCGCTCCTCCGGCGCGTCCTCCGGCAGGTACAGATCCCCCTTCTGCCCGCAACTGGCGAGCATCTGCATGGATCCGAGTACGACGACAAGGGCGATGAACGCCAGTTGGGCTTTGCAGGGCATCATGGCGTGCGGTTCCGACGGAGAAGGCGTGTGACAGCGACTAGTGTAGAACGGTGGGCCCCGCGCTGCATTTCGCCCCATGCCCGCAGAATGGTCTACACTCATATATTCCACGCTGCCGACTGGCGGCCGCTGGGCGCACCCGGGGGACACCGGCAACGACAGCCGGCATTGCGGCACGCGCCCTGTGCATATTTGGTGGAACCCCTGTGGGAATAGAATAGTCTTAACCTTCGTCCGTACCAGAGGCGTTTCCCAGAGCAACGCCCTGGACGTTCCGGACTGACCCAAAGATGAGAGGAGATCTCCATGACTAGTAACAAGCGCCGTGTCTTTCTGAAAGGCACCCTGGCTGCCGGCACTGTCGGTGTAGCCGTTGGGGCGGGCCTGCTGGCCCCCAGCAAGCTGTTGGCCGCATGGCCGGAAGACGCTTTCAAGGCCCGCGGCTTTGAAGACACCCTTCAGGCCGCACTCGGCACCACCGACATGCCCGAAGGCGATATCGAAATCAGTGCCCCGGAAATCGCGGAAAATGGGATGGTCGTTCCCGTGACCGTGGAAACCGGCATGTCCGACGTCAGCGAAATGGCCCTGTTCGTGGTCGAGAACGGTTCGCCGCTGACCTCGAAGTACGTGCTCGGCGCCGGCGCCGTGCCGATGTTTGCAACCCGCATCAAGATGGGACAGTCGTCCGACGTCGTTGCCGCTGTGAAATCGGGTGATACCTGGTACAGCGCGACGCGTGAAGTGAAGGTCACCATCGGTGGCTGCGGCGGCTAAGCGGCCGGCACTTTCACACCGACTTTCCCAATTTCCGGAGGTATAGCAATGTCTACCATTCGTGTTCGCGCCCAGGAAAGCGACGGTATCGTCACCGTCCGCGCCCTGATGACCCATCCCATGGAAACCGGCACCAGCAAGGACGCCGCCGGCGACCTGATTCCGCCCCACCACATCGACGTGGTCACCGCCGATGTCGGCGATACCAACGTGATGACCGCCTACTGGGGAGTCACCATCTCCCGCAACCCGTTCTTCCAGTTCCAGTTCGAAGGCAACAAGGGTGACACCCTGAAACTGGCCTGGACGGACAACCAGGGCGGCAGCGACAGCGTCGAAGCCACCATCGGGTAGTTTCGATCAGGCGCAAGCCAGAAGCCGGGGCTCGTCCCCGGCTTTTTTGTGCCTGTTTTCCTTCTACTACCGCCTGAGCCTACATTGTGCCCAAGCCGGGCGTGCTCCGCGCGGCGACCGATCGGAGCCGGCCAGAAAGCCAGCGGGGCCTGCGTCCCGCGAGCGAGCGCGCAACGCATGCAGGCATGCCATCGAAGAGCGCGTGTCACGAGCCGGACCGGGAAGTACCGGATGATCAGGAGGCGCGCATGGCGCAGAAGCCGAAAATCCCCGTACCCGTGCCGGCAAGCCGGCAGATCGAACCGTTGGAAGACCCGCTGCCTGCACGGACACAGCCGGGACTGCGGCGAGCCTGCTCCTTCGAGCCGATCGAGCCCCTGTGGCAGCGCCTGCCCAGCCGCGACGCCAGCGGCCAGCGCCTGGCGGATTTCATGATGTTCATCCCCGGACTGAAGCGACGCAGTGACCTGGAGATCCGGCAGCGCCTGCAGGCCATCCACCAGGTCCTGGAGGGCTACCGCGAGGTGATCGCCTTTGTCGAGATGAACCTCAGGATCAACACCCTGTGGGTCTCGGTGCAGGCGCGCCCGGGCCTCTGCCTGGAGATTCCCCTGGCGATCCAGTCCGCGGTTCCCGAAGCCCTCCTGATCGGCCAACGCGCCGACCGGTAGGAGACCAGCCCCTGGCCGATCGGCCCTCGCCCGTGCCGCGGCGCCCTCGGCTTGCTAAACTGGGGTTTTGCTATAGCATCGACAGCCATGAAAGCGCGCACTGCGGTCGTTCAACGCGACACCCTGGAAACCCGGATTCGGGTCGAACTGAACCTCGACGGCAACGGCACCGGCCGCTTCGCCACCGGGTTGCCGTTCCTCGATCACATGCTCGACCAGGTCGCGCGCCACGGCGTGATCGACCTGGACATCCAGGCCGAGGGCGACCTGCATATCGACGCCCACCACACGGTGGAAGACATCGGCATCACCCTCGGACAGGCGCTGGCCCAGGCACTGGGTGAGAAGAAGGGCATCCGCCGCTACGGCCACGCCTACGTGCCGCTGGACGAGGCCCTGGCGCGGGTGGTCATCGACTTCTCCGGCCGACCCGGCCTGGAGATGCACGCCGAGTTCCGGCGCTCCCACATCGGCCAGTTCGACGTCGACCTGTTCCAGGAATTCTTCCAGGGGCTCGTGAACCATGCCCGGATGACGCTGCACATCGACAGCATCCGGGGCCACAATGCCCACCATGTCGCGGAAACGATCTTCAAGGCCTTCGGCCGCGCGCTGCGCATGGCAGCAGAACCGGATCCGCGCATGACCGATATCACGCCATCCACCAAGGGCGCCCTGTAAGGCGAACCGCGCAAGAGGGCGTCAACGATGCAAAGCGTCGCCGTGATCGACTACGGCATGGGCAACCTGCACTCGGTGGAGCGCGCGCTCCGGCACGAGGCGCCGCCCGGCACACAGATCGTGCTGACCGACGACCTCGCGGTGATCCGCGACGCCGACCGCCTGGTCTTTCCCGGACAGGGTGCGGCGGCCGATGCGATGCAGGCCCTGCGCAGCCTCGGGCTGGACACGGTTCTGCCCGAACTCGCGGCCACCCGACCGTTCCTGGGCATGTGCCTGGGCCAGCAGATCCTGCTCGACTGGAGCGCCGAGAACGACGGAGTCGATCTGCTGGGCGTGATTCCGGGCAAGGTCGAGCGCTTCCCCGGGCACGCGATCGACAGCGCGGGAAGGCGGCTGAAGATCCCGCACATGGGCTGGAACGTCGTGCGCCAGGTGCAGGACCACCCACTTTGGCAAGGACTGCCGCGCGAACCCTGGTTCTATTTCGTGCACAGCTACCGGGTGCTGCCGACGCGGGCCGAGGACGTCGTCGGCGAGACCGACTACGGAGACCCGTTCGCGTCGGTGATCGCACGCGGATCGATGTTCGCGATGCAGTGCCATCCGGAGAAGAGCGCGGCCGACGGCCTGCGACTTCTCAACAACTTCCTGCGCTGGGACGGCGCCTGGCGATGAGCGTCCTCCGGGCCACGCACCCGCACCGCGGGCCACAGGATTCGCCGCGTTTTCGCTCGTCCTGCAGTATCACCATCAATGGAGTCGATGATGCTGGTCATACCCGCGATTGATCTCAAGGAAGGCAAGTGCGTGCGCCTGCGCCAGGGGCGCATGGAGGAATCCACGGTATTCGGTGAAGACCCGGTAGCCATGGCCGGGCGCTGGGTCGATGCCGGCGCCGAGCGCCTGCACATCGTCGACCTCGACGGCGCCTTCGCCGGCATCCCGAAAAACGCCGAGGTCATCCACGCCATTGCCGAGGCCTACCCGGACCTGCGCATCCAGGTCGGCGGCGGCATCCGCGACGACGACACGGTGCTGGCCTACCTGGAGGCCGGGGTCGAGTTCGTGATCATCGGCACCAAGGCAGTCAGCGCACCGCACTTCGTCAACGACCTGTGCCTGGAATTCCCGGGCCGCATCATCGTCGGGCTCGACGCCCGCGACGGCAAGCTGGCGGTCGACGGCTGGTCCAAGCTCTCGCACCACGACGTGATCGACCTCGCGCAGCACTTCGAGAGCGATGGCGTGATGGCGATCGTCTACACCGACATCAGCCGCGACGGCATGATGCAGGGCGTGAACGTCGAGGCCACCGCACGTCTGGCCCAGGGGGTCCGGATTCCGGTGATCGCCTCCGGCGGGGTCAGCTCGCTGGACGACATCCGGCGCCTGCTCGAACACGAGGACGATGGCATCGACGGTGTGATCGTCGGCCGAGCCCTGTACGAGGAGACGTTCACCCTGCAGGAAGCGATCGCACTGGCCGCGGGGCAGGCCTGACCCATGCTGGCGCGCCGCATCATCCCCTGCCTCGACGTCGACGCCGGCCGCGTGGTCAAGGGCGTGAACTTCGTCGGCATCCGCGACGCCGGGGACCCGGTGGAAGTGGCCCGCCGCTATGACGCGCAGGGCGCCGACGAGATCACCTTCCTCGACATCACCGCGAGCAGCGACGAGCGCGAGACCATCGTGCACGTGGTCGAACAGGTCGCGGAACAGGTGTTCATCCCGCTGACGGTCGGCGGCGGCATCCGCGAGGTCGCCGACATCCGGCGCCTGCTGAACGCGGGCGCCGACAAGGTCTCGATCAACACCGCCGCGGTACAGCGGCCGGAACTGGTGGCCGAGGCGGCGACGCGCGTCGGCAGCCAGTGCATCGTCGTGGCGATCGACGCCAAGCAGGTGCAGGACGACGCCGAATTTCCGCACTGGGAGGTGTTCACCCACGGCGGGCGCCGCGGTACCGGCATCGACGCGGTGGCCTGGGCGCAGAAGATGGTGCAGCTGGGCGCCGGCGAGATCCTGCTGACCAGCATGGACCGCGACGGCACCCGGATCGGCTTCGATCTCGACCTGACCCGCACGGTGAGCGACGCGGTGAGCATCCCGGTGATCGCCTCGGGCGGGGTCGGCGAACTCGCGCACCTGGTCGCAGGGGTGGTCGATGGCCACGCCGACGCGGTCCTCGCCGCCAGCATCTTCCACTTCGGCCAGCACACGGTGGCGGAGGTCAAGGCGGCCATGGCCGCGGCCGGCGTGCCGGTGCGTCCACCGCGCGGGACCGACGCATGAGTGGCGAGATCCTGCAGCGGCTCGCCGAGGTCATCGAGCAACGGCGGCAGGCGGATCCGGAGACGTCCTACGTCGCCTCGCTGCACCACCGCGGCCTCGACGTGATGCTGAAGAAGCTCGGCGAGGAGGCCACCGAAACGGTCATCGCCGCCAAGAACCCGGACGACGCAGCCCTGGTCTCGGAGATGGCGGACCTCTGGTTCCACGCACTCGTGGTATTGTCTGCGCGCGGACTGCACCCGGATGACGTACTGGGCGAGCTCGGCCGCCGCTTCGGCCTCTCCGGCATCACCGAAAAGGCGAATCGCGGCGCAGCGGGCAAACGCTCGGGTTGATTCAGGGTCTACCACTATTCAGGTTCACGTTTTCATCGTCTTCGGAGGCATCCCATGGGGATCGGCGGTATCAGCATCTGGCAGCTTCTCATCATCCTGCTCATCGTAGTGCTCCTGTTCGGCACCAAGAAGCTGCGCAACATGGGCGGTGACCTCGGTTCCGCCATCAAGAACTTCCGCCACTCGGTGAAGAATCCCGATGGCGAAGAGGAGGGGGAGGGGGCGGACAAGGACGATACCGAGCGTCGCGAAGGCGAGGAGATCCCTAAAGTCGAGGATCAGAAGAAAGGCCGCGTGATCGATGCGGAAACGAAGAAGGAATCCCAGCCGGGCGGTCAGAGCGGCGGCAGCCAGCCCTGAACCGGGCTCGGCAACACCACGCGGAACCCGTCGGGTAGACCATGTTCGATATCGGCTTCTGGGAAATCCTGATCATCACCCTGGTCGCGCTGCTGGTGGTCGGGCCGGAGCGCCTGCCCGGGCTTGCGCGCGAGATCGGGCGCTTCGTCGGCAAGGCGCGGCGCTTCGTGAACAGCGTGCGCTCGGACATCGAGCAGGAGCTGCAGACCGAGGAGCTGCGCAAGATGCTCAAGGGCCAGGAGGAGGAGATCCAGGAACTGAAGAGCATGATGCAGGAAACCGAAGAGACCCTGCGCGAGGATCTGAAAGAGACCGAGGAGACCCTGCGCGAAAATCTCGATGACGTGGCGGACGACAAGGCGAAGAAGAAGAAACTGGACCCCGAGGGCCGTCCCGCGACATCCATGGGCGCAGACCCGACAAGGAAATCGGACAAACCCGAGAAAAAGGTCGACGGTCGCCCGCGCATCAAGCGTGTGCCGGTCGCGGGCAACCTCGATGGCGATCTGCTGACCGACGCGCCGCCACCGCAGCCGGTGGAGCGCAAGCCGACTGAGGAAGCGGATACCGACGGCGACGGGACCGCGAACAAGGCATGAGCAACGGCAAGACCACCGGCGAGCCCAGCACCGAGGCCACCGAGACCCTACTCAGTCATCTGATCGAACTGCGCGACCGGATCCTGCGCATGTTCCTGGCGATTCTGGTCGTGTTCCTGATGCTGTTCCCGTTCGCGAACCAGATCTACACCTACCTCGCGACCCCGCTGATGGTGCACCTCCCCGAGGGCACCAGCATGATCGCGATCGAGGTCGCGGCGCCCTTCCTGATCCCGTTCAAGCTGGTCCTGCTGCTGGCGGTCGTGCTGACAATCCCGTACACCCTCTACCAGCTCTGGGCCTTCATTGCACCCGGCCTGTACAAGCACGAGAAGAAGATGGCCGGGCCGCTGGTGGCATCGTCCACCATCCTCTTCTACCTCGGCATGGCGTTCGCCTATTTCGTGGTGTTCCCGCTGATCTTTGCCTTCTTCACTGCGACCGCGCCCGAGGGCGTGGCGGTGATGACCGACATCTCGCGCTACCTCGACTTCGTGATCATGCTGTTCATCGCCTTCGGCATCGCCTTCGAGGTACCGATCGCGACGATCCTGCTGGTGCAGATGGGCGCGACCACCCCGGAGAAGCTGGCCAGCAAGCGCCCCTACGTCATCGTCGGCACCTTCGTGATCGGCATGATCCTGACGCCCCCCGACATCATCTCCCAGACGCTGCTGGCGCTGCCGATGTGGATTCTGTTCGAGATCGGGCTGATCCTTTCCAGGATCATGGAAAAGCGCAAGGCCGAGCGCAGAGCCGCCGAGGGAATTGACGACGATGCTGACGGGGACGGCCCTGACGACGATCCACGCAGAGGTGGGCCAGGAGCCGGACCGCGGCGTGGCGGCCCGGGTCCGGGCGGAAAGACCCCGCGCGCCGGCGGCACGACCCCGCGACCCACGACCAGCGGCTCGGCGACCGCCTCCGGAGCCGCCGCGGCAAGCGCCGGCGCATCCGCGAAGGCCAGCACCGCGACCAGCGAATTCCGCCCCCTCAGCCCGGACGAAATGGACGTCGAACTCGACCGGCTCGAAGCGGAAGAACGGCTCCTCGCCGAAAAGCGCGCGCAGAAGGAAGGCCGGAGCGACAAGCCCGCCGGCGCCGACGCGACCAGCACGGAATCCGCCGAGTTGCCCAAGAAAGACTGAGCAGAGCTTCCTATGGAGCGCGGGAGCTCGCTCCCGCTTTCAGCCCCGAAAGCCGCCCCAACCCCAAAGCGGCGGCAAGCCGCCGCACTCCATAAGGGGCGGGCGGCGGGAAGTCCTCAGGCCTCCTCGGCCTCGATCACCTCCGGCTCCACCGAGCCCGTGAAAATCTCCGTGTAGGCTCCGTACACCGCGGCGAAGACCACCGGACCAAGAATCAGAAAGCCAAGTCCGAAGGGAAGCATCGCGAAGAACGCCAGCACGAAATAGATCAGGCTGAAAATCACCAACGGCCCGATGTTCGCGATCGTGCCCTTGATGCTCGCGACGATGGCATCACCCAGTTCCACGCCACGGAAGTACACCAGCGGAATCGAGAACGCCAGCATCGCGAAGACCACCAGATACATCAGGAAGATCACGATCATCCCAAAGAACCCGACGCCGGCCAGCGGCATGCTGATTGCATCACCCGTGGCGCCCATCTGCATGGCGCCGCCGACGAATACCGCCATCAATACCGCCATCACGATGGTGGCCACCAGGGCCACGAGGCCGAGCAGCAGGAGCGGGACACGGCGCTCGGAATCCTGGATCGGCTGGAACAGGTGGCCTACACCTACCTTCTCACCCTGCTCGATGTCATGCGCGATCTTCATGAACCCGGCGATCAGCGCCGGCGAGATGACTGCCATCAGCACGCCACCGAGCAGCGGGATCAGGTTCAGCACCAGGCTGATCAGAAAGAAGATCACCACGACCAGGATCCAGGTGAGCGGGTCGGTCTTGAAGTTGTTCCAGCCCCGACCGAACAGCCCCCAGCCACGGTTGAGCTCCATGCTGCTGATATCCATCGCCGTCTCCCCTTGTGCATGAGCCCCATTAACGACGGATTCGTCGAAAGTTGTCAATCGCCGGCGCGGAATCCGAGCCATGCTGGCGATCCAGGTACACGAAATGGCGCGCAAACCTCCCAACCGATCGAAAAAATGCGCTTGAAGCCCTCCGGCGCCTGTGGCATGATGCCCTCCATCAATTAGCATTCGCTAATATATTTGAATGGCCGTGAGGCCGACTCAACCAAAACGATTGAAAAATGGAGAACAAATCATGACCAAGCGTTTCATCATGACCGGAATCGGTGGATTCCTGGTAGGCGTCGCCGCGATGATGCTGACGGCTTTCTCGGCCGCCCCCAACCTGATGATTTCGGAGGACGAAAGCCTCTTCAACTTCGAGGACACGGTCGAACTGATCACGCAGACCGCCATCGAACAGGACTGGAAGGTGCCCACGGTGCACATGATCCACGACGCCGTGAGTCCCTACGGCTACGAAGTCGATCGCGTCGCCGTACTGGAACTCTGCCAGCCGCACCACGCCGGCAAGATCCTCGCCGAGGACCGTGCCAAGGTCGTGACCTCGATGATGCCCTGCCGCGTGTCGGTGTATGAAACCTCCGACGGCCGAGTCATCGTGTCGCGGATGAACACCAGCCTGATGGCCCAGGCCTTCGGCGGCACCGTCGCCTCGGTGATGGCCGAAGCCACCCAGGAAAACGAAGCCATCCTGAAGAGCGTGATCCGGTAAAAACCGGCCCACATGCTGCAACAAACGAACCCCGCTCCGGCGGGGTTTTTTTGT
Source organism: Thioalkalivibrio sp. (assembly GCF_007692535.1). GTDB lineage: Bacteria > Pseudomonadota > Gammaproteobacteria > Ectothiorhodospirales > Ectothiorhodospiraceae > Thioalkalivibrio. The sequence goes on along the minus strand of NZ_REBW01000140.1, from coordinate 492 downwards.
GCAGGACACCCAATCGCCGGAAGGACAGGGCTGCTACCGAGGGCTAACGTTCATAACCCCACGCAACCCCTGACGATGAAAAGGCGCGCCACCCCGAATGATGAAAGCACAAGCGCCGATGGAGTGCGGCGACTTGCCGCCGCCTTGGGGAGCGACCTGTAGGTCGGGTTAGCCCAAAGGGCGTAACCCGACGGGTCTGGTACCCACCCAAGGCCGAAAATGCATCGCCGTCCCCGGCACGTCGGGTTACGCTGCGCTAACCCGACCTACAGAGCTGGACCGTGAATTTCACGTTAACTTTCATGGCCCTGCGCCGCCCCTGACGATGAAAAGCCACAAACCGTAGGTCGGGTTAGCCCAAAGGGCGTAACCCGACGGGCCTCGCACCCCACCCATGGGCGCAAAATAGCGTCGTCCCCGGCACTGCTACCGCGGGCTAACGGTCGTAGACGTCCTCGAAACGCTCGATGTCGTCCTCTTCCAGGTACTCGC
>NZ_REBW01000077.1 GCF_007692535.1 Thioalkalivibrio sp. | reverse complement strand
CTGCATCAAACCTAGCGCGTCCAGGGGCGTCAGGGCAGATGCAGGGTGGCGATCTCGCCGAAGATGGCACGCAGGTCGTCGAGACTGGGCGGGCGGGCCTCCCATGCAGGCGCAAACGCGCCCTTACAGGTCATCCGCAGCACGTCGGGCTGCTCCTCGCTCTCCAGCCAGAGATGGTAACCGCGCCACATGCCCATCACCCCACCGTCATCGTAATCGGCCAACCCCAAGCCAACGCCGAACCCCACGGCGGCGAGCTGCACTTCCGGTCGTGGCAGCTCAACCCATTCCTCCATCTGCTGCACGCGTCGGATCACGAAGGTTCCGGGCTGCACCATCTGGCTGCGTTCACGATCCAGGGTGCGGATCTCCAGGTTGCAGCTGGGCGCATACCAGTCATGACCCGCCGCGACCCGACCGCGCTGCAGCCAGGTCCGCGCAGTGCCGGGCCGGATCTCCAACGGCTGATGGAGTTCGATTACGGAACCCTCGGGAATCACGAAAAACGGGGACGCGGGATCCCTGGTGACTTCCATGGCCGCGCAGCCCAGCAATGTGGCAGCCAGAAGAACTACGAGAAGCCTGATCATGGTCACATCCCTCCTCGCCAGTGCAGCACCGTTGGGCAACGGCATCCCCTTCCTGACTCGACAATCTCAACACGAATCCTGCGTCTGGGGCCACCCACGCGCCGTGCGGCGGATGACGGCCTGCGGACTTTTCCGCCCCCGCCGCCTTATGGAGTGCGGGAGCTTGCTCCCGCTGTCCGGCGCCGGGACCAGCCCGACCCCCAAAGCGGCGGCAAGCCGCCGCACTCCATGGACGCCAAGGCTTTCAGGATTTCGGGGTAGCGCGCTCCGAGGCCGTGGGGGTTGACCAGGCAACCCCCATAAGAATCCGGTGGCGTTATCGGCGGCGAAGTCATAAGCTCTGCCCGGATACCATGACACAAACCCTCACCAGCAACTATCTCGATCTCTTCCTGCGCGACGTTCCGTTGCTGGATGTGCGCGCGCCCGTGGAATTCGCACAGGGTGCCTTTCCCAATGCCCACAACCTGCCACTGCTGACCGACACCGAGCGCCACGAGGTCGGCCTTCGATACAACGAGGAGGGGCAGCCGGCCGCGATCGAACTCGGTCATGCCCTGGTCGGCGGCACAACGCGCGAGGCCCGCCTGCAAAGCTGGCTGCGCTGGTGTGAACGGCATCCGGACGGCCAGCTCTACTGTTTCCGCGGCGGCATGCGCTCGGGCACCGTGCAGGAGTGGCTGGCGCAGGCCGGCCGCCCGATCCCGCGGATCCGGGGCGGCTACAAGGCCATGCGCCGATTCCTTCTCGACAGTCTCGAGCAGACCTCGGCAGCCCTGCCGCTGCTGCTCCTGTCGGGCCGCAGCGGCACCGGCAAGACCCGCGTGATCGAAGCGATCGACCACGCCGTGGACCTGGAGGGACTGGCCCGCCACCGCGGCTCGGCGTTCGGGCGCCGTCCCGGAGGACAGCCCACCCAACCCGATTTCGAAAACCGGCTCGCGATCTCCCTGCTGCGGCTGCATGCCCTGCAGGAAACGGGTGGACGCCGCCCGGTGGTTGTGGAGGACGAGAGCAAGTTGGTCGGCCACCGGCTGGTTCCTCCGTCGCTGTACCTCCGGATGAAGGCCTCGCCCCGCGTGTTCATCGAGGAGCCGCTGGAGAGCCGCGTGCAGGTGACCCTGGACGACTACGTTTCCGGGCCGCTCGCCGAATATATACAGTTCCACGGCGAGGCCGAGGCGCTGGACCGGCTCGGTGCCGAACTCCTGGCCTCGCTGGACCGGATCCGCAACCGCCTCGGCGACGCCCGTCACCAGGAGCTGCGCCAGGCCCTCCAGTCCGCACTCGACGAACAGGCCCGCAGCGGCGCGGTCGAGGCGCACCGAGGCTGGATCCGCGCCCTGCTGGCGGAGTACTACGACCCGCTGTACGACCACGCCCTGAAGCGCCAGGGCGACATCGGTGCCCCGTTGTTCGTCGGCAGCCGCGCCGACGTCACGGCCTTCCTGCGGGACGCCGTGCGGCGGCCTGTGGAACCGGGTCGCTGAGCCGATGCAGCGCTCGCTCCTGCTGACTGCGGTCTTCCTGGTCCTGGGCTACGGCTTCTGGGTTAGCCCCGATCTCAAGGAGATCGCGGCGGGCATCGCTCTCTTCCTGTTCGGCATGATGTCCCTGGAATCGGGGTTCAAGGCCTTCACCGGGGGCGCGCTGGAGATCGTGCTGCGCCGATCCACCGACCGCCTGTGGAAGAGCGTTGCCTTTGGCCTCGGCAGCACCACGCTGATGCAGTCCAGCACCCTGGTGTCACTGATCACGATCTCCTTCGTCAGTGCCGAGATGATCTCCCTGGCGGCCGGGATCGGCATCATCATGGGCGCAAATCTGGGCACCACCACCGGGGCCTGGCTGATCGCCGGACTGGGGCTGCGGGTCGACATCGCCGCCTACGCAATGCCCATGCTCGTCTTCGGGGTCATTCTGCTGCTCAACAGAAGCCGGGAACTCAAGGGCGTTGGCTACCTGCTCCTCGGCATCGGCTTCCTGTTCCTCGGCATCGCCTACATGAAGGAGGGCTTCGACGCCCTGCAGGAGGGATTCGATCTCTCCGCCTACGCGGTCCCGGGCCTGGCCGGCCTGCTGCTGTTCACCGCCATCGGGATGGCAGTCACCGTGATCATGCAGTCCAGCCATGCCACCCTGCTGGTCATCATCGCGGCGCTGGCGGCCGGACAGGTGACCTACGACAATGCCCTGGCGCTGGCCATCGGCGCCAACCTCGGGAGCGCCTTCACCACCGCTCTCGGGGGCCTGACCGCCAACCTGGGCGGCAAGCGCCTGGCGGTCGCTCACGTCCTCTTCAACGTGATGACCGCCGCGGTGGCGATTGCGCTGATCGATCAGATGGTCTGGGCGGTGGACTGGATCAGTGACCTGATCGGTATCGCCGAGGACGACTTCCTGCTGAAACTGGCGCTGTTCCACACCCTTTTCAACCTGCTCGGGGTGATGCTCCTCGTCCCCTTCGTCAAGCAGCTGGAGCGTGCCTTGATCCGCTACGTGCACTTCGTACCGCCGCCCGCCGAACAGCCCCGCTTTCTCTTTCCCGAGGCGCTGAAGACCCCCGCCACGGCCGTGGCGGCGGTGCGCAATGAAGTCGCACACCTCTACGACAATGCCCACGTGCTGATCTCCCACGGCCTGAGCCTGCGCAGGCGCGTCATCGACTCCGATGCCTCGCTTTCCGACGCGGTCCGCAGCACCCGGCGCATCATGCCGCTGGACGTGGACGACGTGTACGAAAAGAAGATCAAGAGCCTCTACAACGCCATTGTCGATTTCATCGGCAACGTGCAGGACCGCGAGATTCCGCAGCAGTGGACCGACCGCCTCTACAGCCTGCAACAGGCCAGTCGCGATATCGTCGAGGCGGTCAAGGCCATGAAGCATCTGCACAAGAACCTGTCGCGCTTCGGCGTCTCGCCCAACCCGCCGGTACGCGAGCACTACGACGCCCTGCGCGTGCAGATCGCCAAGCTGCTGCGGGAGATCCGGGAGCTGCGCACGGAGGAGCCGGGCGCCATCACCAGTCTGTCACTGGATTCGCTTAAACTCTCGCTGGAGAAGACGAGCCGCGAACGTCTGGACAGCATCAACAGGATGGTTCGGGAGCGAAGAATCCCGCCGCATATCGCCACATCGCTGATGAACGACGAGGCCTACGCGTATCGGCTTGGCGAGAAGCTGGTGGGAGCGGCGCACGTGCTCCTGTTTTCAGACGAACCTGCGGACCGGATCGCCGAGGAGTTGCTGGCACTCGACGACAGGGAAATCGAGCGCATGGCCACCGGTTCTGAACAGAGCGGTAAGACTGCTAGAGAGGCACGCTGATGAAAACCAAAAAACTGCTCGCGAAACTCGCCAACTTCATGGACAAGGACCGGAACGTTCAGAGCGACGAACTCGCCGCCATCCGCGAGGTGCTGAAGAAGCTGAAGACCAAGGAACGCAAGCTGCGCGAGAAGCTCGAGGACAACCCGGATGAAGAACAGCGCAAGGAACTCCAGGGTAAGCTCGAAGTCGTGCATGCGCAGAGGATCAAGGGCCTGGACCGGGTGATGGAGATCCGCGAGAGTCGCAAGGAAAAGAGCGCCCCGGCGGCGGCGACGGACGAAAAGATCACGGAAGAATAACGCCGCGCCTTCAGTTTGCTTCCTGCTCGGACAACTCCGCCAGAATCTCCTCCGTCAGCCGCTGGACCGCCAGCTGCCGATCACCCCGGGTCGGGTCGAAGAGCTCCGGATTCAGGCGCGACCACTTCGGTTTCAGCCGGGCCTCCCGCATTGGCCGCGGCAATGGTCCGCGCGCCCAACGTGATTCCGGGCCGCCACCCGAGGCCAGGGCCCCCTGGGCCGCATGGCCACGGCGCAGCAGGGCCCGGATCAGGGCCATCTGGCGGACGATCAGAAGACGCAGGGTGTCGTCGGACACGCGCCATTCGGAAAAGCCGTGCAGGCGCCCCCAGACCCGCCTGTGCAGCGGCAGCGAAGTGCCGAGGACAGCCCCGACCGCGGTGCCGGTCAGCGTGCCCAGGCCCAGTGTCACGCCGAGAGTGGCGGCATCCACAGCCGCGCCGGCAGCCGCCCCCGCAGCCGCGCCTCCACCCATTCGCATTCCGTAGTGCTTCAGGGCATCGGGATTGAACAAGTCCATGCCCCACGCGCCGTTCACCAACGGCAGGTGCGCGTGATCGTAGTGGCTGCTGCTGAACCGGAAGAGCCGCAATAGGGCATCGACACTGCGCTGTTCGCGCTGTCGCACCGCATCCTGGTTGCGCAGGATCATTTCCCGCAGCTTCGCGGCCTCGAGGTCCCCGGGGATGATCCGCAAGCAGCCGGCGGTGTCGATCAACAACTCGGCCAGGTACTCGGCAGCGGCACGCCGAAGCCACTCCCCCTGCTGGCGTCGATCCTCGATCAGCCGTTGCAGGGGCTGATCGTAGGCATCCAGCAGCGTGCGCAGTTTCTCGTACAGCCGCCGTTCGCCGGCCTCGTCGAAGACCACGGTGTCGAAGGCGACGACGGCATGCAGGTTCAGTCGGGCCAGTTGCTCCCGCCACTCCGGCTCCCGGCTCGCCGGGTTGGCCACGAAGTTCAGCACGGGCAGCACCGGGATCGCGCAGTAGGTGAGGATGGTCAGCTCCTCCCGGTATTTCCCGAGCACCGGCTCGCGGCAGTCGATCACATAGATCGCAGCGTCACTGTCCAGCATCTGCCGCAGAACCTTGGCCTCCTGCTCGTAGCGGGTGGCCGCCTCCGGGCCGTCGAGGAACCGGCGCACGCGTTCGGGCGCGTCGAAGCGCTCCGGACCCGCGAGGCGATCCAGCGCGTCCAGCACCCCGTCCGGATCCTCCAGGCCCGGCGTGTCCAGCAGCAGCATCACCGGCTCGCCGTTGGACAGTAGCAACTGGATTCCCTCCACCTGGCGCGTGGTCGCCGGCTCGTCGGAGACATGGCCAAAGGCCTCGTCGCGCGACAGCGTCCGGAGCAGGGACGTCTTGCCCGTATTGGTGTGCCCAACCACGACCACCTTCACCATCGCGCTCATCCCTCTGCCACTCCCTGACCCACCAGTTCCACCAGTTCCCGGGTACCCGGATGGCGCGGGTCGTCCAGATCGACCTCGAGCACGTAATCGAGGCCGGCGCGTGCCCCCGCCAGCTGCCACTGCCGAAGCCTTCCGGCGCGCTCGATGCCCCGCGCGGCGAGCGTGCCGCCCTCGTCGAGCAGGGCCCAGACCGGAGCCTTTGTCTGCTCGCGCACCGCGGCAAAGAAGCGCTCGGCGCCGCGGTCCGGGGTGCGTGCGAGGGAGCAAAGAACCAGAACAACGCCGGGGGCCGTATCCCGTGCGCGCAGCGCGGAGAGCACGTCGCGGCGCTGGGACCGGTCGTCCGCGCGGCCGAGCGTGATCCAGTCCACCCCAGAAAGGCGGGGTGGCCAGTCGTTGCTGCCGCGTTCCAATTCCAGACCGATCAACAGCACCCGCCCGTGCACCGGCGCCGGCCTGGACCTCGACGCCGGTTCCAGCCCTGGTGCCTCGGGCGGTCGCGGATCCAGCACGCCGATCGAGCGCGCGTGCGCACCGAGCCGGTCCGACAGGCGCGCATAACCGGGAAGGCTGGTGTCGAGCCGCAGCCGCCCGGCCGCTCGCCGGACCAGCAGCAGGCTGATCAGGGTGAGGAGCGCCCGCGGCAGAAGGCCATAGAAGAGGATCGAAGAAAGCAGCAGCCCCGACCAGAGTTCACGGCCGACTGCGCCGTCGAGGCCGATGCGGCTTGCGCGCACGATCTCCGCGTCGGGCATCGGCCAGCCCAGCGACTGCGCCGGGGCCCCCAGCATCGCCACCAGCGCGACGAAACTGCCCTCGGTGAGGAGGGTGGTGCCCCAGACGAACTCGTATTGCCGGACACTGAGAGCGAATACCGCACCGAGCAAGGCACCCAGGCAGAACATGGCCCAGAGGCCGTGGGTGAGGGCGCTGGCGACCCAGCGCCCGAAACCTCCCCGGCGCAGCAGCCCTACGCTGGCGGACAGCACCACGGCGGACTCCGGCCGTCGCGACAGGCGCCGCCCCAGCGCGTGCACCGCCGCCAGCGCCGCCCGACCCAGGGCGCCGCCGCCGCCCTTCGGTCGGTACAGGGTAAAGACGAGCCAAAGCAGCAGCATCAGGAGCTGCAGACCCAGCAGTGCCGACAGAGCCCAACCGATGTTTACCGTGGCATCCTGGCCGAAGACCGCTGCGGCAGAGCCCATCCCGGCTAGGAACGCCAGCACCACCGCCCCAAGGAGCAACCAGAAGCGGATCTGGTTCAGACTCTCGAGCGTGCCCGCAAAACGGCGGCCCAGGGCCATCTCGCCTGCGCGTCGCACCAGCCGCTGCTCGAAGTCGCCTCCGGCCTCGCGCGCGCGCGCGTCCGCTGCCGGATCGTCGAGGATCCTGCCCAGACGGTCTTCTTCCAGGCGGACGGCCTCCGCGACGAGGCGCTGGCGGACGGGGGTCATGGCTTTGGTCACGGGAGGGAAATCCGGGTCTGGCGAGGTCGTCGGTGTCGATGCCCTGCGAAGATATCAGATTTACCGCCCTCCCCGGTGTTCACGGGCGCGGCCACCTCAGGCAATGGCCCGCACCCCTGCCCTCCCCGGCCTATTCAACCCTGCAGACGTCCTCGAACTCGAAACGGGGACTGCGCGGGAACAGGGCCTCGGGTCGGCCATAGCCCAGGTTGCACAGAAAATTCACCCGGGTGCTGGTGCCGGCGAAGAAGGCCTCGTTGACCTGGTCCGCGTCGAAGCCCGACATCGGCCCACAATCCAGGCCCAGCGCGCGAGCTGCCATGATCAGGTACGCACCCTGCAAGGTGCCGTTGCGAAAGGCCGTGGCCTCGATCAGGGGCTCGTTGCCAACGAACCAGGCACGGGCATCGGTGTGCGGAAAGAGCTTCGGCAGGTGCTCGTGAAACTCGAGGTCGTAACCGATGATCGCGGTAACCGGGGCGGTGCGGGTCTTCTCGACATTGCCCTCGATCAAGGCAGGCAAAAGCCTGGCCTTGGCCTCGGGGCTCTTGACGAAAACGATGCGCGCCGGGCTGCAGTTGGCGCTGGTCGGCGCCCAGCGCAGGACATCGAAGAGTTCCCGCAGCAATTCGTCGCTGACGGGCCGCTCCTGCCATTCGTTGTGGGTTCGGGCATCGAAGAAAAGCTGGTCCAGACATTGCGCGTCGATGGATTCACTCATGTATCGGTTCCTTGGATTTCGCGGGTGGGTGGGAGTCACGTGTCTCGCGCCGCCGGATTCTCCTGTTGCCGTCGCATGATATGGCGTTGGAGAAAGCGATCCAGCTGATTGGCAAAGGCCTGGCGATCGCGCTGGTTCAGCGTCGCCGGGCCACCGGTATCGACCCCGGAGGCGCGCAGGGTCTCCATGAAGTCCCTGATGTCGAGGCGCGATCGGATGGTGTCGGCACTGTACATTTCACCGCGCGGGTTGAGGGCGTGTCCACCCTTGTCGATGACCTCGGCGGCCAGGGGAATATCGGCGGTGACGACCAGGTCGCCGGGCTCCAGACGGGCAACAATCTCGTTGTCGGCCACATCGAACCCCGAACCCACCTGCAGCATCCGGACATAGCGGGACGGAGGAACCCGGACCGGCTGATTGGCCACCAGCGTCACGTGTACCTGGGCGCGTTCGGCAGCGCGGAACAGGATCTCCTTGATCACCACGGGGCAGGC
>NZ_REBW01000159.1 GCF_007692535.1 Thioalkalivibrio sp. | reverse complement strand
TTTTTCATGATATCGAGGCGCATAGTGGTTCTAAGCAACGAGAGATCAGGGAAAATGCACCGCTCCTCCTACCGGCGCAGCAGGAGCAGCCCAAGTCCGACAGGCTGCAAGCACCGGCCCGGGGTTTTCCTGGCGCGCGCTGCCCATCGCCCAACCGTGTCCAAAGGGGGCGAGGGCGCGCGTGTGCTGCGTCAAGCCTGCTGGAGTACCTCCCGATACGTCTGCTCCGTGAACATGGATACGGCCATGCGCACGGTGGGCATGCGGATGCAGTTGTTGAAGACCTTGGGTCCATGAACGAACAGGATTTCCGGCTTCACGTTCACATGCGGCATGCCGCGCTGTGCTGCATCGAGACTCTCCCATTCCACCATCACCACGTATTCCGCAGGGATGGTGTAGCCCTCCCAGACCTCGGCGGTGCGCTGCAGCTTGGCCCCGGGCGTGTCCTTCATGCGCTCCATGATCGAATCCACGGTCGCGTGCCCCGATCCCAGCGTCGAGATGCCGACGCGCTTCAGGATCTGGTAGCCGATCATGCCGTTGGTCTCGCGCAGGAGCTCCATGGTCTGGGTCTCACCTTCTTCGAACTCCGCTTCCTTGCCCGGACGCACGTGATGGGTTGCCAACACGGTCACGGTGTGGCCGGAGTCCACAGCGATGTGCGCCAGGTCTCGCCCGGCAGCCCGCGCGTGTTCGAACTGGTTCAGCGACACCAGCTTGGGCATGTGGCTCTTCACGATGCGGTAGACCGGTTCCTCGGGTCCATCCAGGAGCACGTTGCCGCACTTGTCGCAGGCGGTGACGACCACGTCCTCGAAGGTTTCGTGGAAGTCTTCGTGCGCCTCCAGGCTGTCCCAGTAGGTGAACTGGTCGATCCAGATGTGGGAGAGCTCCTGGGTCATGTCGGTGCTTGCGCCCCAGCGCATGCCCATCGGGCAGCTGCCGGTCTGGCGCATCAGGTCGAAGCCCTGGAACCCCGGTGTCAGCGCGGTCGCGAGGCACATCTCGGAACTGGCCTGGCGCATCATGCGCATCAGGTTGGGGTTGTTCTCCACCATCACGCGGTTGATGGCCACATACAGTGGCGATTTCGGTTCGGCGTCAAACAGGGCCTTGATATCGATGCTCATGAGGTCTCCGTTGTCTCCTGGGGGTCGGACCAGCGCAAGTATATGATATTAATACGGTTAGATGGGAGTTTTTAGGTCATTTTTCGGCTTAAAGGCGGGTTTTCGACCCTGAAAATGGCCTGCTAAGGGCGAACGCGGGAAGCTGCCGTCAAAGACGCCGTGCCTGCGCGGTCCTGGAGAACCATCCGCCAATGGGGTGGCAGCATACATGCGTTAATGGCCCGTTTTCAGGGCCAAAAACCCCCGTTTAAGCTCTTTTTGGGGGCTTATATAGGGGGTTTCTTCATTGCTATCAATGGCCTGGCTTGGTCCGACCCCGCTAGTGGGCTCGATACCGGCGATGGGCCGAAACCCCTGTGACTTTCCGGTAGACTGGCGCGAAATACTCGAACCGAGCCCGCAATCCGCTGGACGCCATGAACCGATTGAAGATTACCCGTCCCGACGACTGGCATCTGCACCTGCGCGATGAGGCCGTGCTGGCCAGCGTGCTGCCGGACACCGCCCGGCGCTTTGCCCGCGCGATCGTGATGCCGAATCTGAAGCCGCCGGTGGTGACGACGGAGCAGGCACTGGCCTATCGGGATCGGATCCTCGCGGCTGTGCCCCCGGACCTGTCCTTCGAACCCCTGATGACGCTGTACCTGACCGAGGCCACGCCACCGGCCGAGATCGCCCGCGCACGCGAAACCGACCTGGTCCACGCGGTGAAATACTATCCCGCCGGGGCCACCACCAACGCCGCCAGCGGGGTCACGGACCCGCGGCGCTGCTACCCCGTGTTCGAGGAGATGCAGCGGCAGGGGATGCCGCTGCTGCTGCACGGCGAATCCATCGACCCCGCGGTGGATGTGTTCGATCGCGAGGCGGTGTTCATCGAACGCACGCTGACGCCACTGGTGCGCGATTTCCCGGAACTGCGGATCGTGCTGGAGCACATCACCACCCGCGCGGCGGTGGATTTTGTTGCCGACGCGTCGGACAACGTCGCCGCGACCATCACCGTGCACCACCTCCTGCTGAACCGCAACGCGATGTTCCAGGGCGGGATGCGCCCGCATCACTACTGTCTGCCGCTGCTGAAGCGGGAGACACACCGGCAGGCTCTGGTGGGGGCTGCAACCGGGGGCAGCCCGAAGTACTTTCTCGGGACCGACAGCGCACCGCATTCCCGGCACGCGAAGGAGTCCGCTTGCGGCTGTGCCGGAATCTATACGGCACACGCCGCGATCGAGTTGTACGCAGAGGTCTTCGAGGCGGTGGGCGCGCTGGATCGACTGGAGGCCTTTGCCAGCTTCCACGGCCCCGATTTCTATCGTCTGCCGCGCAACCGTGACACGCTGGTTCTGGAGAAATCCGAGTGGACCGTACCCGAGGAGGTGCGCTTCGGGGAGGAGGCGGGTGTTCCGCTGCGCGCCGGGCAAACGCTGAGCTGGCGCCTGGCCCACTAGGGAAGCGCCGAATCAAGCCATCCTGGCTTTCTCAGCGCGAACTGCGCTGCAAATGCGATTTGCAACTTGCTTTAGAATCAACCACCTGCGGTGGTCGATTCTGGCGGCACTTCCGTGTGCGGCAAGGCAACACCGATAAATCAGCGTTTCCCCTAGAGGCCCAGGGCAGTGGCGGACTGAAAGATGCTGTAGTAGAAGATCGTCTTCTGGTCCTTGTCTTCCACGCGTTTTCCGGTGCGCGAGGGTAGGGCATGTCCCTCGATCTGTTGCTGGAAATTCTCGTCGGTACTGATCACGAGCACCGCACGCTCGATCTCGGGTATCGGCATGGTGGAGATCAGCACCAGCCCGGTCTCCGTGACCGGGCGCTCGGACGCGATCACCTTGAACGGCTCTTCTTCGCCGTTCAGGTTCGAGAGCAAGCCCGGGTAACGGTTCAGTCTCATGCCCCGCTTGTCGACGCAGATCCCGGCGGGTGCTCCCTCCAGTGTTTCCTCGATCTTCTGGATCTGCTCGGCACTGAGCAGTTCGTTGATATTTCCCTTCCAGGGCGGCATGGCGTGATCCTCATGTGACGGAAGCCCGAACCCTGCATCGGTGGCCGGTTCGGGTGGAAGCAAGCTGCTGGCGTCAACCCGGGTGGGGCGATGCGGCCCGACACGGATGCGCCAAGTGTTCCTCATGACACGAAGACGGTGGGCCCGTCAAGACCCCACGAGTCCCCGTGTGCAGCTTCGCGACCATCTAGGCAAGTGATCAGCGTTTGCTTCCGGTCAGCGAACCGAGCAGCCCGCGCACGACCTCGCGGCCGATCTGGGTGCCGAAGGACCGGGCCGTGCTCTTTGCGGCGGCCGTGAGTACGCTGTCGCCGCGCGCACGGCGCCGTGCGGGAGCCGCGGCCTGCGGGCGTGTCTGTACGGTCTGTTCCTCGGCTAAAGCAGCCTCTGCCTGGCGCCTCAGTATCTCGTAGGCCGATTCCCGATCAACGGGTTCGTCGTAGATCCCGGCGAGTACCGATCCAGCGATGATGTTCTGGCGCTCTTCGTCCGACAGCGGGCCCATGCGGCTGGACGGTGGCCGGATCAACGTGCGCTCAACCGGCGTTGGCGTGCCCTTGTCGTCGAGGACGGAGACCAACGCCTCGCCGACCGCCAGTTCAGTGATCACCGCCTCGGTGTCCAGTTTTGGGTTGGGGCGGAAGGTCTGGGCGGCCACCCGTACCGCACGCTGATCGCGCGGTGTGAACGCCCGTAGTGCGTGCTGCACGCGGTTGCCCAGCTGCCCGAGTACGCTCTCGGGCAGGTCGGCCGGACTCTGGGTGATGAAGTAGACGCCCACGCCCTTGGAACGGATCAGGCGCACCACCTGTTCGATGCGCTCGACCAGAGAGCGCGGCGTGTTACCAAAGAGCAGGTGAGCCTCGTCGAAGAAGAGCACGAAGCGGGGGCGGTCCGGGTCGCCGACCTCGGGCAGTTGTTCGAACAGCTCCGACAGCAGCCAGAGCAGCAGCGTCGAATAGACCAATGGACTGTTCCGGTACAGGCGCTCGGCGTGCAGGATGTTGATGACACCCTTGCCTGCCGCGTCGGTCTGCAGGAAGTCTTCCAGGGTGACTGCCGGTTCTCCGAAGAAGTGTTCTCCGCCCTGGCTTTCGAGGGTGAGCAGAGCGCGCTGGATGGCCCCGATGCTCGCCGGCGCCACGTTCCCGTAGTTGCCTGTCAGTTCGCGGCGATGTTCGTTCACCCAGCCCAACATTGCCCGCAGGTCCTTCAGATCCAGCAGCAGCCAGCCCTTGTCGTCGGCGACCCGGAAGACCAGTTGCATCAATCCGGTCTGGGTATCGTTGAGGTTCAGAAGGCGGCTTAGCAGCACCGGTCCGAAATCGGCGACGGTGAGGCGCCAGGGGTGCCCGTGCTCACCGAAGATGTCCCAGAAGACGGTGGGTGCGCCGTAGAGTTCGAGCGGCTCGATGCCGACGCGCTGCGCACGCTCGGTGAGTCGGTCGCTCGGGGATCCCGGCGCGGCCACCCCGGAGAAATCACCCTTGATATCGGGTACGAAGACGGGTACGCCCAGATCCGAAAAGGCCTGGGCAAGGACCTGAAGCGTGACGGTCTTGCCCGTGCCGGTCGCGCCGGCGATCAAGCCATGGCGGTTGGCCATCCGGGGGTCGATCGCCACCGCATGGTCCGCTGCGCCGATCAGCAGGGGGCTGGTGTTCACGGTCGGTTCTCCAACGGGGTGCGGCCGGTATTCTACCCGGCGGAGACGCCACACAGTTAGTGATTGAGGCCTGGCGCGGCAGCGCATTCCGGCGACTGCGGCCATTGGCCCTCGATGCGCCCGACCCAATACAATAAGGGAGTTGACGCCATCAGGGACCCGCTCATGACCCGTATCACCGTGATAGGCGCCGGTTTCGGCGCCCTGACCGCCATCCGCAAGCTGCGCGCGGCCGATCGTGCGCTTGGCATCGACGTAATCGCGCCGAAGCCCGAGTTGGTTTACTACCCGAGCACGATCTGGATTCCCACCGGCCTGCGCACGCCCGAGGACGTGGTCGTCGATCTGAAGCCGTTCTTCGAGCGCCAGGGCGTGACCTACCATCCGGCCTCGGTCACCGGGTTGAAGGACGGCGGACGGGTGGTGCTGACCGATGCCGGCGAGGTGGCCAACGACGGGCTGATCATTGCCTCGGGCGGGCGGTTTCTGAAGAAGCTGCCGGGTATCGAGCACGCGATCACGCCCTGCGAGGGCGTGGAGGCGGCGGTGCGGATACGTGATCGCCTGGCAGGCATGGAGGGCGGCACGATCGCTTTCGGCTTTGCCGGCAACCCGAAGGAGCCGGCGGCGATGCGCGGGGGGCCGATCTTCGAATTCATGTTCGGCATCGATCAGCATCTGCGCAAGCGTGGCGATCGCGACCGGTTCAAGCTGGTCTTCTTCACTCCGGCACCCAAGCCGGGCAACCGCCTGGGTCCCAAAGCGGTCGAGGGTTTGATGCGCGAGATGAAGCGCCGGGATATCGAGACCCATCTGGGGCACAAGCTCAAGGGTTTCGAGGCGGACAAGGTGACCACCGAGGGCGGCGAGTTCGCGGCCGACCTGATCGTATTCATGCCGGGGATGACCGGCAACGCCTGGTTCGACAATACCGATCTCCCGCGCTCCGACGGCGGGCTGCTGCAGGCCAACGCCTCCTGCCAGGTGACGGGGCAGGACAAGGTCTACGTGGCCGGCGATTCCGGCAGCTTCCCGGGTCCGGACTGGCTGCCGAAGCAGGCCCACATGGCGGATCTCCAGGCCGAGGCCGCGGTGGCAAATCTGCTTGGCGAGTTCCAGGGCAAGGCACCCAGCCACACCTTCAAGGCGGAGTTGATCTGCATCGTCGATACCCGGACCAGCGGAATCCTGGTCAAGCGCACGGAGACGCGTAACGTCATCCTCCCGTCCACCCCGGTGTTTCACTGGGCGAAGCGGGCCTTCGAGTGGTGGTACCTGCGGCAGTACCGTTGATCGGCCCGGGGAGGCCATTCCGCGGGTCATCGCATGACCGCTGAAGATCAGGGCCGGAGCTTCCGGCCTGCCTGGTGGCTGCCGGGCGGACACCTGCAGACGATCGTCCCCAACGCGCTGCGGCTGCGCCGCGGCATCACGCTGCGCCGGCAGCACATGACGCTGCCGGACGGGGATTTCCTCTCGCTGGATTGGGGGCCCGATCCGGGCGGACCCATCGTCGTGCTGCTGCACGGGCTGGGCGGCGGCAGCCAGTCGGTCTACTCTCGTGGCCTGATGCGGGCGCTGCACGCGCGCGGATTCTGGCCCTGCACCATGCATTTTCGCGGTGCCGGGGGCGAACCCAACCGCAAGCTGCGCAGCTATCACATGGGCGAGAGTGATGACCCGATGTATGTACTGGGCGAACTGCATCGGCGTTACAGCCGCCGCGGGCTGGCGGCGGTGGGGGTTTCACTCGGCGGCAGCGCGCTGTTGCATACGCTCGCACGGGGCGGGGAGAGTCTTGGCGTCGCTTGCGCGGTGGCCGTTTCGGTCCCGTTCCGGCTGCACGTCGCCGCGGAGCGGCTGGACCGGGGTCTCTCTCGGCTGTACCAGCGCCACATCCTGCGGCAGCTGCGACGCCAGTGGCAGAAAAAGTGCCATGTGCTCGCGCGTCCGGATCTCGCCGAGGGGATTCGGGAGCTGCGGACCTTCCGTCAGTTCGACGCCCGGGTCACGGCCCCGCTGCATGGTTTCCGGGACGTCGATGATTATTATGACCGCGCGAGCAGCATCCATGTACTCAGGGACATCCGCATACCGACGCTTCTGATCAATGCCGTGAACGACCCGTTCATGACACGCGAAAGTCTTCCGGAACCCGACGAAGTATCCGAACATGTGACACTTGAACGCCATGCGTCTGGCGGCCACGTGGGCTTCCTGGAGGGTTTCGGACGCAGCTACCTGGAGCGGCGCATCCCCGAATACCTGCTCGAGCAGTTCCGGGACAAATGGCCTGTGCCGGAGGCGTACGATCGATCGCGCGCCGGTACCGGAGGTAACTGATGCTTTGGAAGATTCTTACGCTGGCCGTTCTCATCTGGTTTGCCTGGTGGCGACTGCGGCAGTGGCTGCGGGAACGCCGGCTGCGCGACCAGGGCGAGCCGGTGCCCGAACAGCGGGGTATCCGACCGATCTCCATCCTGGCAGGGGGGATGCTGCTGGGCTACGGCGGCTACCTGGTATGGGTGATTCTCATGCAGACCCTTGAGACTTTCCGGGGGTAAGCCGACAGGCTCCTGGGCCGCATTGAACGAACCGCATGCGAGCGGGTCGCAGAAACACAGAGCAAAGGGAGAGGGTCATGGCGTTCCTGGCGAAGATCAAGGTGTGGTTTCCCGTGTTGCTCCTGGCGTTGACCTCGGCACAGTCCGGTGCCCGGGAACCGGCAGTGCCGCTGGACGAAATGATCGCGGTCGAACTGGCGACGGTGGGTTTTGAGAGCGTCAGCGGTTCGCCAGTCGTTCTGCTGCGCGAACCTGGCTCGGGCGACGTGGTGCTGATCAGTATTGGTTCGAGCGAGGCCCTGGCCATCATGATGGCGCTGCGCGAAGTGCCGACACCGCGACCGATGACCCACGATCTTCTGGCCGATGTGATCGACTCCGTGGGTGGAACGGTGGAGCGCGTGATGGTGGATGCCCTGGTCGGGAGTACCTACACGGGCTTGATCGAACTGCGCCTTGCCGACCGCGATGAGAGCGTCCTAGTCGACAGCCGGCCCAGCGATGCGTTGGCCCTGGCGGCACGCACCGGTGCCTCCATTCTGGTCGCGCCGGATGTGCTGGTGGCGACGCGCGGGCTGGAATTCGAGGGTTTGCCCGAGGACCAGCAGGTGGTCACGGCGCTCGGCGTCACCGTTGGGGAGGTGACTCCGGACCTGCGTGAGGCGCTTCGTTTGCCTGATCAGCGCGGAGTCCTGGTGAGCCGGGCCGTTGGTGAGGCAGCAGAAATGGGCATCGCCGCGGGCGCGATGATCCTCGAGGTGAACGGCGAGGTTCCGGGGTCACCGATGCAGTTCCTGGATCTGGTGCGGCAAACGCCCGCCGGCACCCGCGCCACGCTTCGTGTCTGGCAGGATGGCGAGACGCGCGAAGTGGAATTGTCCACCGACGTTCCGGATCCGCAGAGGCCGCGAATCGACCCGGGTGACGGGGACGGTCTGCGCGTCTGAGGCCAGGATCCCGTCGGGTTACGCTGCGCTAACCCGACCTACGCCAACTTAC